>NZ_JBQLIC010000002.1:0-470655 GCF_056034385.1 Marinococcus sp. LNHM3E3-2.2
TGCTGTGGCATCCGAAATGCCCTAAAAATGTGTTGCTTTTGATTGGGGCTCTGGCTTGTCTTTCCTTTTCAAAGAACAATCTGTCGTTATTTTCGCGACTTTTATATATTAACACCGGAGCGTTATTAAGTCAATAACTTTTTTCAGCTGCCTGAACAGCCTGCCGCTCTCTTTACGGCGACAAAAAATAATATATCATCGTTTCTTATTTGTACGCAACCCATTTTTATATTTTCTTTTAATTTTTTATATAAATGCCGGCTTTCGAGTCAGAAAGCCGGCAGAAAACTGTCTACTCTTCGTGGGAAGCCTGGCTGCGCATTTGCGGAAACAAGAGCACATCTCTGATAGAAGCAGAGTTCGTTAGCAGCATCACCAGCCGGTCAATGCCTATACCGAGCCCTCCTGTTGGTGGAAGTCCGTATTCCATTGCTTCAAGATAATCGTAGTCCATCATATGAGCTTCTTCATCTCCAGCTTCTCTTTCTTCCACCTGTTTTTCGAACCGCTCCCGCTGATCTACAGGATCGTTTAACTCACTAAAGGCGTTTGCATGTTCACGTCCTACAATAAATAATTCAAAGCGGTCTGTAAATCTGGAATCTTTTTCATTTTTCTTTGCAAGCGGAGAAATAGCGAGCGGATGACCGTAAACAAAAGTAGGCTGAATTAGTTTTTCTTCCACAAAGTGCTCGAAGAATTCGTTAACCACATGACCAAAGGACATCGTTTCCCGAATAGGCACATTATGTTCTTTAGCCAGCGCTCTGGCTTCTTCGTCACTCATTTCCTGCCAGAAATCCACGCCGGTTTCTTCTTTGACAGCGTCTACAATGTGCATTCTTTTCCACTGATTACCGAGTTCAATCTGTTCGTCTCCGTATTGGAGCGTGGTACTCTCAAGTACATCTTCTGCGATCTGTACGATCAAGCTTTCGGTCAGGTCCATAATATCTTCATAGTCTCCGAAGGCTTCATACAATTCCATCATAGTAAATTCAGGGTTATGGCGGGTGGAAATACCTTCATTCCGGAAGACGCGGCCAATTTCATATACTTTTTCCATGCCACCGACAATCAAACGCTTTAAATGCAATTCAATCGCAATACGCATGTACAGCTCCATGTCCAAAGCATTATGATGAGTAACAAACGGACGCGCAGACGCTCCGCCCGGTATTGTATGCAGCATTGGTGTTTCCACTTCCAAAAAGCCCTGACGGTTCAAATGATTTCTCATGGATTGGATGATCTTACTCCGCATGATAAACGTATCTTTCACTTCGGGATTTGCAATAAGATCTAAATAACGCTGGCGGTAGCGCTGTTCAATGTCCTGAAGTCCATGGTATTTATCAGGCAGCGGGCGAAGAGCCTTTGTTAAGAGCGTTACTTCTGTGGCCCGCACAGATAATTCCCCTACATTTGTTTTAAATGCACGGCCGCGCACCCCGACAATGTCTCCAATATCCATATCCTTAAAGCCTTCGTATGCTTCGTCGCCGACTTCGTCTTTCCGTACGTAAATCTGAATCTGCCCTTCAAGATCCTGCAGGTGGGCAAATCCTGCTTTCCCTTTTCCACGCTTAGTGACCATGCGCCCCGCTATCGTAATATCCGTATTTTTTTCGCTCAGCTCTTCCTTAGAGAAGGCGTCGAACTCCCGGTGCATAGTTTTTGAATCATAAGTACGCGCGAAGCGTTCTCCAAATGGGTTTTTCCCTTCATTAATCAGCGCTTCTCTTTTTTCACGCCGTACACGGAACTGGTCGTTCAGCTCTTGATCCTGGCTCATAGTAGTCTCCCCTTTAGATCGCTTTTAATTTTTTCTTCTATTATATAATACCTTTTGTTTCCAGTTTTATTCCAGCACTCATAAACAGAGCGGCTTCCCTGGAAGAAGCCGCTCTGCGTGCAAATGCTTATGCCATACTGGGAGCTTCCGTAGAACCGACAAAATTATATAGTGTTTCCGCCACTTCATCGCGTGTATTCAGTTCATTTACTTTACCCCGTACCTTAGAGCCGCCGTGCATGCCCTTTAGATACCAGGCCACGTGCTTGCGCATTTCCCGCACAGCCACATCTTCACCTTTCAACTCTATCAAACGATCCATATGCACGATACACACATCCATTTTTTCCTTTGGAGTTGGTTCTTCTTCTACAAGCTTTCCTGTCTCCAAATACTGTACTGTCCGGTAAAACATCCAAGGGTCCCCGAGAGCGGCACGGCCGATCATGACTCCGTCCACTCCAGTCGTATCAAGCATCGCCTGGGCGTCCTGGGGAGTAGAGACGTCCCCGTTGCCAATTACCGGGATGTTCACGGCGTCTTTTACTTCCTTAAGTATTTCCCAGTTTGCCACACCTTCATACATCTGCACCCGGGTGCGCCCGTGTACCGCTACGCCTTCGCCGCCGGCTGCCTCAATTGCCTGAGCATTCTCCACAGCCAGTATGTGCTCGTCATCCCAGCCCATCCGCATTTTTACCGTTACGGGCTTATCTACTGCGTTCACAGCTGCTTTTACCATTTGATAGATTTTATCCGGATCAAGCAGCCACTTGGCCCCTGCATCACACTTAGTGATTTTCGGCACAGGACAGCCCATATTTATGTCAATGATATCTGCATTGGTATGCTGATCCACTACTTCAGCAGCCCCGGCCATCGTTTCTTTGTCCCCGCCAAAAATCTGGAGACTGAGCGGCTTTTCCCTTTCATCCACGTAGAGCATCCGCATCGATTTTTCATTTTCATGCAGTATTGCTTTGTCGCTTACCATTTCTGCGCACACAAGCCCTGCTCCAAATTCCTTCGCAATCAGCCGGAAAGCAGGGTTGCTGACTCCTGCCATCGGAGCAAGCACCACCGGGTTATTCATTTCTATGTCACGAATTTTTAACACCACAGCAACCTCCTATGTGTTGTCTTTATTTTTCACGCGTCGTTGTTTTCTATTGACAGCTCGCCCCAGTATACTACGTCAGCCCGTTCTTTCTCTGGCAGATTTTTTACATACCAACGAACCGTCTTGTCCTCGTGAACAAAACGGTCGGGGGCAATATCAAAAAAGGGGACCAGAACAAAGGCCCGCTCAGTTAACCGGGGATGCGGAATAATTAAATGCTCCTTGTTCATATTTTCTTCATCATAGATAAGAATGTCAAGGTCCACCGTTCTCGGCCCCCATCGTTCTTCACGTATGCGCTCAAGCTCATGCTCGATCCGGTGAAGCGCCTCCAGCAGTTCTTCCGGTCCGTAATCAGTGCTCCATTCAGAAACCATATTCAGAAAATGCGGCTGATCGACCACCCCTACCGGTGTGGTTTCATACACCGGGGAAAGCTTTATCAGCTGCATCTGCTTCTCCTTTTGCATAGCCTGAACCGCCCGCTTTAAATACTCTTCCCGTTTCCCGAGGTTTGACCCCAGGGCAATAAAAACCTGGGGCATTACGGACGAACCCTGGTCATTTCAATGGCAACATGATCGTAGTGTCCCGGAATTGGAGGATCCGGTTTAATCACTTTTACATGAAGCTGCTTAACGATTTCAAAACGCGCAAATATTGTTTCAGCGATTTTTTCAGCAATAGTTTCTACCAGCCGGAATGTTTGGTTTTCCACGGCATCTTTCACCGCTTCGAATGCTTCGGCATAGTTAACGCTTTTTTCTACGTCATCCTCTGCCGCTGCCGGCTTTAGATCCGCTTCGAGTACTAAATTGACGCGAAAGCGCTGGCCGAGCCTGTTTTCCTCCTCAAACACTCCGTGATAAGCGTAAAACTCCATTCCCTGTAAATGAATTTTATCCAACCGAATGCTCCTTTCTTACTCCTAGCATAGCGTCCATCATCCGGGCTACGCGCGTCATTTCTTTTACGTCATGCACACGGACAATATCGCACCCGCGTTCAATACCAAGGCTTACTGTAGCGCCTGTTCCTTCTACCCGGTCGTCGGCAGGAAGCTCAAGCGTTTTTGATATGAGCGATTTACGGGAGCTGCCAAGAAGTACGGGGTACGAAAGCGACGTAAACTGATCCATTTTCCGCATCGCTTCCAGATTCTGCTCATAGGTTTTTGCAAAGCCTATGCCGGGATCCAGAATAATACGGTCTGCTTTGACTCCGGCCTTCTCGCAAATGGCTATGCTTTCATAAATATCCTGAATCATGTCCGGCATCAAATCCTGGTACTCAGTATTATCCCGGTTGTGCATCAAAATTATTGGCACGTCGTATTCAGCTGCTACCCGGGCCATGTCGGGATCTGCTTTTGCTCCCCACACATCATTAATGATATCCGCCCCGGCTTTAACAGCTGCCTCGGCGGTGGACGCTTTATAGGTGTCCACGCTGATAGGTACGCCTATACGGCCCCTCAGGGCTTCGAGCACCGGAACAATCCGCCGCTGCTCTTCTTCTGCTTCTACAAATGCCGCCCCGGGGCGTGTGGACTCCCCGCCGATATCGATAATATCCGCTCCGTCACCCACCAGTTTTTCTGCCTGCGCGACAGCATGCTCCACCTCGCTGTAACGGCCTCCGTCAGAAAAGGAATCCGGCGTCACATTTAAAATTCCCATGACAAACGTTTTTAAGGAAAAATCAAGCTCCCAATTCTTCCATCGCATTACCTGATTGCGCATTTTCTCTCCTCCCTGCCGTGCCAGCTGTTATTTTTTCTCTCTTTCTTTCTGGTAGCGGCGGTGCAGCAGCCGGGCCGCTGAATAGCTTGGAAAATAATAATCCCCAAGGGCACGGACCGCTGCAATTTCCTGAATAGAATTCGTGACAAACATTTCTTCTGCCGCTTCTATATCCTGCGGGAGGAAGTGGCCTTCCTCCACGGTGTAGTCATTTTCATGTGCTAACTGTATCACAAATTGACGGGTAATGCCGTTTAAAATACCTGTCTCCACTGCCGGTGTATACAAAGTATCTCTTTTCCGCCAGAAAATATTGGACACGATGCCTTCTGCAGCATATCCCCCGCTATTGACGAAAATACCCTCCGCCTCCGGACGGTCTTTTATTTCCTGCTTGGCGAGCCAGTTGTTCATATAATGGTGGGACTTCATTCGTTCCCGGCCTTCCGGACTGTTGCGCCTCAGCTGAAGCCATAAGGCGTCCTTTTGCATAGGTTCTGCTCCCGCTGCCGGAAGCGGCTTCATGTAAATAACAATAACCGGCTCAAGATAGGGAGTCGTTTGAAGCCCCAAATCCCCGGGACCTGCGGATACATTATATCGTACGTAGGCATTCTCTAGCCCATTGGCGTCGAGCAGCTGCTGAATTTCTGCCTCCACCGTTTCGCGTTCATAGCGGAAGACAATGCCGAGCTCTTCTGCGCCGGCTTCGAGCCTTTCCATATGAGCATTCAGCAAAAACGGGTGCCCGTTATACACCCGAAACGTCTCAAATAAGCCGAGCCCGTACATAAAACCGTGATCAAACACAGAAAGACGAGCTTCGCCCGCCTTCTTTACCTCACCGTCTATATACACATACAATGCTACAGCACCTCTTCCGACTGCCGGTGCCGATCCACAAAGCGCTTGAGCATCTGTTTCCCTTCACCGGTCATAATCGATTCAGGGTGAAACTGCACGCCTTCCACAGGAAGGGTGCGGTGGCGAATACCCATAATCTCCCCGGCTTCCGTTTCAGAGGTGATGTCAAAGCAGTCCGGCAGTGTTTCTCTTTTCACAATTAACGAGTGGTATCTTGTAGCCGTCAATGGATTTGGAAGATCGGTATAAATACTTACACCGTCATGATGGATAGCCGATGTCTTTCCGTGCATCAGCCGTTCCGCCCGTACAACATCGCCGTCAAAAGCCTGCGCAATCGCCTGATGGCCGAGGCAGACACCAAAAATCGGGATTTCACCGGCAAAGCGGCGTATCGCTTCGACGCTGATCCCCGCCTCATTCGGACTGCAGGGCCCCGGGGAAATCATCAGAATATCGGGATTCAAATGAGCAATCTCCTCCACCGTGATTTGGTCGTTACGCCGCACTTCGAGTTCTTCTCCCATTTCTCCAAGGTACTGCACGAGGTTGTACGTAAACGAGTCATAGTTATCAATCATTAAAATCATGCGAAAATCTTCCTTTCTATTCTAGTCTCAGCTCTGCTCGTGGGTGATGCCGGCCTCTGCTTCGCTCTGTCTTTTCGCTTCCCATAACGCTTTGGCTTTTTTGATTGATTCTTTGTATTCTGCTTTTGGATCAGAGTCGATAACGATCCCGGCCCCTGCCTGAACATGGGCGTACCCGTCCTTGGCAAGCATGGTGCGGATAGAAATGTTCAGCTCCGCATCCTTGTTGTAGCCGATCCAGCCAAACGCTCCTGTATAAAAACCCCGGCGTACCGGCTCGAGCTCTTCAATAATTTCCATTGTCCGTACTTTCGGAGCACCGGTGATCGTCCCTCCCGGGAACACTGCCCTTATCATATCATATACCTGCTCTGTTTCAGCAAGTATTCCTCTTACATTAGAGACAATATGCATCACGTGGGAATACCTTTCCACTGCCATTAATTCATCCACTTTTACCGAACCATAGCGGCAGACACGGCCCAGGTCATTTCTTTCAAGATCGACAAGCATGACATGCTCGGCCCGCTCTTTTTCCGTGCCCATCAGCTCCTGTTCAAGCGCCATATCCTCCTGTTCGTCCTTCCCTCTCGAACGGGTTCCGGCAATCGGGCGGGTGGACACCTCCGCACCCCGTTTTTTAACCAGAAGCTCCGGGGAGGCACTGACCGTCTGCCAGTCCGGTGTATGCATATAGCCCATATAGGGGGAGGGATTCAGCTCTCTCAGCTTTTGATAAATATGAAAGGCAGAGGTATGCAAAAGCTGTGTCTGGCGAGTGGATAAATTCACCTGGAAGACGTCCCCCGCAGCAATATACTCTTTAATCTGCTCTACTGCTCCGCCGAACAATTCCCCGGAAAAGGAGGGCACCGACTTTTCGGCAGATACAGCCCCCTTCGATTCTGAACGCTCCTGTCCGGCAGACTTTTCTGCCGCCTCCATCCATGTTTTTTTCCATTTCTCGACGAATTTAACGGCGTCTTCCTCTTCAGCATGTAAATGCCATACCCACGTTTCCCCGGTTTTTTTATCATGAATGAAAAACAGGTCATACAGTAGAAAATACGCATCCGGCATCCTCAGGTCATCCACCGCGAGTTCCGGCAGCTGTTCAATATAACGTACATAATCGTAGCTTATCTGGCCTACCGCTCCCCCCTGGAACGGCGGCAGATCCGGATCCTCTGGAAGATTGTACGGCTCCATCCATTTTGCCAATGCTTCAAGTGGATCTCCTGCATGCATTTCAGTACTTCCATGTCTATGAAGGCTCGTCTCTCCATCTTTCCCTTCCACTACCGCAAAGGGGCAAAGGCCAGCGATATCGAGTTCGCCCTGACGTCCGCTTTCAAGCAGCATATGGTAAGGTTCTTCCCTGGCAAGAAAGTCGAACGCCTGAAAAAACTGGTCATTCGTCTGAAAAAACGACGTCGTAGTCTGTGTATATGATTCTCCTGCTTGAGGCCCTCGGGCCAGTCGCTCATCCATTATGTGTATGCCCCCGGTTTCATCCAATTCTCTCTTTTTTTACAGAAAATTCTCTTTACATTTCTACCAAGTCTACGAAATTTTTTATAAAAAAACAATCAGAACGCTGCGTTTGCTTCATTACCCTTTTTCGTTCCCATTCACTCCAAATAAACCAAAGCGCATCATTAAAGCTATTTCCATAAAAAAAGCCCGTCCCTTTTTGAGGGTACGGACTTTTAAACATTTTTTATCTCAGTCTACAGTGTCTTCAAACTGGTAAAGAGGCGTACTCAAGTAGCGCTCTCCGTTACTAGGAATAACAGCCACAACTTTTTTGCCTTTGCCGAGCTTTTTCGCTTCCTGAAGAGCCACATAAATAGCCGATCCGGAAGAAATACCGCCCAAAATGCCTTCCTCGCGGGCAGCGCGGCGGGCATATTCAAACGACTGCTCCGTGGTTGCTACCGCTACTTCATCGTAAATGTCTGTATTCAGCGTACCCGGTACAAAACCGGCACCGATGCCCTGAATTTTGTGAGGGCCTTTATTTCCGCCGTTTAAAATTGGGGAATCTGCTGGCTCAATACCTACAATACGCATCTCCGGATAGTGCTCCTTCAAAAGGCCGCCTGCACCGGAAATCGTGCCACCGGTCCCGATTCCGGAAACGAAGGAATCAATCGGCCCGTCAATCTGCTCCAGCAGTTCGCGGCCGGTGGTTTCACGGTGGATTTTCGGATTGGCTTCGTTTTCGAACTGCTGCGGCATAAAGTAGCCTTTTTCTTCAGCAAGCTCATTCGCTTTAGAAATCGCACCACCCATGCCGTCAGGTCCTGGTGTAAGCACCAGTTCCGCACCGTATGCACGAAGAAGATTGCGACGCTCCATGCTCATTGTTTCCGGCATTACCAACACCGCCGGATAGCCTTTGGCAGCAGCTACCATCGCAAGGCCGATGCCTGTGTTACCGCTTGTTGGTTCAACGATTGTATCCCCTTCTTTTAAACGGCCATCCCGTTCAGCAGCTTCGATCATAGCAAGACCAATACGGTCTTTAACACTGCTTCCTGGATTCATATACTCAAGTTTCAAATAAACATCTGCATCATTTTCCCCGGTTAAACGGTTTAGTTTTACTACGGGAGTATTTCCAATGAGTTCTGTAACGTTATTTGCAGCCTTCATTCATGCTCCTCCTTCAAACACCAAGTAAATTTATTGGTTTTATTATAATTTAATCGTATCAATTTGGTCAACTTCTGTCAATCTGTAGATCAAAAGGCGCATAAATAATCTAGGAGCGGTTTTCAATTTCAGAGGTGCGCTCTTTCAAACGCTCCAGATCGTCCACGTCCAGGTGATAGACCTCGTTACAAAAGTGACAAGTTGTTTCGGCTCCCCCGTCTTTTTCAATCATATCCTGGAGCTCGTCGGTGCCAAGAGAAATAATCGCATTTTCCACCCGTTCCTTGGAGCACTGGCAGGAAAATTGAACCGGCTGGGTATCGAGCACGTTCACTTCTTCACCGAGGATAATATGAAGAATTTCCTCCGGGGTTTTACCGTGTTCAATCAGCTTGGAGACCGGCGGCATCTGCTGTATCTGCTGCTCAAGACGCGCTACATATTCTTCCTCTGCATCAGGAAGAACCTGAATAATAAACCCGCCTGCTGCTTTCACAGAGTTATCCGGGTTTACAAGCACTCCGAGACCGACAGACGAAGGCAGCTGCTCGGAATTCGCAAAGTAATACGTAAAATCGTCTCCGAGTTCACCGGAAACAATCGGAACGTTGCCGGTAAACATGTCCCGCATGCCAAGATCTTTAACGACCGATAAGGTTCCTTCTGTACCGACGGCACGGGCTACGTCCAGTTTACCGCTGTCGTTTAAATCGAAGTGAACCTGCAGGTTGTGGGCATACCCCCTCGTATCACCCGAAGAGTTACTGTCGACAATAATTGGACCCATCGGCCCATGCCCTTCAATTTTAATGGTCAGTTTATCGTCGCCTTTAAGCATCGCTCCCATCATGGAACCCGCTGTCATCGCCCGGCCTAAAGCCGCCGAAGCAGTCGGCCATGCCTGGTGGCGTCTGACCGCCTCATCCACCATCTCTGTCGTGTGTACGGCGTAAGCACGGACCTGATGATTAAACGCTGTTGCTTTTACTAAATAATCCTTCATTGATTTAATTCCTTCCTTTCCACTCTTGCTCTCTATATCATAATATTATCTTTGAAAACCTGATACATAGTATTGTACAAAACCAATTGAAAAACAACTAATCCGCTCGCATGCTTTCTGTTTATGCTATACCGCAGAACGTGCGGAGAAAAACATCCGCTCTCTTTTAAGCATACAAAAAAGGATGCCCGCTTAAAGGCACCCTTTCTTTCATGCTAGTCACGACGGTTCGTATCGTCGCTGTCGGAGCCCGAGTCCGAAGAAGTTGTCGTTTCTTCAGAAGAGGTTTCCTCCGAAGAAGATTCACCGCTGTCATCTTTTAGGACGTGGTCAGCCTGCTCCTCTTCATTTTTTTGCTCTTCGCTTTTCGTAGCACCCATCTCTTCATCCGATTTATTCGAATAGTGATCCTCTGGAAGCTTGCCATCTTCAACAAGGGAACGGATCTGCTCTGCATCCAGCGTTTCCAGCTCCAGAAGGCTTTGGGCTACAAGCTCAAGCCGGTCTTTGTACTGCGTAAGAATCTGTTTACAGCGTTCATACGATTCCATAATGATTCTTTGCATCTCATTATCAATTTCGTGAGCGATAGCGTCACTGTAATTTTGTTCGTTCTGCATGTCACGGCCGAGGAATACCTGGCCGCCGCCGCTTGAGCCAAACTGCAGCGGGCCGAGCTTTTCACTCATACCATATTCGGTAACCATGCGGCGGGCGATATCTGTAGCACGCTGGAAGTCATTATGAGCACCTGTACTCACTTCGTTAAACATAACTTCCTCTGCCACACGGCCGCCTAACAGGCCGACAATTTTATCGAGAAGCTCCGGCTTGGTCATAAAGTAACGATCTTCCTTCGGAAGCATCATTGCATAACCGCCGGCCTGGCCGCGCGGAACGATGGTTACCTTGTGCACCATATCCGCGTTTTCAAGCTTCATACCAACAACTGTGTGGCCTGCTTCGTGGTGCGCCACGATGTTACGTTCTTTTTCTGAAATAACGCGTGATTTTTTCGAAGGACCGGCAATAACGCGGTCAATCGCTTCTTCCACATGCGTCATTCTAATCTTCTGCATATCAGCACGGGCTGCCACAAGCGCCGCTTCGTTCAGAAGGTTTTCGAGGTCCGCCCCGGTAAAACCAGGCGTACGCTGTGCGATGGCCCGGAAGTTAACGTCTTCTGCAAGCGGCTTGTTGCGCGCATGCACCTGAAGGATTTCCTCCCGGCCGTTTACATCCGGACGGCCGATAAGAATCTGACGGTCAAAACGTCCTGGACGGAGAAGTGCAGGGTCGAGTACGTCGGCACGGTTAGTCGCTGCAATGATAATGATACCTTCATTGCCGGCAAAGCCGTCCATTTCAACCAGAAGCTGGTTCAGCGTCTGCTCACGTTCATCGTGGCCGCCGCCGACGCCGGCACCACGCTGTCTTCCCACTGCATCAATCTCATCAATGAAAATAATACACGGTGAATTTTTCTTCGCGTTTTCAAAAAGGTCACGTACACGGGAAGCACCGACACCGACAAACATTTCCACGAAGTCTGAACCACTGATGGAAAAGAACGGTACGTCTGCTTCTCCGGCGACCGCCTGGGCGATCAGCGTCTTACCTGTACCCGGAGGACCGACAAGAAGTACGCCTTTTGGAATACGGGCACCGATGTTGGAGAATTTACGGGCATCTTTCAGAAAGTCAACGACTTCTACAAGCTCCTGCTTTTCTTCCTCCGCACCGGCTACGTCTTTAAAACGCACCTTCTTTTTGTCTTCCTGGTACATCTTCGCCTTACTTTTACCAAAGTTCATCATCTTGCTGCCGCCGCCCTGGGACTGGCTGAGCAGGAAGAAGAACAGAAGGAAGATAATGATGAATGGAATCATCGTTGTAAGGAAAGTAACCCAGCCGCTCGTTTCTTCTTCCGGCTGCGTATCAAATTCGACAGCGTTGCCGTTAGGCCCCTGTGCTGTCTGCAGCTGCTGTGTTGATTCATCTGTCATCGGAATATACGACTCGTACGTTTCCGCATTTTCAGTATCTTCACTGGTGGCAGCTGTTACATTGTAAACTCCGCCCTCGGGCTGGAGCGTAATAGTAGCAAATTCGTTCTCACTAAGACGTTCATTGAACTCTGTACTGCTGATTGTATTTGTATCTCCACCATCGTTTTGGGCAAAGCTGATAATCCCTATAATAACCAGGAATAAAAAAAGCCAAAACACAGTGTTACGAAAAATTCGGTTCATTCCTGACCTCCTCCTGCATACATCGAAAGCTGCAATAATAGTATCATATTCACTTGTCTGTTCCTAATCATCCGCCTTGATAAATCTCGGGCTTTAATACACCGATATACGGCAGATTCCGGTATCTTTCTGCGTAATCCAGACCGTAGCCCACAACAAATTCATCCGGCACTGTAAAGCCAACCAGGTCTGCGGTAAGGTCCACTACCCGTCCCTCCGGCTTATCCAGGAGCGTTACCACTTTTAACGACTTTGCTCCCCGGGTCTGCAGGAGGCTGATTAAGTATTTAAGCGTGCGCCCGCTGTCAATAATGTCTTCAAGTATTACGATGTCTCTGTCGTAAACCGTTGTATCCAGGTCTTTGATGATTTTAACTTCCCCAGTGGAAACCGTGCCCCCGGCGTAGCTTGAAACGTCCATAAAATCCATCTCAAGATGAATGTTCATGCGCTTGACAATATCAGCCATAAAAGGAAGTGCTCCTTTTAAAACTCCGATCACTAAAGGAAAACGCCCGTCATATTCTTCCGTAAGCGTTGTGCCCAGTTCTTTAATTTTTGTCTGCAGTTCTTCTTCCGAGATTAATATATCCTGTATTTCGTCGTGCATCTGAATGTCTTTACCCTCCCAAGCGAATTTCATTCTTTCATCCGGGCTGAATTTTAACAGCCGCTGTTTTATTTTATAAAACTATAGTCACAAAACAGAAGCATTACAACCATGTTATAAGCTGCCATTGTTAAAAATGGTCCATTTTCAATCATAGCACGTATAAAGGGAATTTGCTTCCCTGCACAACAAATTTTCCGAAATTGTCACTTCTTATTTCACGTGCCTGCCCAGTGCTTTTTCCATACGAAATAGGCTGATTCTTTTTCATAGCGAAAGGAGGCACGCAGGCCGGGGAGCCATAAAATAGTCCCTTTTTCATCTGTAAATACGGGCCGGTGCGCACGTTCATGCTTTGGAACTTTTTCGTCTATAAACAGACGATGAATTTTTTTCGCTTCCTTCATGCCTGGTATATGTATTCGGTCCCCTGCGCGCGGGGGTCTTACGTATATCGGGAACGAAAGAATTCTTTCCGGGACAGCCACCCACCAATCCGCATCCTCCGGACGGTCACGACTTACCCTGACGACCCCGGGGCCGTATTTGTAGTTACCGTAGTCAGAAATACGGACCAGTTCAGGAAAAGAAGGGCCGGATTTTCCCCTGCATAAGAATTCCAGCCTATCGTAAGATTTACGGACCAGTATCCCCCCGGGTAAATGAAGCTCTCCTGAAGCGCCGGCGGCAGAAGCCAGACTGATACAGGAATCCACCAAAGAAGCCGAAATACCTGTTTCTTCTGCAGAAAAATAATAATTTAATAGTAGCGAAACCGTTTCCCTTTGTAAAGCAAGAGGGGTTTCATGAAAAAAATCCATTCTTACAGCTGCATAATTAAGTTCCAGCTTTTCTCCGTAAAAATCGAGAGAAGCACCTGCCTGGCTGCGCATATAGTTTTGCTGTTCTTTATGCCATTCATATTTTTTCTGCATGTGCTGATGCACTGAAGGAAATTCATCTGTCAGCGCCGGAATGACGTGGCGGCGCACCCGGTTGCGCCTGTAATCGTCCGTAGCATTGCTTTCATCCTCCACGTAAGGTATGCCGTGCTCTTTGCAATAGAGCAGAATTTCTGTTTTTTTCACACCAAGCAGAGGACGTGCAACCTTCAAACCGTTCATTGCACGCTTCGGGGCAATTCCTTCTTCACCGAGAAGCGACCGGCCCGAAGCTGCCTGCATGATCATCGTTTCAAGCTGATCATCTGCATGATGGCCGGTCATCAGCACGCTGTAGTCAAAATGTTCCATAGTGCGGAAAAAGAAATCATACCTTTTTTTCCGGGCCGCTGCCTGTGTCGCCTTTTCATCAGGGGTTTCTTTCATAAACATTGCCGCTGAAAAAAAAGGCAGCTGCTGATGCTCCGACCACGTCCGCACCATCTGCGCCTCGGATTTCGATGTTTCCGGACGGAAGCCATGGTTTACATGCGCAATTCCCAGGGTGAATTCATATTTACTCTGTAAGCTTTTCAGGATGGATGCAGCTGCCATGGAATCCGGGCCCCCGGAGACCGCTGCGAGTACTTTCGCTCCCGGTGGTATCATTTCCCATCTGGTGATCCATTCTTCAACGATGTGTTTCATAACGCTGGCCCACCCCTTTGCCAACAGAAAATACCGAAAATGCGAACACGAGGCCAGCCGCAATTGCAATGGCCTGCAGCACTGTTTCCACGCCCTGCTCCAGTCCGTATAAATACCGTTCCTGTACGAATGCAAGCATCGTTTCATACGCCCTGCTGCCAGGGATCAGTGGAATGATTCCCGGGAGACTGAAGGTTGTCACCGGGACTTTCATAAACCGGGCAAACCATTGGCTGACAAACGAAGCAAAAAATGCAGCTACCGCCGCCGCAAAAACGAGCGACAGGCCTAAAACCGGCATTAGTGAATAAATCGCCCACGTGCCTACACCGATAAACCCGCCCCACCAGACGAGCCGGAGCGGAATATTAAAAATAATCGCAAAAGCGATCGTCGCGACAAAACAAAGGCCCAGCTCTAATGCAAACATCGCCATCGTTATTTCCCTCTTTTCCTCAGTCTATACGAAAAAAATTGTGAGTGCTACTGCCACACCGCCTGCTATAGACATGCTTGAGACAGCCGCTTCGGCGCCCCTGGCTACTCCTGCCACCAGATCTCCCGACATTAAATCACGCACCGCGTTCGTCAGCGGCACACCTGGTACAAGAGGAATAATCGTGCCGATAATTACCTGGTTGGTATTCATTACAAGTCCCATCTGCACCATCAGCATGGCTATTAAAGCACCCGTGAATGAGGCCAGAAACTCCGAGAAAAACTTCACTTTCAGCCTCATTTGGTAGCGTACGAGCGCTACCGCTGTCACGAGTCCGCCAAGTGCGGCCGGCAGCATATCCATAATGCTCGAGCCGATCAAATAAGAAAAAGCGCCCCCGCCAATACCGGAAGCCAGGTAAATGAACCATACAGGATAATTCATCGGTGATTCTTCGATTTCTTTTAACTGCTTCTTTACTTCCCTTGAAGTAAGAAGACCACTCACGTATTCCCTCGACAGCTGGTTGACTGAGGTCACCTTGCTCAAATCCTGGTAACGCTCCTCAATTCGGAGCATCTGTATATGATCACGCTGGTCTACAGGCGATTTAAACGACAAAAAGATAGCTGTTGTCGTCACAAATGTATTCACCTGCTCCATTCCGGCAGCCCGGCCCATTCTCCGCATTGTGTCCTCTATCCGAAACGTTTCTGAACCGTAGCGGAGCATAAGCTGTCCGGCATGCAGACACATAGCCATAATGTCATCTGCTTTTTCCACGTGCCTCCCCGCCCTTCCTCAATTAATATGTAAATGTGCTTTCGCTTAAAGTATAGAATACTCGCCAGCGGAACAAAAGTAGTTTTCAGCATTGAAACCGCTTTAATTATCTGGAACAAAATAAAACCACTGCCCAATTGGCAGTGGAAGCATTCAAGTTATAATTTGGTAGCGGCGGAGGGGATCGAACCCCCGACCTTACGGGTATGAACCGTACGCTCTAGCCAGCTGAGCTACGCCGCCATTTATTGCGACATTCACGATTATAAATTGTTTTTGTATTAAAAGTCAATATGCGCTATGAAATTAATTTCTGCTGAAGCATTTCCCCAAGCAAAGAGAGCCTGCCGTGCGTTGGCAGGCTCTCTCCAGGGTTGGAAGCTTTCGGCATTACTTGCGGGATTTTTTTCCTCGTTTTTCAGTTTGCTTACGGATAGTGGCCAGGCGTTCTTCACTGTCTTTCATGAAGCTGCTCATTTTGTCTTCAAAGCTTGCCGGACGCTGCTGCGGAGGCTTCGACCCTCCACGTGGCCGGTCTCCCCCGCTTTTTGGGCGACCGCTGCCGCTGCTTTTCGGGCGTTCTTCCTGAGGACGGTCCTGCGCCTTACGGATGGAGAGTCCGATTTTTCCATCATCCTCTACCTTCATCACCTTTACTGTCACTTCATCCCCGACGGACAGAAAATCACTGATGTTTTCCACGTATTTATCCGCGACTTCACTAATGTGAACGAGACCCGTTTTTCCCGGCTCCACTTCTACAAAAGCGCCAAACTTCGTAATGCCGGTAACCTTGCCCTGTATCTTGCTGCCCACTTCAATTGCCATCTAAAAAATGCTCCTCCTTATGGATCCTATATGAAATATAAAAAGAGATTAGTGCAAAAGAAAGAGAAACGCCTCACGTTTTCAATTTCTCTGTGTCCAAGTAATTATACTCGAAGCCAAAAAACAATGTCAATTAGATGAATCGCTTTCCGGAAGTTTATAAAGCGTTTCCCCTTCTTTAGTTAAATAATACTCTTCCCGGGCGACTTCTGCTATGTAATCAAGGTCGTTGTAATCCTCCACCTGCTGATTTAAATCCGCTTCTTTATCCTCAAGGTTCGCCATCTGCTCTTCCATCTGATGCTGCTCCTCATTATTGGCCGCAATGGTCTGCCACTGTGAGAACAAAGTAATTCCCATTAATATGACGACAAAGGCAGTAACAACGGTTAAAGCAGTCATTCTTTTTTTCAATCCACGGCGCTGCTTCTGTACTGAGGCTTCTTTACGGGCATCTGTCTGTGTCTGCTGGTGGGAGTGCGGTCTATGAATGTTTGTTACTTTTTTCTTTTCTTCAATCAATCAAGAGCTCCTCCTTCGCTTGTCTCTGCAAGCTTTGTTGTAAAACAAGCGCTTTATAAACCGTTTACGATTTTAGTTATGTTAATCATAACGGAGCAGCGAAAGAGTTTCAACACGGTTTTTCCTCTTTATTACAGTTTTTCGCTTTATTTTTTCTGTTTTCGCAGGTTTTCTTCCATACTAAATAATAAAGCCGCCCCAAAAAGGAACGGCCGTTCGTATTATTTGCTTTCTTCTTCCATCAGTGTATACATCGATTCTGCTTCATCTTTTTTCGTTGTATCTTTAATGGCTTCCACTCTTAATTTTAATGTCTTCGAAGCAAAACGTACGATGATTTCATCCCCAGGCTTTACTTCCGTTCCGGCCTTCGCCTGATTACCGTTTACCGTAATGCGTCCCTGGGCAGCTACTTCCTTTGCAAGAGTTCTTCGCTTAATCAGCCGGGACACCTTTAAAAACTTATCTATTCTCACCGTTACCGTTCCTCCTTCTTCGCTTCCTGCCACCATGCTTCCGCCGTCTGCAGAAAGTTTTCTTCCTTCCAGTGCCGGTTTTCTTCATTCATTTTCTGTTCAATGTAGGCAAAACGACGGAAAAACTTCTGGTTCGTCTGTTCGAGCGCTTCCTCCGGATGTACGCGAAAGAACCGGGCAAGATTAACGAGCACAAATAAAATATCCCCAAATTCCTTTGAGCTGTTTTGTTCGTTTTCTGCACGAAGCTCCGCTTTCCATTCGTCTATTTCTTCGTGGAGCTTGTCCCACATCGGAGCATCATCGCCCCAGTCGAACCCGGCCTTTGCTGCCTTTTTCTGAATTTCGTAGGCTCTCATTAGTGCCGGCATTGCCTGCGGAATATCCGCCAGTACAGAATCTTCTTTGCCATCTTTGCTTTTTTCAGCTTTTTTAATCTGTTCCCACTGCGTGTTCACTTCTTCCGGGGTAGCCGCCGCTGACTCTGCAAACACGTGCGGATGCCGGCGGATCATTTTTTCCGTTACTGATTCCACCACATCATCAATGGTGAAAAAGCCTTCTTCTTCCCCAATTTGAGCATGAAGCATCACCTGAAGCAAAATGTCCCCCAGCTCTTCCTGCAGGTTGTCGTCGTCTTCAGCATCGATGGCACTTAATACTTCATAGGTTTCTTCGAGCAGATATTTTTTCAGCGATTGGTGCGTTTGTTTCCTGTCCCATGGGCACCCGTCCGGAGCCCGGAGAGAGGCGATAATGCTGCGCAATTTGTCCCAGTCTCCGAACCGGGCCGAAAACGGCAGCGGCGGCACATAAACGGACATTAGATTATCGACAAAGTCTTCGCGGTCAAGCTCGTACAGCGGCAGCTTCTGAAGCCGTTCTGTTCCGGTTCCCGCTCCGGAAATCATGTGTACGGTGTGCTCTTCCGGATACAGCTCCATCAGCGTCAGCTTCACCTCTGAAGCTGTCATACGATCGTACACCTGGGTAAGCAGCAAATGGGTGGAGGTCTGCACGTCTTCTCTTTTCAGCGCCGTCGCATCCAGCAGCTGGAAGCCTTCACTCGGATCCAGCCGCAGGGATGCAAAGACAGGGTCTAAAAAGCTTTGTCCGCCCACGATGTCCACCCGGCATTTTTCGGCCTTTTCTGCTTCAAGCAGTTGCTGCACCACCATTTCTGCCACTAGCGGATGACCCGGGACTGCGTAACAAATTTCCCCGGAAGCTTTGGAAGCCATAAGCAGCTCTTCCGTCATTATTCCGTATGCCTCTTCAAACGAATCTGTCTGTTCGTAGACCTGGTCAAAGGTTTTATGCGCCGGCAGCTCTTCCTGAAGCTCTCTGACTACCGGGTGCTCCCTGGTACGTAAATACAGAGAGGAAGCTGCGCGGAGACGACGGTAAACGTCCAGGGGGAGCTGCCCGGCATCTCCTGCTCCGAGCCCTAAAACGGTAATAACTGGTCGCGTGTCTGCATTATTCATTAGGAAGTCCCCTTCTTTTCATTCTTATTTCCGCCTGCGGAAAATATGTTCCACTCCTGGCGTTCGAAAAGTTTTAAGCCTTTGACAAGAGCAAGGCACAATGCCACTCCGGCCCCGGCCAGACCCAGGGCCCACATGCCAGCGACCGTCCGTGCGTCTACGCTGGCGGCAGGCAGCTGCAGCATCCACAGTCCAGCGCCAAGCAGGACTAAAAGAGTCACCCAGCAGACGCCCCACCTGGGGGAAGGCCAGGAAATCAGCCGGTACTTCTGCAGAAGCGCTCCCTGCAGAAGGCTCGTAACAGCAAGGCCGCCGATCGTTGCCGCAGCTGCACCAACTGCGCCAAAGGCCGGTATAAGCACTATATTTCCGACGAGCTTTATGATTCCTCCAGCCACTATTGATCCGGCAGCTATCCGTACATAGCCTCCCCCCTGGAGAATCGCGTTCGCAGTTACAATCCATCCGCTAAACAGAAGTGAAATAGCGAGCGCAGCCATAAGCTCTGTCCCCCTGCTGTTTTCAAACAGCATCACATTCACAAAGTCAGCTACTGTATAAAGGCCTACAGCCGCCGCTCCGCCGATAACCAGACTGATCCGAAGAGCAAGTCCACCGAGGAAAACTCCTTCCTGTCCGCGCAGCGAAGGGAGTACAGCTGCTGCGAGCGCCGTAGATACTACCGTGCCGAACTGGAGAAGCGGCTGTGCCCGGTCCAGAACACCCTTCGTTTCTTTTGCATCCTGTCCGGAAACACCGTAAGCCTCAAGGCCGGGGACTACAGTAAACGCATCTATCCATTGATAAAATAAAAACACCATTGCACCGAGACAGGCAACTACCCCCGGGATAAGCAGTTTTTTCACCATTGTTTTATACTCGTTTCCGGCTCCCCGAAAAAGAAAAGACAGCGGTTTGCGACGGTGCTGAAACCACCAGAGAAGCATCAGAATCAAAGCCCCGACGCCGGCGCCTGCTATGGAAGCTCCCATGGCTCCGGCACCTACGTTATATACCCCCTGCCCAGCCGATACTGCTGCCCAGGCAGACAACAAAATAAAGGTTACCCGGCACACCTGCTCGACTACATGCGATAAAGCTGTCGGCTCCATTTTTCCTATCCCCTGGTAATATCCGCGTCCAAGCGAAAGTACGGGCACGAGGAGAAATACGAATGAAGTCATACGCAGTACAGGTGTAAGCTGCTCATCTCCCATCGCTCCAGCCACCACGGGCGCAAAAAGAAACAGAAGCACAAAAGCCGAAGCTGCCGCAGATACCAGCACCACTCCAGCCGCTTTCATCGTTTCGAGTCGGTCGGATGCTTTTTTCTGCTGTATCATTTCCCCGGCCAGTACAGCCGGAAAGCCGTAAAGAGCAAGAATCATCGCTATACCGAAAAACGGGTACACCTGCTGATAAACATAATACCCAATATCCCCGGTCATATTTTGGTATGGAATCCGGTAAACGGCGCTGAATACTTTTCCTATCAGGGCAGCTGCTGTCAGCAGGGAAACGCTTTTTAGTAAACGGGCGAAAGAGCGTCTGTCATTTGTCATCTTCGGTCCCTTCTATTCGCCCGCTCTATTTCGGGGACGTTGTTTCTTCCGGCTCTTTTTTTGCTTCCTGTACCCCTTTTACGACCGCCTGCACAGAAGTGAGGATTTTCATTTCTTCGAGCCGCTGGTGCTGCACTGATATCTGAATCTTTTTCCCGCTGGTCCCGATACCTATATGACGTCCCAGATCATTTACAAGTCCGAACAGCGAAGCGCCGTCTGCCTCACTGCTTGCTTCTTCGCCTACCAGAATAATGGTTTTGTTTGCTTCCTGGGAAACCGACTCCACTCCGGAAGCTTCCGCGCGCAGACGAATATTACTGAGAATAAAAAGCTTTTCCACTTCCACCGGGTATTCCCCGAAGCGGTCGATCATCTCACTCTGCAGATCTTCCATATCCTCAAGTGTCTCAAGCCCCCGGAAGCGTTTATACATCTCTATTTTCTGCTTGGAGTCGTCAATATAAAAGTCAGGGATGTAGGCATCTGCTTTCATATTCATCTCCATATCCGGCTCCTGCTGCTTCGGCTTATCTCCCTTACGTTCTTCAATAGCTTCTTTAAGCATCTGTGAGTACAAATCAAAGCCAACAGATTCAATGTAGCCATGCTGCTCTGCACCGAGCAGATTACCCGTGCCGCGGATGGAAAGATCTCTCATGGCAATCTTAAAGCCCGAGCCGAGCTCCGTAAATTCCTTGATCGCCTGCAGCCGCTTTTCCGCAACCTCAGAAAGCACTTTGTCGCGCTGGTACGTGAAATACGAATACGCTACGCGATTGGACCTGCCGACCCGGCCGCGGATCTGATACAGCTGAGAAAGTCCCATCCGGTCAGCATTGTTAATAATAAGCGTATTCACGTTCGGGATATCGACTCCTGTTTCTATAATCGTTGTTGTGACCAGTACATCCTTGTTGCCCTCTAAAAACTCCACCATGACTGATTCAAGCTCCTGCTCATTCATCTGTCCGTGAGCGTAGGCGACCTCCGCTTCCGGCACAAGCATCGAAATCTGGTCAGCCATCCGGCTGATATTATCCACCCGGTTATGCATAAAGTACACCTGGCCGCCACGGCTGATTTCACGTTCTATGGCTTCTTTAACGAGCGTCGGATTGTATTCCATCACATACGTCTGTACCGGAAAACGATTTTCTGGCGGGGTCTCAATAACTGAAAGATCACGAACACCTAGCATCGACATATGCAGCGTTCTTGGAATCGGCGTCGCCGTCAGTGTTAACACGTCAATGTTTGCCTTAAGCCGTTTGATTTTCTCTTTATGAGTAACTCCAAACCGCTGTTCTTCGTCGACAATCAGCAGACCTAAATCATGAAACTGTACGTCCTTGGAAAGCACACGGTGCGTGCCGATCACAATATCGACGCTTCCTGCTTTCAGTCCCCGGGTCGTTTCGTTCTGCTGTTTTTTCGTCCGGAAGCGGCTCATTAAGCCGATGTTGATCGGCTGGTCGGCAAAACGCTCGGTGAGCGTATCGAAATGCTGCTGGGCCAAAATCGTTGTCGGCACCAAAATGGCCACCTGCTTGCCGTCCATTACTGCCTTGAACGCTGCCCGTATTGCCACCTCTGTTTTTCCGTAGCCGACATCCCCGCACAACAGGCGGTCCATCGGACGTTCGCGCTCCATGTCTTCACGGATTTCTTCAATTGCTTTTATCTGATCCTCCGTCTCCTGGTAAGGGAACGTAGCAGCAAACGCCTGCTCTTCCATCGCATACCGGTTGAAGGCGTGCCCTTTCGTAGCCTCCCGTTCGGCATACAGCTTGATCAGGTCGTCGGCGATGTCTTCCACAGAGGACTGTACTTTGCGTTTTACACGCTTCCAGTCGTTGCCGCCGAGTTTATAGATTTTCGGATCCTTTTCTTCTGACCCCACATACTTTTGAACCTGGTCAATCTGTTCGACCGGCACATACAGTTTATCGTTGCCCGCATAGGACACGTTTAAGAAATCCTGGTGCACTCCTCCAACGTCCAGAGTTTCCATCCCCAGGTATTTCCCGATGCCGTGGTTCACGTGAACCACCAGGTCTCCCACCTGCAGCTCCGAATAGCTCTTGATACGTTCGGCATTGTTCAGCTTTTCCCGGCGTCTTGAGCGGCGCACCTGCTTGGTGAACGTCTCCTGCTCTGTAATGACGGCAAGCTTCTCCAGCGGCAGTTCAAATCCGCTGTCGAGCCGCCCCTGCACAATAGCAGGCCGTCCCGGCGTAAACGGTCCATCCTTGTCTGCCCGCTCTGCTTCTACTCCGTAATCATCGAGAATTCTCTGCAGCCGTTCGAGCCGGTCTTTCGTCTCAGCGGCAAAAACGATACGAAATCCGCCGTTCTGCCAGCGTTCAATTTCATTTTTCAGTACCGGCAGCTGGCCGTGGAACTGCTGCATCGCCTTGCTCGTGACGTTTGCCACCCGGCGCGGGTGAAACTCGGATAAACTGCGGGTGAATAAAGAAAAAAGCACCTTCGGAAAATCGATGTTTCTCATAAGCGTATGGAACGGCACCGAAAGCTGCATCTCTACCGGCAGCTCCCCCTGCTCCACCATGTTTGTCCGCCATTCTGCCTCTTCTTCATCCAGCCGTTCTGCTGTTTCCTGTACCCGGCTCACTTCATCGATAAAAAAGACCGTTTCCGGGGAAAAATAATTGCTCAGGGTAGCCGGCTCTTCATAGAAAAACTGCATATATTTGTACAGACTTTGAAAACGTACGTGCTGCAGCAGCTGCTCCCGCTCTTCCGACAGGCGCTCCTGCACCTTCTGTTTCACGGTCTCGTCCTTGACCGTTTTCAGCGTTTTGCCCAGGCTGTCCTCAAGCTGCGAGGCTGCGCGCTGAAACTGTTCCGGATAAAGAATTGTCTCCTGAGCCGGACTAATATTCACTTTAGTAATCTGTTCAATTGTCCTCTGGTCCTCCGGATTAAACAAACGAAGAGAATCAATCTCTGTATCAAACAGCTCCAGGCGCACCGGATTGTCCGCTGTAAGCGAGTAAATGTCAATAATACCGCCGCGAATGCTGAATTCACCGGGAGCCGCCACCATATCGGCCCGCTGGTAGCCGGAAGCATAGAGAAATTGCTGAAACGCATCCAGATCAAGATCGTCCCCGTTATGCAGCGGCCACTGGGCTGCTTCCCAGACAGCAGGCGGAGGCAGCAGACGGCGCAGCCCGGCCACCGGGCTTACAATAATTCCGTCAAAGCCGCTGACCAGACGGTCGAGCACTTCAATCCGCTGCGACCTCATTTCCGGACTCGCTACCGCAATTTCAGCAGAAATAAGCTCATTGACCGGATAAATTAATACGTCCTTTTCTGACCATTCTAACAAATCATCGTACAGCTTCTGCGCCTGATACAACGTATGCGTCACTACTAGCTGAGGCTTTTGCGTCTTCTCCTGGGCAAGCGTCATAAATAACGTTCTTGCCGAGCCGCTGAGCCCTGAAATCAGCTGCTCCGAAACCCCGTTTTGGAGGTCGCTGATAACTGCGCTGATCTCCGGATTGGAGGCCAATATCGATGGTAAACCCTTCATGCTCGTTCCTCCCTGTTTATGGCGATCTCTTTTTTTATCACGCAAAAGGGGAGCGGAACCTGGCAGTCCCACCCCGTTTTATTAATTAAACTCGTTCATCACTTCATCAAATGATTTACTGCTCCATGCTTCCGCCGAGGCTGCGGCCTTTTTGACTGCCTCATCCATATGCTTTCTCTCTTCCGGTGGAAAGGTGCCGAGAACATAGTCGATCACAGACGCCTTCTCCGGCTTTCCAATGCCAATGCGGAGCCGCTTGAATTCCTTCGTACCCAGATGTTCAATTAACGAGCGTATACCGTTATGGCCGCCGTGCCCGCCTTTTTTACGCAGGCGGACCGTGCCGGGAACGAGATCCAGGTCATCATACACAACTAGAACGTCTTCCGGGGACGCTTTATAAAAATCAAGCATCGGGCCCACCGCTTCTCCCGAAAGATTCATATAAGTCAAAGGCTTTACCAGTATCACTTTTTCGCCCCCTGCCATTGTTTCGGCAGTTTCGCTCCTCCACTTGCTCTTTTTCCATGACAGCTTCCACATGGAAGCGAGCTCTTCAACAGCTTCAAATCCGACGTTATGACGTGTCTTTTTATATTTTTTTCCCGGGTTGCCTAACCCGACAATAAATTTCATGCTGGTCCCCCGCTCTGCCTCGTACGTATAATGTTCAGGCTGCTTCTTCATATTGTACTAAAAAAACTGCTTCTTGACGTTTAAAACGATTACAGTGCTTGTCTTATTTTAAGATATTTCAGCTTAACAGCATAGCATAAATAAAGATCGCAGGGCGCCTGTAAAACAGAGTCGCCTGCGATCTTTATTTATGACGGAAGGCAGCACGCCCTCCGTCAGCTTTGGTGCAGTGATTATGAATTGTTGTTGTCGTTGCTGCCTTCTTCAGAACCGCCTTCTTCGGATTCTTCATCCGCATCTACAAGCTCAGGCTCTTCTGCTTCTTCTTCGCCTGGCTCTTCCGGCTCTTCTTCCGGTACAAGAACAGTAACAATCGTTTCTTCCGGCTCACTCGTAATCGTGTAGTTCAAACCTTCTGGAAGATCTGCTACCTGAATGGAGTCGCCGACATTCAATGTCGAAATGTCCACGCTGATGCTGTCAGGAATTTCAGCAGGCAGTGCGCTGACAGTAATATTGAACATCATGTGGGAGACAACGCCGCCGTCTTTTTCCCCTGGCGCTTCGCCTTCGAGGCTTACAGCAACGTCTGCTTCCATTTCGGAAGTCATGTCTACTTCAAAGAAGTCAACATGGATAAAGTAATCCTTGATGGAGTCAACCTGCATATCATGCACGATGACCTGGTGCTTTTTGTTTTCGCCTTCAATAGTCAGATCAATGATGCCATTCTTCCCGGCTTCACGGATCGTTTTTAGGAATGTAACGTTGTCGACAGAGATAGGCTGGCTTTCCGTTTTCTTGCCATAAATAACGGCTGGAATCGTGCCCTCTCTGCGGAGTTTTTTCGTCACTGACTGTTTTGTTTCAGGACGACGAGCTGCAGTTAACTGCGTAGCCATGGTATTCACCTCATAATTAAATTTTATTTTCACGTGTTCGCGTAATTTTGCCCACTTGAGACAGAATTATACCAGAATCCACATCAAAAATCAATGGCTTATTCAAACCATTGATTTTCTTGTAGATTAATTAAACAAGCGGCTGACCGAAGTCTGCTCAAAGACGTTAATAATTGCTTTAGCCATAAGCGGGCCGACGGAAAGCTGTGTTACTTTATCGATATTTTTCTCTTCCGGGAGCACGATGGAGTTTGTTACGACAAGTTCTTCAATCCTGGAATTTTCGATTCTTTCTATTGCCGGGCCGGAAAGTACCGGATGGGTGCAGCACGCATACACATGGTTTGCGCCCGACTCGATTAACGCATCCGCTGCGAGAGTAATTGTTCCGGCGGTATCAATAATATCATCAATAATGATTGCCGTTTTGCCTTTTACGTCACCGACGATATTCATAACCTCTGAAACGTTTGGACGCGGCCGGCGCTTATCAATAATCGCAATAGGAGCCTTTAAGCGGTCTGCCATTCTGCGTGCGCGCACCACGCCTCCGTGGTCAGGCGATACAATAACGAGATCTTCCAGGCCTTTTTCGTTGAAGTGACGGGACAAAATAGGCTCTCCCTGCAGCTGATCCACCGGAATATCGAAGAATCCCTGAATTTGCGTCGCGTGCAGGTCCAGGCTCAAAATTCTGGTCGCTCCAGCTGTCTCCAGCAGATTGGCAATCAGCTTGGCTGTAATAGGCTCTCTCGCCCGGGCCTTACGGTCCTGACGTGCGTAACCGTAATAAGGGAGGACAACGCTGATCGTTTTTGCCGAAGCCCGCTTCATGGCATCGATCATAATCAAAAGCTCCATTAGATGTTCATTGGCCGGGTCTGAAGTTGACTGGACCAAAAAGACATCGCAGCCGCGGATACTTTCTTCAATGTTTATCTGCACTTCGCCGTCACTGAATCGTTTTACAGAGCTGAGCCCCATTGTTGTACCGATCTGTTCAACAATTTCCTCTGCGAGCCTTGGATTCGAGTTCAGGGTGAATACTTTCAAATTGGAGCGATCCATCGTGGACATTTTTTAATTCCCTCCGTCACTTGTTTTGCTTTTTATCTGCATTTAATTTTTCACTTACATAGTTTTCTTTATTCGTCTGCCTTGCCCGTGCAATGGAAAGCGCATCCTCCGGCACATCCGAAGTAATAGTGGAACCTGCTGCTACGTAAGCGCCTTTCCCAACGTTTACCGGAGCTACAAGATTGGAGTTGCATCCAATAAATACGTTATCTTCGATCTTCGTTAAATGCTTGCCCATACCGTCGTAATTAACAGTAATGGAGCCGCAGCCGATATTCACATTTTTTCCTACCTCTGCATCTCCAATGTAGCTGAGGTGGGACGTTTTGCTTCCCTGTCCGATGGAGGCTTTCTTGATTTCAACAAAATTGCCGATTTTGGCTTCATCACCGATTGACGAAGCCGGCCGGACGTGGGCATAAGGGCCGATTTGTACGGAGTTTCCTACCTCGCTGTCCGTCACTGTCGATTGACGGACCACTGTTTCGCTGCCAATGACTGCGTTGCTGATTTCTGAATGCGGGCCTAGCTGGCAGGAGGTTCCTACATGTACACTGCCGCGGAGAATTGTCCCGGGCTCAATTACTGTATCAGCTCCGATCACAGATTCCTTGGAGATATAAGTGTTCTCCGGATCAATGATAGTTACTCCCTGGCGCATCCAATGTTCATTAATGCGGCGCTTCATAGCTTTTTCAGCCTGGGATAAAGCCACACGATCGTTCACCCCGATTGTCTCAGAAAAGTCCGGGGTGGTCCAGGCAGATACGGTTTCTCCCTTTTCCTGAAGGATACCAATAACATCAGGAAGGTAATATTCCCCCTGAACGTTGTTGTTATCCACCTGACTGAGGGCATGAAACAAGGCTTCATTATCAAAGCAGTAGGTCCCCGTATTAATTTCCCGGATGCTTTTTTCCGTTTCGTCTGCATCCTTATGTTCAACGATACGGACAACTTCCCCGCTGCTGCCCCGGATGACCCGTCCGTATCCGGCGGGGTCGTCTGCTACGGCTGTTAAAATGCTTGCTTTTGCTTCCGTTTGTTCATGATGATCCATCAGCGCCTGCATCGTGCTCCCCTGGATCAGTGGAGTATCTCCACACGCAACGATAGTTGTTCCTTTTTTTCCCTCAAGCATCTGCCTTGTCTGCATTACAGCATGAGCCGTGCCAAGCTGTTCCTCCTGAAGAACATAGGAAGTACGCTCTTTTAAATGCTCTTCGACAGCTTCCGCCCCGTGGCCGGTCACCGTCACCAATTGATCGACACCGGCGTCTTCGAGCTCATCCACTACGTGCTCCACCATCGGTTTTCCGCAGACAGGATGAAGTACTTTATAGAGACTGGATTTCATGCGGGTGCCTTTTCCGGCAGCTAAAATAACGGCATAGCGATTGTTCATGTAGGTTCCTCCATATGCGCATTTTTGTCCATTAAGAATAATATCTTAAAAGCTGTAGGTTTTCAAGAATACACTATTACCTATTCTACATAATGAACGTTTACCTATCCACCCGATTTCGTTTACAGCCAAAAATAAATAACGGCCCCATCGAGACCGTTATCGCTGCCCTGGTACGTATGAAGTTACGAAGCGCCGGCTTCGTTAAAATTTTTTTCTGCGGGCTGCTGTTCCTGCTCGTCATATTCTGCCAATACAGCGGACTGGATCTTTTCTCTCGCTGCTGACGAAATAGGATGGGCAATATCACGGAATTCCCCATCAGGGGTGCGTTTACTCGGCATAGCAACAAAGAGACCGTTATTTCCATCAATGACCCGAATATCATGGACCACAAACTCTTCATCAAATGTAATAGAAGCAATTGCTCTCATCCGTCCATCAGTATTTACCCGGCGCAGCCTGACATCTGTTACCTGCATGTTTTCACCACCTTTGGTTTATTAACTCTCTCATCTATATGTATCTCTTCTTTCGCATCAAGCGTAAAGAGGCTGATTATTGATTTCTATATTATTCCGCAAAGTCCTGCCCGGACAAAAAATCGTCTGCAGATATATTTGATTTAAAGTATATAAACATGTATTAAGTATAACGATGTTTCATGTATGTTACCATATCTTTTTGCTCGAGCTAAAAGTCCTGTCTTTAAAAATCTTTCCGTTATTCTTCTTATCGGCCTGTTTTATGCTCTTTTCTACCCATATCGCAAAAAAAGCACCCCGGCTGCCATTCGCGCAGGCAGCACAGAGCACTGTTTTTATGAAGCCAGTAAAGCAATAACTTCAATTTCCACTTTTACATCCTTAGGGAGACGGGCGACTTCGACACAAGAACGGGCCGGCTGATGCTCCTGAAAGTAAGAACCATACACTTCATTAATAACCGGAAATTCATCCATATCTTTAATAAATACGGTTGCCTTAATAACATGATTCAGCGAAGAACCAGCTTCAGCAAGTACTGCCTGCAGATTCTGAAAAACCTGGTGCGTCTGCTCTTCAACTCCACCGCTTACAACTTCACCAGCCGTCGTTAAAGGAATCTGGCCGGAGCTGTAAAATACATTGTTTACCTTAATGCCCTGCGAATACGGACCAATGGCCTCTGGAGCCTGCTTAGTAAATACTTCCTTCATCGTGATCTCTCCTTTTCGAGCTTTGTTAGAAAATTACCGGGAACTACACGGATGTTTTTTGTCTTTTCGTTTACCTCTTCCACTCTTGCGATGCTTACGTAATCATCCACCAGACGCTCTCCCGCGCCTTCAGCTTCCACAAGTACTCCGATGCCTGCCACATTTGCCCGGAACTCCTGCAGCAGCTCTATCATTCCGCTCACCGTACCGCCTGCTTTCATGAAATCATCCACTACAAGGACGTTAGATCCTTCCGGCAGGCTTCTCCGCGCTAAGGACATTGTCTGAATGCGTCTCGATGAACCTGACACGTAATTGATGCTCACGGTCGATCCTTCCGTAACCCGGTGGTCTCTTCGGACAATACTTACAGGGACGTCAAGATACGTACCAATCGCGTGTCCAAGCGGGATGCCTTTCATAGCCACAGTGACAATGGCATCAATCTGCCTGTCCGCAAAAACAGAAGCAAACATTTTCCCCACTTCGTTCATCGTACGTGGACGCCCAAGGATATCCATCATATATAAATACCCTCCAGGCAGCAGCCGTTCTTTGTTTTCCAGTTTTTCACACAGGTCTCCGACAAACAATTCTGCGGTGCTTTTTTCCACTTTTGGTACATATCGCACGCCGCCGCTCGCGCCTGCTACCGTACGCAGTGCACCAACGCCCTGTGTTTCAAAAATTTCTTTAATGATAGTCAAATCTTCACTTACCGAGGATTTGGCGGAATCATACCTCTCCGTAAAATAACCAAGAGAGATAAGTTCATGTGGATGCTGCAGTAAAAAATTGGTCATATCAACCAATCGGCCGCTTCGTTTCAGTTTTTTCATGCTTACCTCCGTAAAATCCGAATATTTAGCAAGAATATACCATTTTCATACGGATTTTATCAAGCGTTTCGGTTGTTCAATAGGCGAACCGCGTACACTTGGGAGCAGAAACCACGCAACGCATTATACACACGGCTTACTTTGCTTTCCTTATCCACCAGCCCGAAAACAGTAGGACCGCTGCCGCTCATCAGTGCAGCATCCACACCGGAATCGAGCATGCGGGCTTTAATCTGCCCCACTTCGGGATAAAGCGGCAGAGTTACTTCTTCAAGGGTATTGGATAAAGAGCGGCAAAGCTGTTCATAATTGTTATTCCGAATCGCTTCCACCATCGCCGGGGTCATCTCCTGGCGTTTTTTAGCCGCGTCGATTCTGCGGTAAATTTCCCCGGTGGAAACACCTGTAGGAGGTTTAGCTAAAATTACCCAACAGGACGGGGGAGGGTCAATGTGCTCAATCTGCTCTCCCCGTCCGGTAGCGATCGCCGTTCCCCCGTGTACGCAAAAGGAGACGTCCGAGCCGATCAGCGCCCCAATTTCTGCCAGTTCCTCCATGTCCGCGCCGATTTCCCACAGCTCATTCACTCCCCGCAGCGTAGCTGCGGCATCACTGCTGCCACCGGCGAGTCCGGCAGCGACAGGGATGTTTTTATGTATGAAAATCGACACGCCATAAGCAATACGGTATTTATCCTTTAACAGCTTTGCAGCCTGGTAAGCCAGGTTTCTATGGTCTTCCGGAAGAAAGCCCTCTGACATTTGCACGACAATTTTTCCATCTTTTCTTCGCTCAAACTCCAGACGATCAGCCAAATCCACCTGGGCCATCACCATTTTTACTTCGTGATAGCCATCTGCCCGTTTACCTAAAACATCGAGCGTCAGATTTATTTTCGCCGGAGCCTTTTTTGATAACTTCACCATCATTCTCCTTCTCTCATCTTCCTCCACGTTTACCGTACTTTCAACCTTCTAACATTTTAGTTGAAAAACTGCAGCATGTACAGCAGGAAAAGCTTCCCTTACTCCCGCAGGCGCACGTAAATTTGGAAATCGGACTTTCGCCAGCCTTTTGCTGTTCTTTCTTCAACATGGCTTTAAAAATGAAAAAAGCTTTCCGCTTAGCGCAGAAAGCCTGTATGCTGTCCGGGGACTGCATTCGTATGTGTTAGTTAAGCCTGAAGCTCTTCTTCTTCCGTTAGATACAGTTTGACTGTCTGGGTGAGTACATCTGTATAGCTGTAAGAAAGACGTTCGACAGGATGCTGGGCTCTGTCCAGTTTGACAATAAAGACGGAAGGATATGTTTCCTCTAAATACCCGGAACGTTCGACGGTTTTCTTGCGTCCGCCATTAGCAATTACCGTAACTCGTTTACCTACTTTTAAATCCAACGCTTCTTTAATCTCCACCAATGTTTTTCCCATTGTCTAACCCACCTCACTAAAAATCATGTTAACATAACCCGGGTTAGTTGTCAAAAATTTTTCATTATACCAATTCTTTAATTTGAATGTCAATTACTAAATCTTCTTTTTCCGAATGTCTTAAAATTCTTGATAAAAAGGAGCAAGTTCATTGGATAATAGAGCAAATTCCTCCATGGAAAGCGTTTCACCACGTCTTCCCGGATCGATGCCAGTCTGCTCAAACGCCTGCAGCAGTCTGCCTTTGCCCTCCGCTCCGGCCAGCTGGTTCAGCAAATTGTTCCAGAGGGTTTTTCTGCGCTGTACAAATGATGCGCGCACCAGCCGGAAAAAGAATTCCTCGTTCACTACATGCACTGGCGGAGCAGAACGTTTTCTCAGGCGGAGAATCAATGAATCGACTCTCGGCTGCGGAATAAAAACGGTTTTCGGAACGGTCATCACCTTTTCTGCTTCCGCAAAATATTGTACCGCTATGGATAAGGATCCGTAGGCTTTTGTACCTGGCACGGCCGCCATTCGCTCTGCCACTTCTTTTTGCAGCATAATCACAATGTTTTTAATCGGCAGCCTCTGTTCAAGCACTGCCATCAGTATAGGAGTGGTAACATAATACGGAAGGTTCCCTACGACGGATACACTTCGGCACTCACTCATGTGTTCATGAATAAACGCCTCGAGGTCCACCTGCAGAATATCGCGGTGGTGCACCCGGACGTGCGGATAAGGAGCCATCGTTTCTTCAAGAATCGGAAGCAGGCGCTGGTCGATTTCGAATGCCTCCACCTGCCCGGCCTGTTTTGCGAGATGCTCTGTGAGGGCCCCAATGCCGGGACCCACCTCTATGACCCCGTCTTCCGGCTCTATGCCCGCTGCCTGGGCAATGCGCGTTAATATGTTTGCGTCGATTAAGAAATTTTGTCCCAGGCTTTTTTTAAACGCAAATCCGTGTCTTTCCAGTATATCCTTCGTCCGCCCCGGGGTTGCTATATCCTTCACGCCTTCTCCTCCTCTTCCAATAATTGTTCATATGCTGCGGTAAATTCAGCCTGGCTGATTTGAAACATCTCTAGCCTTTTCAAAAACTGCTTTCCATTGGCATAGCCGATGTTCAGTATTTCCCCCAGGCGGGCGCGTTTATCTCTAGAGCCGCTTCCGGCGAACAGCCCAAGCTCCAGGAGGTCTTGCCTTGTCACTGCTGCTGTCACTTCCGGATGCTCTTTTTCGCTGCGCACGTGCCTTAAGGCTTCACGGATCGTTTCCGCAGAAGCGTGCTCCACCCCCAGACTCTGGCCCGGGCTCCCGAAGGCTTTACCTTTTGTTAAGAAAGCGTGCTTGCACCCCGGCACGCGACGGCTGACTATCCTTCGGATTCTCTCGCCCGGAACGTCCGGATCAGTTAAAATAATGACCCCTCTCCGCTCCCTGGCCAGTTCAATCCGGCGGAGCGCTTCCTCACTTACTGCCGAGCCGTTTGTTTCAATGGTGTCTGCCTCCACCGCGTTGCGGACAGCTGCGGTATCAGATTTGCCCTCCACTACGATACATTCGTAAATACGCACGGTTACCTTCCTTCTAAGTCAATTTAGTCTTTTGCTATGATACAGCCCGCTTTTCCATTTTCATGGAAAGAGCGGGCCCGTTCATCGTTTACAGACGAAAAAGCTGTTTAGCGTTTTTTGTCGTCTGTTCAGCCAATTCCTCATACGGAATTTCTTTCAATTCTGCGATTTTTTCAGCTACCAGCTTTACGTATGCAGGTTCATTCCGCTTACCCCGGTATGGGTGGGGGGCCAAAAACGGACAGTCGGTTTCCACCAGCAGCCGATCCATCGGAATTTCCCTGCTTACTTCCTTAGGAAGCTTTGCGTTTTTGAACGTGACCGGACCGCCAAAGGAAATATAAAAATTCATATCCATACAGCGCTTCGCGGTTTCGGCAGTGCCGCCAAAGCAGTGCATAATACCGCCGACTTCTCCCGCATTTTCTTCCTCCAGCAGATCGACAATATCATCATGGGCCTCGCGGTCATGAATAATGATCGGCATGTTCACTTTCTTTGCCAGGTGGATCTGCCGGCGGAATACCTCTTTTTGTACATCCTTCGGGGATTTGTCCCAGTGATAATCGAGCCCCATTTCTCCGAGGGCTACAACCCGGGGATGGCCGGCGAGTTCCTCAAGCCATTCCAGGTCCTCATCGGTCATGTCAACAGCGTCGACTGGATGCCAGCCGACTGCTGCATAAATAAAATCGTACGTTTCCGCCAGTTCTATCGCTTTAGGAATCGTCTCCCGGTCAAAGCCGACGACCGTCATGTAATCGACCCCGGCTTCTTTAGCCCGTTCGATCGTTTCTGCGACTTCTCCTTCGAATTGTTTTACGTTCAGATGAACATGCGTATCAAAAAGCATCACATTCTCGTCCTTTCTTTAATTCACGACCGATCCGTTTGGAAGAGCCTGATCGATAGTGGCAAGCGTCAGTTCTTTTCCTTTAGAAGCAGCCAGGATCATTCCTTCCGACCATTCTCCCCGAAGCTTCACCGCTTTCAGGTTGGTTACACAGATCACCTTCCGGCCTTTTAAATCCTCCGGGGTGTAATGCTCTGCAATGCCGGAAACGACCTGACGCTTCTCATCCCCTACGTCAAGCTGAATTTTAAGCAGCTTATTAGCCTTTTTGACTAGTTCTGCGTCGATGATTTCCGCTACCTTCAGCTCCACTTTGCCAAAGTCATCAATTGTGATTTCCCCGTTTTCTTCTGTTTCCTCTTCCTCTTCTGCTTCCGCTTTCACTGTACCACCCATCGACTCAATAATATACTTCACTTCGTCCTCCTGCTGAAGACGCGGGAAGACAGGCACGGCCTTACCGGCTACTCTGGTGCCTTCTTTTATATGGGCGAAGGATTTTGTCGTTTCCCAGCCTGTAATTTCTTTCTCTATACCAAGCTGCGACCAGATGCTCTTCGGCGTTTCTGTCATAAACGGCTGAATCAGTATACTGATTACCCGCAGAGATTCCGCCAGATGGTAAAGCACGGAGCCCAGAACTTCCCGCTCGCTTTCATCTCTTGCAAGAATCCACGGCTGCGTTTCATCAATATATTTATTTGTCCGGCTGATAAGCTGCCATATGGCTGTCAGAGCCACTGAAAACTCCATCTCTTCAACCGCATTTTCTACCTTAGTGACGGTTGCCTCTATCAGCTCAAGCAGCGAAGCATCATACGGACTCGCGTCCTTCACATAAGCCGGGATGGAGCCGTCAAAATATTTGTTAATCATTGCCACGGTACGATTTAAAAGATTGCCCAGGTCGTTTGCGAGATCATAGTTCAGCCGGTCCACAAATCCTTCCGGCGTGAACACTCCGTCGGAGCCAAACGGTACCTCCCGGAGCAGATAGTAGCGGACAGCATCCAAACCGTAGCGGTCAACAAGCGGAATCGGGTCCACCACATTGCCTTTGGACTTCGACATTTTTCCGTCCTTCATCAAAAGCCATCCGTGGCCGAACACTTTCTTCGGAAGCGGCAGATCGAGGGCCATCAGCATAATCGGCCAGTAAATAGTATGGAAACGCACGATTTCCTTGCCGACAATATGCACATCCGCCGGCCAGTATTTTTGGTATTCTTCGTCTTGCTCTGTCGTGTAGCCGAGCGAGGTGATGTAGTTGCTCAATGCGTCAATCCATACATACACTACATGCTCCGGGTCGCTTTTGACAGGAATGCCCCATTCAAAGGTCGTTCTTGAAATGGACAAATCCCCGAGACCCGGTTTGATAAAGTTATTAATCATTTCATTCTTACGGGATTCCGGCTGGATAAATTCCGGGTTATCTTCATAAAACTGAAGCAGGCGGTCCGCATACTTGCTCATTTTGAAAAAATACGATTTTTCCCGCACCTTCTCTACCGGGTGGCCGCTTTCCGGACTGATACCGGCGGTTACGTTGCCTGCTTCATCGTACTGTTTCTCTTCGAGCTGGGTTTCTGTATAGAAGGTTTCGTCCGGCACCGAATACCAGCCTTCGTATTCGCTCAGATAGATATCGCCGTTTTCTTTCAGCTTTTCAAAGATGATCTGTACAGCATCGCGGTGACGGTCTTCAGTCGTGCGGATAAAATCATCGTAGGTAATATTTAATTTGTCCCACAGCTGCTTAATGTTCTGCGCTGCATCATCGACGAACTGCTGCGGACTGACCCCGTTTTCCTCCGCTTTTCTTTCAATTTTCTGCCCGTGTTCATCAGTTCCGGTTAAGTACTTTACATCGTAGCCTCTCAGGCGCTTGTAGCGGGCGAGAGCATCTCCGGCTACTGTCGTATACGCATGTCCGATATGAAGCTTTCCACTCGGATAATAAATCGGCGTCGTTAAATAAAAAGTATTCTTTTCTTCTGGCATATTTATGTCCTCCTTCAAAGGCGTGTAAATTCTTTTCCAATATAAAAAAGCCTCCGTCCGTCAAAGGGACGAAAGCTGCGCTCACGTGGTACCACCCAAATTTCCGTTATTTTTACAAACAACGGCTTATTTCCAGGCGCATCCGGCCCCCGGAAGTTCAGCGTTAACGCCGCTGACGGCCCGTCTTTACTGTTACAGCTCACACGGACGCCCTCCCGGACCATATTCTCTAGTTCCGCCGCACCGGTTTTCAGCATTCCCGGTTCTCTGTGCCGGCTTCTGTAGATACTCATCCATTCGTCGGGCCAATATTTTCTACACTAATATACTATGTGTTTTTTCCCTTTTCGTCAAAAATATTTTCATTCGACAATTCGACAAAATTAGTTTGGCCCAAGTAAATATTTCCCTATTATAAATTTTTATGGTTTTTTATACATAATCGGGCTGAATAAGTTCTAATTTGTTTAAAATTAATATATAAATAGATGTATAAAAGAATTTATTTCTGTATAAATGATTGAAATTTTTGTTAAATTTCACAGAAATCATAATTCAAATTCGTTGACGGTATTAGAAAACATTGGTATTGTTAGCGTACAGATAGAAAATGTCGAATTTTGACGAATAAAGCTGAATTTAAGGAGGACCTACCAATGAAATCAACAGGTATCGTACGTAAGGTTGACGAATTAGGGCGCGTAGTCATTCCGATTGAACTCCGCCGCACACTTGAAATCCAAGAGAAAGACGCTCTTGAAATTTATGTGGATCATGACCGCATTGTATTGAAGAAATACAAACCAAACATGACCTGCCAGGTAACCGGAGAAGTGTCGGATGACAACTTATCTCTTGCCGATGGTAAAATTATTCTTTCCCCTGAGGGCGCTGAAGCAATTATTAAAGATCTTCAGGATTACGTGCAAAACCATAAATCGAACGCTTAAGTTCACGAAAAAGCCTTTCCTTTCGGGGGAAGGCTCTTTTTTTATGATTTATTTAATCCGTGGTAAGCCGCATATACTTCCTGTTTTTTAACATTTCGGCGCTGGGCAGTTTTTTTAATCGCTTCTTTGCTCGATGCACCCGCTTCCACATACTTCCGGACTTCCTCCTCCATCGGCCCGTGCTCCTCTTCTCCGGATTCATCCGAAACAGGCTTTTCTACAATTAATACACATTCCCCTTTAATGTCTCTGTCTTCAAAAGCAGCCGCTGCTTCAAGCAGGGTGCCGCGGACAAACTCTTCATATTTTTTCGTTAATTCTCTTGCCACGACCGCCGGCACGTCCCCCCACTCTTCATGCAGAAAGTGGATCGTCCCGAGGAGGCGGTAGGGTGATTCATACAAAACAATTGGCACTCCTGAAGGAAGCTTTTGCAGAACCATTCGTATCTCTTTTTTCTTGCGCGGCAGAAATCCATGAAAATAAAAGCCGCCGCCCCCGAGTCCGGAAGCCGTCAGAGCTGGCAGAAGAGCACTTGCACCCGGCAGCGGCACTACCGGTATCCCCTGCGCAATGCATTCCTGCACGAGTTCATTCCCCGGATCAGATACAAGCGGCGTGCCTGCATCACTTACTATCGCCACCTGTTTTCCCTCTGTGAGCCACTGCAGAATTTTTTCCTGTTTTTGACGCTTGTTATGTTCGTGATAGCTTTCTAAAGGCGTATCTATTTGATAGTGCTGGGTAAGCTTTTTTGTCTGTCTCGTATCTTCGGCCAGAATATATTCCGCTTCCTGAAGTATGCGGACAGCCCGAAAAGTAATATCCTCTAAATTCCCGATCGGTGTTGGCACTAGGTAAAGCATGCCGGTATTTTCAGTAGCTTTAAAGCTGAACTGCTGGGTCATCATGCCCCTCCTTCATTAACCGTTGTTTGTGACTGCGGGGAAGCTGCTTAATACGGTATTCCTCCCGCATCGCCTCTCTTTTTGTAGGGAACCTCTGATGATAAACGAGCCGCACAGGCCCCCTACCCTTCGTATATTTTGCCCCCCGGCCTGCATTGTGGGCTTCCAGCCGCTTTTGCAGATTGTTTGTATAGCCGGTGTAGAGGCTCCCGTCCCGACATTGCAGTATATAGACAACATGTTTATTTTGTTCCATAGTACGCCCGAAACTCCTCTGTATACTCTCCGTCCGCCTTATATACAATAATCGGGGAAAGGCATTCCAAACCGGGCCTGCCTGCTTTTATTCCCTCCACCATCACAATATTTGCCGCCCGCCCTGCCTTTGGATGCACAAACTGCATCCGCTTCGGCTCGATCCGGTATTTCTGGTAGTAGCTAAACAGCTCTGCAAGCCTTTCCGGACGAAGAACTATAGCCACTTTTCCTTTCTGCTTGGCTAAAAATGCAGCGGAACGGACAAATTCTTCCAAACTTCCGTGCTCCTCGTGGCGTGCGTTTGCCAGCTTTTCCTGCTTATTTTTCATTGTCTCCCGGGCGGTATCAAAATAAGGAGGATTGCACGTCACCAGCGACCACTGATCCCCGTGATACCTGGAACGAACCTTCCGTACGTCTTCCTGCTGAACAGTAACCTGCCCTTCCGCTCCGTTCATCGTCATCGTCCGGGACGCCATATCACACAGCTCCGGCTGTCTTTCTATACCTGTAACAGGAACGCGGCTCCGCTCTGTTAATAACAGAGGAATAATCCCGTTGCCGGTCCCAAGATCGATAATTTTCCCAACAGTTTTCGGCACAGAGCAAAAGTACGCAAGCAGCACCGAGTCAATGGAAAACGCAAAAGCATTTTCATGCTGAATAATAGGCTTCCTCGAAGGGGTATAGTCGACTCTCTCTCCTGCCTGTAATACCTCTTTCACTGCCTGGGCCCCCTGATTTTGAATTGATTCACATTTTTTTTCATATATCCACCTTCTGCTGATTGGCCTCCTGAAAAGCTGCATATCGTCCCTGCTTTCGAAGAAGTTCTCTGTGCGTTCCCTGTTCTGCAATTTCTCCATCGTCCATTACGTAGATGGTATCTGCTTTTTCAATGGTATTTAAGCGGTGCGCCACTACAAAAGAAGTACGGCCTTTCATTAAGCGCCCCAGCGCCTCCTGTATTCTCATCTCCGTTACTGTGTCCACGCTTGACGTTGCTTCATCAAGAATCAGAATTTTCGGGTCGGACAGCACTGCCTTGGCGATGGAAAGCAGCTGCCGCTGCCCGTGACTGAACCCGCTTCCTTCCTTCCCAAGCATCGTCTGGTAACCTTCCGGCAGCCGCTCGATAAATGCATGGGCATTGGCCGCTTTTGCCGCTTCTATTACTTCTTCATCCGTAGCCTCCAGATTACCGTAGCGTATGTTTTCCATTACCGTTTTTTCAAACAGAAAATCATCCTGCAGAACTACGCTCATCTGCTTCCGAAGATGTTTAATATTCCATTCAGAAAGAGGTGTCTGATCCACATAAATCTCTCCGGCTTCCGCCGTGTAAAAACCGATAATTAAATTCATAACGGTCGTTTTTCCGGAACCGGTAGGGCCTATAAAAGCAGCTGTCTCGCCGGCATTCACATGAAAATCAATGCCGCGGAGCACCTTTTCGTTTTCATAGCCAAACGTAACTTCCTGAAACTTTACTTCCCCGGAAACAGTCTTGGCTGTTCCTCTCTCCTCCCGGTGATCCTCCGCCTTTTCGTCCAGAAACGAAAAAATTCTCTCTGCCCCGGCAAGCGCCGCAAACAGAGCATTAAACTGATTCGCCAGGTCGTTCAACGGCCGGGTAAACTGACGGGAATATTCCACAAAAATCACGATCGTACCAATAGTAACTGCACCGACACCATAATACGCCAAAATTCCTCCGGCTCCTGCCGTAATCGCGAAATTAATATTGTTTAAAAAATTCATCCATTTCGGGATAAAACCGGAATACGTCTGAGCCCAAAATCCTGCATGACGAAGGGTTTCGCTTTCCTGTTCAAAGTTTTTCATGACGCGCGGCTCTTTGGAAAATACCTTCACGATCGACTGGCCGGAAATCGTTTCTTCAGCATACCCATTCACTGCCCCGACCGCCTGCTGCTGTTTTTGAAACAACAGTCTGGTCCGCCTGGTAATCCAGCGCAGACCCAAAAACATGACCGGTAGAAACAAAAGCGTAAAAAAGGTGAGAAGCGGGCTGATCACTAACATAATAACGAGAATACCGGTAAACGTTAACAGGCTGGTCATGATCTGCACGACCGAGGTGTTTAAGGTAGTTGATATGTTATCCATATCGTTCGTCATTCTGCTCATGATAGAGCCATCCTGCCGTTTGTCAAAAAACGACAGCGGCAATGTCTGCAGATGAGAAAAAAGGTGGTAGCGAAGCTTAAAAACGGCCTGTTGGGCAAGAGAAATCATCACATAAGTCTGGATGGTGCTCATGACTCCCCACCCAACGTACACAGCAAACAACAGTAACAGTATCGTTCCAAGCCCTTCGAGCCGCTGCGGCACTAAATACTGGTCAACGATATGACCAAGAAGCAGCGGCCCCGAAAGCATAAAGGCGGCAGTGAAAAGCACGCAGACAAAAACAGCCGTCAGCCGCCATTTCTGAACGGACAGATAAGACCAGAGCCGGGCGGTGGTACGTTTCCAGTTCTGTATCTGGTCAGTGTCCGGGCGGTCGTCTGCCTGGGAAGGATCAATGTCCGGATGTTTATATTGAAACGGCGAGGTAATCCAGTGCCTTTTCATGTCGCCGCCTCCTTCCCATACTGTGATTGATACAGCTGTCTGTAGAATGCAGACTCCTCATACAGCTCTTCATGAGTGCCGAATCCAATGACTTCCCCATGCTCAAGAAGCAGCATTTTATCCGCCTTCAGTGCCGTAGAAAGCTTTTGAGTTACTAAAATGGAGGTACACGGGTACGCTTCAAGCGCTTCCAGAAACTGTGCCTCCGTTTCCGCATCCAACGCGCTCGTACTGTCATCGAGGAGCAAAAGCCCCGGGTTTCTCAGCAATGCCCGGGCAATCGTCACCCGCTGTTTCTGGCCCCCCGAAAGATTTACGCCATTTTGGCCGATCATCGTCTGCTCCTGCTCAGGCAGGGCCCGGATCGTTTCCTCAAGCTGAGCCGTCTCCACCGCTCTGCTCATTTCCTCAGCTCCGGCTTCCTCACGCCCCCACTGAATATTTTCCTGAATCGTTCCTGAAAACAATTTTGCCTCCTGGGGGACGTAGCCGATCTGGGTTCTTAACGAAGCAATGTTAAGATCCCTGGTGTCTGCATTATCAATAAAAAGACGGCCGCTGACCGGCTCATACAAACGAAGCATTAACTGGAACAAAGAAGATTTACCAGCCCCGGTCGCCCCGAGAACCGCCATCTGCTCGCCGCGTTTCACGTGAAACGTCACATCATTCAGAGCCGGAACCCGGCTGTCGCTATAAGCAAAAGTCACATTCTCAAACTGGACGTCTATACTTCCTTCTTCTTTTACGTCCTCCTGGCCGGAATTTTCCTTTTCGGCACCTTCGAGCACTTCTTCAATCCGCGAGGCGGAAGTTCTCGCCCGGGCAAGCAGTGTAATCAGCATGCCGACAACGCCAAGCGCGCCAGTCATTCTTGCAGCATAGTTCACTACCGCTACCACCTCACCTACCTGGGCCTCGTTGTTCTGCACGGCAGAGCCTCCGATCCAAAGCATGAGCACAATCGCTGCGTTCATTAAAAACAAAAGGATCGGCGAAGTAAGAGCTGTATAACGAAAAGCTTTGACAGCACTCGCCTGGAGAGCTTCATTCTGCACAAAAAAACGTTTAATTTCATGCTGCTCGCGGCCAAAAACCCTTACAAGCCTAAGGCCGCCAAGGTTTTCCTTCATCACCCTGTTTACGGCATCGATACGCTTTTGCAAACTGCCGAAATAAATCATTCCCTTTGTCATCAGCCATGCGAGGATCAACAGTAAAAAAGGAATAAAAATCACCAGTACGAGCGCCATTCGGGCATTTACCACAAAAGCCATAACTGTCGCGCCAATTAGCAAAAGCGGCGAACGAAGCATAAACCGGAGCATCATTACAATCAAGTTTTGCACCTGGGTAATATCATTGGTGAGCCTGGTCAGTAACGAGGACTGCGGGAAATCCTGCAGATTCTCCAGGCTCGACTCCTGGACACGCTTATACATTTCATTGCGCAGATCAAAGCCGGTGCTGTGCCCGACGTGATCTGCGAAAAAACAGTTCAGTACCCCGACACCAAAGCTGAGCAGGGCAAGACCTGCCATCGCAAACCCAAGGCTTACGACCAGGCCGATATCATTGTTTGCCAGACCTTCATCAATCAGTCTCGCAAGAAGAAGCGGCTGAAATAATTCAACCGATAATTCAATCAAAAGCAGAAAAAAAGACAATACCGCTGCTGCTTTATAAGGACGAACGTAGCGTAAAATAGTTTTCATCAAAAGACCCCTTGCACATTTCTGCCCGCGTAAAGAATTATTTATATTTTAGCACACGCCTGCAGCTTATTTCTTCTCGATCCAGCATAAAAACCGGCCTTCTCATACGAAAAGGCCGGTGGGCAGCTACACGATATCGAGCGGTTGCTTTGTCTGCGGCTTCGGAAAAGCACTATCTAGCATTTCGACTTCTTCATTTGTCAGTGTAATACTAGCCGCCTCGGCATTCTCCCGCACATGCTCCGGATTGGAGGTCTTCGGAATACTTAACACCATCCCTGAGCGAATGGTCCAGGCGAGGGCAATCTGCAGCGGGCTCATGCCCCGGCGTTCAGCGATTCTCTGCAGGGTCCGGCTTTCCCCAAGCGTACGCCCTCCTCCCTGATCAAGTGGACAGTATGCCATTACCGGCATCCGCTGCTCCTTCATCCAAGGCATCAGATCAAATTCAATCCCCCTTGAAGCCAGATGATATAATACTTGATTGCAGACAGCATTACCTCCGTGTTCGAGCGAGAGCAGCTCCCTCATCTCCCGGGTATCGAGGTTGGAAACGCCCCACCGTTTGATTTTTCCATCTGCTTTTAATTTTTCCATACCCTTCACGGTTTCTTTGAGAGGCACGCTTCCGCGCCAGTGGAGTAAATACAAATCCAGCTGTTCCACACCGAGACGGCTAAGCGATCCTTCGCACGCTTTTTCAAGCTTCTCGCCGCCTGCGTTATTGGGAAGAACCTTAGAAACGAGAAAGGCTTCCTCTCTTCTTCCTTCCAATGCCTCTCCGGCCAGCTGCTCTGCTTTACCTCCGCCGTACATTTCGGCTGTATCAATCACCGTCATTCCATAATCAAGTCCTGTCCGCAGTGCTTCTATTTCCTGCTCTCTCAGCCCGGTATTGTCTCCCATATGCCATGTGCCCTGACCAAGCGACGGAAGCTCTGTGCCGTCCCGGAGGGTCACCGTGCGACCCTGAACGTGCTCTTTGATGGTTTTTGAAATATCACTCATTGATGATTCAATCCTCTCTCCATCTTTATTGTTTTTAACGGCGTTTCCATGAACATTTCTGTGAAGCGCTCTGTTTTCCGGAAGCCCTGCTTTTCATAAAAAGCTTCAGCCCGGGTGTTTCCCTCTTCCACGTACACTGTCATCGTTTTCTTTTCAGCAGAAATATATTCCATTCCGGCGTCGAACAGCTTTTGTCCCCAGCCGGCGCGCTGATACCGGGGCAGCACGTAAAGAGCTGCGAGCTCTGCTTCCTCCTGCTGGAGCAAGTTAATATAACCTATCAGAACACTTTCGCTAACCGCCGCTAAAAATATGGATTCCCCACGCTTAACATCAAACATTTTTTTAGAGTAAGCAGCTTCAATGAACGCCTCTCTTGCCCGGGCTGGTATTAAATTTTCATACGTATGCTCCCACGTGATCTCAGCAACCCCGCGCACCGCTTCATAGTCTTCCTCTCGTACAGGCCTGATCATTGCATGCCCTCCTCGCTGAAAATGCATCACTTTGTCTTCTGAAGATATAAACGAAACCGCTTGTCTTTACAGACAGGCGGTTCCAGATTGCTTGTTCCTTATTTTTGATTTAAAAACGAGAGGCAGAATAAACAGTCTCCGTCCGTCCGCAGGCTGCCGTAATGCATATTACAAATGTGGAAGCCTTCATGGTACAAGCGGGCGAGGTTGTCATAGCCCTCCCCCATACTGCTCGTCTGAATGCGGCTCGGACCCGGCTGGGACGTCCCTCCGGCTAATTCCTTTTCCTGAATTTCCTCACCGCTGTCTTCCACCCGCTGACGCAGATGCTGATTTTCAAGTACGAGTGCCTGGTTCTCTTCAATAAGCATCGCCAGCTGTTCTTTGAGCTCTCCCAGTTCATCATGGAGCCTTCCAATCCGCTCTTCCATATGAATCACCTGGGAGAAAATTTCTTTTTTATCCACTCGCACCCCCACCTTCTCCGTCCGTTTAACTGTTATCCTGCGATGAAGCCTTCATCAAGCAGCTCATCCAGCGAAAATTCCAATACTCTCTCTTCTTCTGCGTAGTTCACCTGTACGAGACGTTCTAAAATATTAATACCGGCTACCTTTCCTTTGCCTTCCGGGGTATTAATATGCTCTCCAACGTCCGGCATTTCACGCTTGGCTGTTTCATAATGATCGTTTTCATATTTCAGACAGCACATAAGCCTGCCGCACAGGCCGGAAATCTTTGCCGGATTTAAGGAAAGATTCTGATCTTTTGCCATCTTAATGGAAACCGGCTCAAAATCCCCGAGAAACGTCGAACAGCAAAGCATTCTTCCGCACGGGCCGATCCCGCCGAGCATTTTGGCTTCGTCCCGGACCCCGATCTGCCGGAGTTCAATCCTTGTACGAAATTGGGAAGCTAAATCCTTCACCAGCTGACGGAAATCCACCCGTCCTTCCGCCGTGAAATAAAACAAAATTTTATTCCGGTCAAAGGTGTATTCCACATTCACCAGATTCATATCCAGCTGGTGCGTCGCAATTTTTTCGCAGCCGAGATCATATGCTTCCTGCTCAAGCTGTTTATTTTCTTTCACAGCAGCGTGATCATCCTCATCGGCAAGCCTCATAACTTTTTTAAGCGGCAATACGACGTCGTCGCCGCTGACCTGCTTATTTTCAAGCACTACTTTCCCGTACTCAATTCCTCTGGCCGTTTCTACTATGACCCAGCTTTCTACCTGTGCGTCATGGCCGTTCGGGGAAAAGTAATAAATCTTTCCCGCCTTTTTAAACCGGACGCCTACTACATCATGCAATGTCATGATCCCTCCTGTAACTGGATCAGCAGCTGTTCCATCAGAAGCTGCGCATTCGCGTTAGCCCGGAGCCGGCGCTTTGCTTCTAAAATTGCCTGCAGTCGGGCAACGACCTCCATCTCTGAAAAACGAAGGGCTACTCGTTCCAACGTCGCTTTTTGATCGAAGTATGTGATGTCATCCGAACCGTATGTGATCGACAGGAGGTCGCGATACCAAAAAAGCAGCATATCTAAGCCGATGTCCAGTTCTTCTCTATCTGAAAAATGTACAAGCCATTTATCCTGCAGTGTCAATAGTGCACTGTGAAGGCGCTGATGCACCTCTTCCGTTAATTGTATCACTAGATTTCGGCCCTGTACAATCCACTCAGCCTGTGCTGCGTCGTTTTCACGCTCAGGGACATGAGGCAGTTTTGCAAGCAGGCCGGCCGCAATTTCCCCTGTACCTTCCCTTTCCTGAAACAAATGGCGGCGACGCTCCACGGAGGGAGGAGAAAACGCAATCTTTTGGGCGCGGGACTGAATCGTGTCCAGCAGAAAATGAGCATTCTCCGTTAATAAAATGGCGAGAGTCGGGCTTTCCGGTTCTTCGAGAAACTTCAGCAGGCTGTTGGCTGCACTGGCCGTCATACGGTCAGCGTCTTCGATAATATAAATTTTTAAACGGGCTTCCATTCCTTTATAGGTGAATTCTTTTTGAAGCATTTCCACCTGTGCTTTTTTGATTGAAGCGCCTTCCGGCTGTAAAAACATTACTTCCGAATGGTTCCCGTGCGTGATTCTTCGGCATTCCCTGCATTCTCCGCACGGCACCGGGCCGTTGTTTTCTACGCAAAAAAAGCGCTGTGCCATCAGAAGCGCTGTTTCACGCTTGCCGGCACCCGCTTTTCCTTCAAATATATAAGCATGGGCCACGCGGTCTTTGTTCATGCTTCTTTCCAACAGCGACATTACTGTAGGCTGTTCTTCCTGCATGGCTTCCCAACTCATATTAATCTCTCCGTCTTTAATATTTTTCAAACTCTTCCACGTTTAATTGAAAAACGGTCGCTCCACCGACCTGTACTTCCACAGGGTAGGGAACGTAGGAATCCGCATTTCCGCCCATAGGCGAAACAGGAGCGACGAGCTGTTCCCGGGTTTTGCAGTTTTCCTGGATGACCATTTTTACTTCATCCACCTGCTCATCTTCCACACCGATTAAAAACGTAGTGCTTCCGGCTTTCAAAAACCCGCCAGTACTCGCGAGCCTGGTCGCCTGAAAATTTGCTTCCACCAGCGCATTAGACAACCGGTTACTATCTTTATCCTGCACCACAGCCACTAACAGCTTCATGCTCCGTACCTCCTATTTCGTCCAAATCCATAATATTTATTATTTTTATTTTACTGTATATACAGTAAAAAGTGAAGCATACCAACGAAACAGCCATTTTTTGAATGCTGAATTCAATACTTAAGCCTAAGACCTTTTGATCAATATTTGGGAATAAATACACTGTAATTGAAGCTGAAAGCAAAATATGGAATACTTCAAGTAACAGTTTCCTATTTATGGCATTACCGAACCATCAGATTAACGAAGAAAGGAAGTTGGACTCATGCGCTTTCCCCGCTGGCTGATCCGGGCTGTACTTATTACCGCCGTTTTATTAATAAGTTCTACAGCTATTGGCTATTCCAAGGCAGAAAACCCTTACCGGTCCTTTGACGGAATGGGAAGCAGCTTGTCCGTCGCTCCTTCTGATGACAAATTAGCGTTCACCTATATCACGGACGGCCAGGAGAAAATATATACCTCCGCTACTGATGGCGAAAATCCCGAGCCGCTTACTGACCTAAAGCAGCCGCAATTTTCTCCTTCTTTCCATCCGCACTCGCCGGAGGATATTCTATTTTTATCGGAACAAAATGATTCAATTCGCTCTATTTATACAGCAGAGACAGAAAGCAGCCAGCATGAACGGTTAACCGGCAGTGAGCTTCATGTACGTGATGCTGCCTACTCACCGGATGGCATACTCATTTACTTTTTAGGAATGCCAGCCGACGCCTGGAAATCCGCAGACCGGAGCACAGAGGAAGGATTTAGCATTTATTCCATGCCTGCCAGCGGAGGATCTTACAAAAAGATCACCAGTGAAAGCAAATATTTAATGGGAAACATCTCTCCGGACGCTACGGGCAATATGCTTCTGTATACTTACACCGAAGGCCCCGATGATGAAATGCATGTGGGAATGAAAACCCTGAACAATAAAGTATATGAGGAGCATATCGAATTTGCGAACAACCTTCCCGGGGGGCTGTACAACCCGACAGCTTCACCGTCAGAAAGCCTCTATGCCTATACAACCAACGTTGCTTCCAGCCAGGAGCCCAACTACCAGTACGATTTGTTTTTATATGATCTTGAGGATATGCAGGCCAAAAGATTAACCGACCATGAAAATAATATTGATTCTCCTTCTTTTTTTCATCAGTCAGATGATATTGCCTACATGCATCAGAAAAACTGGCCGGAGGAGCCGGCAGAGTATGAACTGCGCATTGTGAACAGCGAATCCGGGACCGATGAAGTGGTGCCGGTTAATATGAATCAAGCCGGGGATTCGCTGCTCTCTGCAGGACTCGGAGCAGCTCAGAAAACAGTCAACGTATATGTAATTGGTTTTTTCTACACTTTGTTTGGCAGCTGGTTTATTATTGCTGCCTATAAAAAATACCGTCCGTTTCTGGTCGGAGCGGCAAGCACTGCTGTTGCCCTGGGGCTGTGGGGCTTCTGCCATTTTGGAGAGACCTCCTATCCATGGTTCGCTGCCATCTGCTCTGGACTTGTCGTTCCTCTCTTTATCTGCACAGGTGTTTTATTTCTGTTCGCCGGTATTCAATCGTACCGGCTGAACATACGCGAGTATAGAGCTTCCTCCCAGTAAAAAAGCAGCCAGGGGCGGGCCCCTGCTGCTTTTTTCTATGCTTGTTTACGGTTTTTCCATTTAGCGTACAGGTCGACTACCGTGTCGCCGATGTCACGTATTTGTGCCACCTGTTCATTTTCCTTCGTACGCTTTTGATTTTCATGAAGCGTTTCGGTAGCTACAGCACGCGTCGCTATGTGATATTTTCCTACGGCTTCTTTGGAGCCCTTGAGCGTATTCGTAAGCTCCTGGATCGTCTCCATATCCCGGTTGACGGAATCGTTAATAACCTCCAGTCGCTGGGTCAGTGTTTCCGACTCATTAATCAGGCCGTCTGTTTTCTTTTGAATCCGTTCCATTGTTTCATTGATGGTCTTCATCTGGGAAGATGCTGCTTTAACAGCCTGAACAACACCGATAACTAACCAGACAAGTGCCAAAACAATGATAGCGATACTCACATACAAAATAGCAATCATCTGTCCGGCTCCTTCCTTACTTGCGATATTTTCCTAAATGCCTTTTCCCGTTTTTATTTTATTGTATGTACTGAATTTGTATTTTTCCTCAACTTTTTACGTTCAGGTAGGCCTGTACCTTTTCCCTGCATTCTTTAATTACTTCTCCAAGCGGCTGTCCGGCATCGATTTTTTTAATACGGGCCGGGTATCTCTCCGCGAGCGTCATATACGCTTCATGTACCCTCGTATGAAAAAGCGCTGCTTCATTATCTAGGCGGTTCCATTCCCTTTCTTCGGCCCGCTGGATTCTTGCTATCCCTTCCTCAGGATCTACATCAAGCAGCAGCGTGAGATCAGGCATACGTCCTTCAATCGCAAATTCATTTACAGCTGCCACTTCATCTATGCCAAGACCCCTGGCTGCCCCCTGGTAGGCGAGGCTGCTGTCCACAAAACGATCGCAGAGCACCACAGCTCCTTCGTCCAAAGCCGGAAAAACCCGCTCCACCAGGTGTTGGCGTCTCGCTGCGGCGTATAACAGTGCCTCTGTGCGCGCATCCATCTCTGAATATTCCGGCTCGAGCACCAGACTCCGGATTTTTTCAGCAATCGGAATACCTCCGGGCTCCCGCGTTTTTAACACCTTGAATCCCTCTTCCTGCAGCCACTTTTCGAGAGCTGTAATAACCGTAGACTTTCCGGACCCTTCTCCTCCTTCCAACGTAATGAACTTGCCTTTATTCGTCTCCTGCATATGACTCTATCCTTTCTTCCTATGTTTTACTTTTACTAAAAAGCGGCTATCTTTTTGACTGCCACCCTGCAGACGCCCCCCGTTCTGCAGAAGGTCAAGGGCATAGCGAATTCTTCCGGCATCCACGTATTCTCCTTCAAGCCAGAGAGGTATACCCGGAGGATAGGGCACCAGCGGCGCTGCTGCAGTTCTTCCCTCTGCGCTTTCAAGCAGGACCCATTCTTCTTCGCCGGGTTCTTCTTCCCAGACGCCTTCGGAGAGACGGGGAAACAATTCAAACATGGAAAAGGACTGGCCCATGCTCCCGTGCCGGGGTTCAAGCCCTTCCCATACTCTCTTGACTGCATTTAATGGAATGTTGATATGTTCGCTGGTCAGGGGCAAAGTCCACAGCAGGTAGCTGCTGCCGGCAAGCTCTGAATAGATGTGCTCCTGCTCGAGAGCTTCCTGCACCTCCCATCCTGTATACCCTTCAGGCACCGGCACTATCCACTTTAACGGATCCGCATCTACGTGCTCTGGCGGCTGTATCAGCCTGCTGCCGATGACTGCTTCAAGCTGCTGCTTTTGAGCGGAAAGCTGTTCGGGGCTCCACCCCTCATGCTGTATTGTATGTACGTAGTGACGGGCCGCATCGAGTGAAGCGAGCAGCAGATATGAAGGACTGCTCGACTGCAGCACCCCCAGATAATAGGATAGACGTTCACGGGAAACCCGGGAGCCGGACACATGCAGATACGCACTCATCGTGAGAGCCGGCAGCATTTTATGCGCGGACTGGACGACCACATCCGCCCCCTGGGCGAGAGCCTCCTTCGGAAGCAGCGGGCTTGCCGCAAAGTGGGCTCCGTGGGCTTCATCCACCAGCAATACTCCTTCATGCCCGTGTACGAACTCTGCAAGAGAGGATATATCACTACTCCACCCTTCATACGAAGGAGAAGTGATGACCGCCCCTTTTAACGAGGGATAACGACTCCACGCATCCACCAGTATTTCCCGGGAAATACCGATGGAAAGCTGCGTATATTCATCGATTTCCGGCCGTGCAAATACCGCCCGGACACCGGCAAGCTTCAACGCATTCATCACCGATTTGTGAGCATCGCGCTGCACGAGCACCTCGTCTCCCGGAGAAAAGGCGGCCATCACCATCGCAAGGTTCCCCGTCGTAGAACCGTTAATTAGAAACCACGTTTTTTCGGCCCCAAACACTTCCGCCGCTAAATGCTCCGCTTCTGCAATTCCTTCTTCAGGCTGATGAAGATCATCGAGCCCGGTGATTTCTGTCAGGTCGTAAGGAAATATGTTTTTCCATTCCTGCAGCGACGCCGGGAAAACAGTGCCGTTTTTATGCCCGGGCACGTGAAAGGAGACCGGCCGGCCGGCCATATGCTGCTGCGCCATGCGAACTATAGGCTGCTCCTGTTGGCAAACCATGACAACCACTCTCCCTTTTCGCCTCTATTTTTTATCTTAACATGAAAATTTGGCTGTTCTTTCTCTTTTTTTACTCGTGCTATACTATTCAATGATTGAGATATTAAAGGAGAGATGCCTGATGAAAAGCATTGCTGTATTTTGCGGCTCCCGCCTTGGAGACGATCCTATATATAAAGATTCAGCAGCAGCTCTTGGTCGAGAAATAGCCTCCTCCGGGCGCACCCTGGTCTATGGCGGCTCCAACGTAGGAACGATGGGCCGTCTCGCAGATGCTGCGCTCGAAGCCGGCGGTGAAGTGATAGGAGTTATACCGGATAAACTCGTTGAACGGGAGATTGCCCATCCTTCCTTGAGTAAGCTTTATAAAGTATCTACGATGCATGAGCGAAAAGCCAAAATGGCCGAACTGGCTGATGGATTCATAGCGCTTCCAGGCGGGCCCGGGACCCTTGAAGAGTTTTTTGAAATGTTTACATGGGCTCAGATCGGCGTGCACCAAAAACCGTGTGCGCTTTTAAACATTCATCACTATTATGATCACCTGCTTCAATTTTTCAACCATATGGAACAGGAGCAGTTTCTCCCTGCCGACCACCGCGATAAAATTATCGTTTCTGACTCTCCGGAAGAGCTTCTTCAGCAGCTCAGCGAAAATCCGGAGCTCGAAAAGAAGTCCTACGAGTAACAGGCATAAAGCTGTGCCTGTGCTCTTTTTTTATTCATTATTACTCCAGCCGGGTAAACGTTTTGCGGAGCACCTTATTTTTCGTTATGATAATAATAATTAAACAAACTATGCGGAGGAACCTATGCGAAAAAAAGTGTTTATACATATCGGTTTTCATAAGACAGCCACTACGTTTTTACAGCAGAATGTGTATCCTAAACTAAAACAGGAAATCAAATACATACGAAAAAAGCGCATCGATCAGGAGCTGTATGATTTACGGCTGAAACGGCTGAGCGATGAAAACATTTATACCATCCGCACAAATATTGAAGCATTTATGCATCCGGACAAGCCCGTGCTTATTTCCTATGAAGGCCTCTCCGGCAGTCCATTTTCCCAAAAAAAATCAAAAAACAATCTAAAGGTGCTTGAAGACCTCCGCCGCATTTTTCCGGCAGATACGTATGATACCCATATTATCGTCGGTGTACGGGATCAAATTGACCTGCTGACCTCTCTCTACGTTCAATATCTCCATCAGGGCGGGTACAAGAGCGCCAAGGCTTTGTTTAAAGACTGGGAGGACCATGGCATTCTGGATCATTATCACTATTACCGCTATCTCCAAAAAATAGAAGAGCTTTTCGGCCCGGATAACTATTACCTGCTGCAGTATGAAAACTTCCGCAATGATGAATACGGTCAAATTTTGCAGCTGCTTCAGTATATGGGCATCGATCGTGTGCCAAAATACAACCGCTCAAAGCTGAACCGCAGCTACGGAGTCATGCAGGCGGTAATCGCCCGCAAGTTGAATTATTTCTTTAAAACACCGCTGAATCCAAATGGTAAAATTCCCATTGTCGACATACCGAAGATTGGTATTGTATCCCCGCGGCGGCTGCTGCAGAATAACGCGAGCTTTGCCCTTCATTATAAAAGGTACTCGCTCCCTGTGAATCTTCAAAAAGTGCTGCAGCTGAAATACCAGAAAGATAATGAAAAGCTTGCCGAAGCCTATCACATTAAGGATTATTCCAAAAGCTAACCGAAGAGCCCAGGCTCTTCGGTTATTTTTCAATCAGGGCGAGCGTATAGCGGCTTTTGCTCCCAGGTTCATAAAGATTCACCGTATCTGTGGAATACTGCAAAATCTCCGCCCGAAATGGTTCTGCTGCCCCCACCTGCACACTAAAGTCATTTTCGTACAATAATACCGTCACATCGTGCTACTCCTCATGAGTAACCTGAAACGTAAATTCAACGATCCGTTTTCCCTCTTCCGTGCGATCGTTTCTTAACAATGTCTCTTCCTGAAACGCACGGCTATTAATATAAATCATTTTTTTCCTCCTTTTGTTCTCTGCTTCATTCTGCCCTATAAAACCTTCCGTTACAATAATTACGTCCAGTTCTTCCCCCGCCAGTTTAAGCCAGCCCTCCTGGTGGTACGGTAAGGAAAGGCTTTGTATAACTACGTATCGCCAAGCTGCAAAGAGAGGGGTAAAACATATGAATACCATCAAATCCTATGCCAAAGAACTCATGGGCGAATTTAAAAAGGACGATGTCCCGTTACTAGCCGCCGCCCAATCCTACTATTACCTGCTTTCCATTTTTCCAATGATGATTTTAATACTTACCATTCTCCCCCTTCTTAATATTGATTCCCAGGCCGTCGTCACGCTTGTGCAGAATACGGCCCCAAGCGGCATGACCTCTGTGCTCGAGGAAAACATTCTGAGTATCGTTGAAACCCCGAGGGGCGGACTTTTCACCATCGGCCTGATCGGCGCATTGTGGTCGGCTTCAAATGGGATCAACGCCTTCATTAATGCCTCTAACACTGCATATGATATCGAAGAAACGCGCTCCTTCATTAAAGTCCGGGGCCTTTCCATTGCGCTGACGCTCGGCATGATTATTGCACTTGCTGCCGCTCTTATTCTCCCTATATTCGGCAACCTGATCATTGATTTTATCAGCTCTGTCGTCAGCCTCCCGCCTCAGACCGAGCTGCTTTTTCAAATTCTCCGGTGGGTCGTCGCCCTGACTATAATGTCTGCTGTGCTTCTCGTACTGTATCGTTTTGCTCCAAACAAAAAATTGAAATGGAAGGAGATTCTGCCGGGCGCTATCACAGCCGCGGTGCTGTGGCAGCTGATATCTCTCGCTTTTTCCTTTTATGTCAGCAACTTCGGCAACTACTCTGCCACCTACGGAAGCCTTGGAGGTATTATTATTCTAATGCTTTGGTTCTTCCTGACCGGCATGATTTTAATGATCGGTGCTGAACTGAACGTTATTTATCACCGCCGGCGCGGGAAATCCTCCACCACGTCCGCTTCCACAGAAGAAACGTGAGCCGTGCTGCCCCCGGAGCAGTCCGTTTTTTCTTTTCAAGGCCTATCCTTTCAGCTTCGGGTCAAAAATAATAAAAGGAAGGCCCCTATCGCGGGAGCCTTCCTTTTTTGCGTTACTCAACTGGTTCCTGTCGACTGACTGCTGCTGCTTTCCTGTAAAAACTGCATTCCTACCCACGTTTTACGGCCCCGCTGCTGAATCCACTGGGTACGCGCGTAGTTATCTGGAAAATGATCCTCCCTCCCGGAAATATAGACTATATCTCCCGGCTGAATGCTTTTGACGTTTTTCACCTGCACCCGGCAGCCGCTCATGCTGTAGTCCTTAACTACCGCTTCATAAATAACGTTGTTTACTTTTACAGTTGCCGACATATTCACCTGTTCCCGGACAGCCATCCGTTTTGCCTGGGCCGGCTGTTTTTCCGTGCCTCTGAAAAACTTCAGAAAGGCTCTTCCAAGCGAAGAACGCTCGTAAATACGTTTCGTATAAATATCGGTCATTTCCAAAAACATGACCTGGATTAAACTCCGGTACTGTTCCAAGGTCACATTTTGAAATTTACCTCCGGCAGCAGCCATGGCCTCTGCCTCGCCGCCCACCCACAGCTTATGCACGTGGAGGCGGTTAATCGGGCCGGCGCTGAGCGTAAAGTGTTCTTCATGTGAAAGCCAGGATTTTGCTTCCGGGTGTGCTACTTCAAAACGCACCCCGGTTTCACTAAGATCCAGCACCTTGCACGGAAGCGTTCTCCCCCCGGCTGACACAGTACCTTCCAGGTCTACTTTGTGCCGTTCAGCTCCGCGAAAACGCGGACGCTCCACTGAAACCATTAATGCCAGTACAAGAGCTACAGCGTTATAAAGGATCCAGAAAATATTAATGTACAGTACGTCTTCGTTTTGAAAAAATGTTAGAGACGTGGCGAAATGCAGCACCACTCTCGCCAGTGCGATAAAGGTGAGCGCAAGCAGCACCAAATACGGAATACTGACCCTCCACAAAAACTGACGGCGGTCATTTTGGATCCCCTTGGCTGTGACATTAAACTTGATGTTTTTCCGCATAAACGCTTCCGTAATTACCGAGACTGCCATGTACGGGGCCATGGCTACTTCATAAACATGGCTCCAGAGCACGGTCCGTTTTTGGTCGGACATTAACCGGAAGGCCAGCTGGGATGAAAGAAAGGCCGGCAGCCAGTAAAGCACAAGCGTTTCAAAATCTGCGTTCAGGCTGTAAATCGAAAAAATCAAAAACAACAGCGGTGCCAGCAGGAAAATCATTTTATAAACGCCGAAGAACCAGTAGTTGATACCATCCATATACAGCAGCCGCTGCATAAAGGAGAGGCCTTTGATTTTCATGGGATTCCATTTCCGGGTGACCTGAATATTGCCCCGGCACCAGCGGTCTCTCTGTTTTAAAAGGTCGGCATATGTTTCCGGTGCGAGCCCGACGGCGAGGGTTTCGTTTACAAATACCGTCTTTTGATCCCCGGTTTGAAGCAGCATTCCAGTCGCCATATCTTCAGTAATCACTCCAGTGGCAAATCCACCGATATCCTCGAGCGATTTTCTGCGGAACAGGGCGTTACTGCCCACATACATAGTAGCGTTAAAGCGGTCTTTTCCTTCTTCAAGCCGACGCATGAAAAAATCCTGCTCGTTAGTGATGTTGTCTTCAAAAAACAAATTGTACTGAAAAGGATCTGCATTATAAAATACCTGCGGTGCCTGGACGAACGAAACTTTTTCGTCCGTGAACTGTCCGACGGTGCGCTCGAGGAATTCGGCTTTCGGCACCATGTCAGCATCCATCGTAACGACTATTTCTCCGTCGGTTTTTGTTAACGCATCATTCAAATTGCCAGCCTTGGCGTGTTCGTTGCCGGGACGGGAAATGTAGCCTACACCTAGGCTTTCTGCAAGACGGCGCACAGACTCTCTTTTTCCGTCATCGCAGACGTACACCCTAAGCAGCTCTTCAGGATAGCGCATCATTGTGCATGCAGTCATGGTTCGCTTCAGAAGATCTTCCGGTTCGTTGTATGTGGCGATAAACACATCGACTGTAGGCAGGCTTTCCAGCTCTGAGAGCGGAATATGTTTTCGTTTGAATGGTTTCCAGGATAAAATCGTAAACATGATTGCCTGGAAATAGCCCATTATTTCTGTGGCCAACAGCAGGATTCCTGCGATAAAGCTGATGATGCCCAGTGTAGGAATCGTTTCGGCCGCTCTCCAGAAAAGATAGACAGCATTGACGATAAGAAAAAGGGAGAGCAGTATGTGCCGGGACCATGTCCATTTTTTTGCTGAAAAATACAGCAGCATTAGTACAATTATCTCTGCTGCTACAATATACCAGAATGTGTCATTCATGTCCTGCCCTCCTGTCAAAGTATATGGTTAAAAATAAATGTTCGTTTCATGCGGTCATATGCAGGCTTCACTTCCCAGCTGCTGTCAAACAGCAGCGGCTCCCCGCTTTCTGATTCCTGCTCGGTGACCCAGCTTTCTGCATCACCAACTCCCCAGACGGTAAGGCCGCTGCAGGACTCCTCTTCCATACAGATGCTCGTTACATCTGCATAAATATCTGCCTGCCTCTCCAGACGTTCCTCTCGGGGAGTATCCAGATTTTGCAGCTTTACATCCATTTCAGTTACAGCAGTCTCAAAACCAGCCGTTCCCCAACGCTTAAAATTCTCCTGCATCTTTTCCCGGGAAAATCTCGGATCGGCAGCATCAATATGGGTCTGCATGCCAATACCATCAATCGGTACGCCCTCGTTTTTCCAGCTGTTTAAGGCTTCAAACATAGCATCCGTTTTTTCATTTTTCATTTCATTTCCGTAATCATTGTAGTAGAGCTTTGCTTCGGGAGCCGCTTCGCGTGCCCATTCGAAGGCAAGAGGAATATATTCCGGCCCTATGTACTCCAACCAGATTGTTTCTTTGTAGCTTCCGTCGTCGTTCCAGGCTTCGTTAACGACGTCCCATTCCTGTACGCGTCCGCTGTAGTGTCCGGCCATTGTCTGCACGTGGTCCTTCAGCACTGCTTTAGCGCTTTGTTCATCTACTACCTCTTCATGAACCCAACCAGGAAGCGCTTCGCCCCATACCAGCGGGTGACCCCGGACCTTCATATCATTTTGTTCAGCAGTCTCTACAATTTCATCTGCTTTTTGAAAGCTGTAATTGCCCGGTTCAGGCTGTACGGCTTCCATCTTCATCTCGTTTTCCACCGTGACACTGCTGAATTCTTCAACGAGCAGATCTTTATACTTTTCATTGTCTGAAAGCGGATCCCAGCGCACCGAAGCACCTATATAGTGCCCGGAATTCTCCGCGTTTGTACCAAGTGAAGCGTTTGATTTCACTGCAAACCACCCTCCTGCCCCTGCCATAAGTAAGATCAGAAGCCCGGCTGTTACAAAAAAGACCTTCTTCAAAACAGCATTTTCTCCTTTTGTGCATTGTCATTATAAAGGCTGAATTTATAACTTTTTTTTCCAATTACGTATGTATTTATACTTAATGATATCATTATTTCGATGCGTTAAGAAGCTTTAACCCACACTTTTCCATTGATAATTTCCATCTGTTTCTATATCCGTAAATTTAAAACGGGAAGCAAATTATGTTGAACTGCGAAGCTTTTATGTATAAAAACTCTTTGTTTTTAAAGATTTTTGCTTAAAAAACCTGTATTCCTGCCTGATTTATGCTTATAGTGTAACTAGTAAAATTAAGACTGCAGTTGTAATAAGGAGGACCATATATGCTCGCTTTTGAACGAAGAGAAAAGATTCTATCCACCCTCTACAGTGATAAAAAAGTATTCGTCGCTCCCCTCGCTTCAACGTTTAACGTTACTGAGGAAACGATTCGCCGTGACCTGGAAAAGCTTGAACGTGAAGGCATTGTTACCCGTAATTACGGAGGAGCCACGCTCAATGAACGCACGAGTGAAGACCTTCCATACCAGACAAGAAATACGATTAATCTGGAAGAAAAAAGAATCATTGCGCAGCTCGCTCCGCCGCTTATCAAGGACGGCTCTTCCATTATGGCCGACACGAGTTCCACGGTCTATGAAGCACTGCAGGTGCTTCAGCAGTCCAAGGATCATCTCACCATTATTACAAACAGCGTATCTATTCTTCAGGACTTTGCATTTTCATCCTTTGACGTGTTTTCTACCGGAGGAAGCCTTCGGAAAAACTCGCGCTCTCTGGTGGGGCCTTCAGCCATTCGTTCAGTACAGCAGTACAACGTAGATGCAGCTGTTGTCAGCTGTAAAGGTATTTCCATGACGCAGGGCATCATGGATACGAATGAGCCGGAAGCTGATTTAAAACAGTACATGCAGAATCAGGCCCGGCAGGTTATTCTGCTTGTTGACCATACAAAGTTCGGAGCTGTCTCCCTGGTCAAAACATTTCCTTTTGAGCAGGTGGATTGCCTGGTAACCAACAAAAAACCAACGGATGAGTGGCTCGATTTTTTCGGGCAGCATGATATCAATGTTATTTTTCCTTCATAATAAAGCTCTGTCTCTCTGCTGTGGCTGCAGGGATGACAGAGCTTTGATTTAAGAGCTGGTAAGGTGCTGCACAACATCTTCAGCCATTTGATGGGTTTCCCAGGCCTGTTCATACATATATTCCGGTATAATGTCCTGTTCCACAAAGGCCAGAAAGGTTGTAATAATAGTTTCAAAGCCGCGCTTTTTCAGCGTGGATTCCCAGTCGTTTTCTCCCTGGTGCCAAATGTCTTTATTTTTATGCACACTGACATCCCGGACATTACTTACCGTCAGCGTCTGCTCCTGGTTCATCACGTCTACACGTTCCAGGGAGGTGCCGGCTTCGCGGTTCATAATACCGAGCGCTGTCACATTTGGTGACTCAAGCTGAAGCGTCACATGGTGCAAGAGATCATATTCTCCTTTACCGCTCACCGTCATGTTCTCAATTGTTTCTGGGAACAAATACAAAATCGTATCAATCACATGAATAAAGTCGTCAAACACAAACGTGCGTGCATCCACTGCCTGATGACCCCGATGCTTTTGAACGATAATCATATTCGTGTCCTCTGCTTCCATCAGCTTTTGATAGGAAGGTGCATGCCGGCGGTTAAAGCCTGTCATTAACAGCAGCCGCTTCTCCTTGGCTTTGGTAAGCAGCCGCTGGGCAGATTCGGCGTGGTACGTAATAGGCTTGTCCACATACACATGGATGCCCATGTCGAGCAGCGCATCAATAATAGGCTCATGCGCTACGGTCGCTGTATGCACAAATGCTGCTTTCATACCGCAGCTCAGCCACTCGTCCATCTGCTGATACGTGTGAGGTATCGTATACGTATCAGCAATTTCTTTTAACGTGTCCGGGTTTCTTGTATACACGTGCAGTTCTACATCTTTTAAGTTGCTTAAAATGGGGAGATACGCTTTTTTCGCAATGTCCCCGATGCCAATCATTCCTATTTTCATGGTGTCCCCTCCCGGGCCTGAGTTCATCAAGATAACGGTTTCAAAACCAACAGAACAATTTTGAATACCTTCTTTTCTCAGAATACCATAAATTGTTTCTTCACCGTTTTTCCAGCAGATTATTTATAGTAATTTTCTTTCTGTTCTGCTATTTTCTGTACTTCAGCACGAATTTGCTGGTACGCAAGCCGTCCGCCCAGACAAAGCAGATCATCTTCTTTGCTGTAGGGTGTGCGGCTGGTTAAATGATCAATCTGTTTGTCCAGATAAGCGGAGAGCATAGCGAGTTCTTCGTTTTTCACAACTCTTCCCACCCTTTTTGTACGGAAAGAATCCGGTCAAAGGAAATATTATAATAACTGCCCTGCTCGTCCTTCCAGTGAATAAGCCGCTTAATGTGATCAATATACGTACACGTCCCTGTCGTTTCTATATCATTTTCTTCGTTTTTCCAGTGCAGTTTCAATTCATGCTTTTCTGCCCAGGCTTTACGGAGAAGGCGTTCCTTCTGTTTCCAGTCCTCCGTTTCTTTTTCCCATTCCGCCGCTATCATGCGGGCGATTGTTTTTTGTTCTTCATTCATCAGCCTCACATCCCTTCAAAGAGAAGTATATTACTTCCATTATACAAGAACGTACGTTCGAGAAAAGGATATTTTTTTCCTGGTTTTCTAACTGAACAGAAAAAACCGCTCTCTGTAAGCATTTCTGTAGGCAGAAAAAAATTTTTTCTTCATACTGGATATAGCGTATTTTAAAGGAGGAAAAGCATGCAGGTAGATATTTGGTTTGATGTAATGTGCCCGTTTTGCTATTTAGGAAAACGGCGCTTTGAGACCGCTTTGGAAAACATGTCTTTCAGGCACCAGGTGCAGGTGGTCTATCACAGCTTTCAGCTGAACCCGGAGATGCCAAAAAATCCGGCTTCGGACATTCATACCTTTCTCTCTGAACAAAAAGGCATGGACCGGGAGCAGGTGCTTGCGTTTCACCGGCAGCTCACCGATCAGGCGAAGGATATTGGTTTGGAATACAACATGGACACAGCAGTACCGGCTAATTCCTTCGACGCCCACCGGCTGTTGCAGTTCGCCACAGAACGCGGTAAAAACAACCGCATGACTGAGCGCCTTCTGCGCGCATATTTTACCGAATCCAAAAACATTGCAGATATCGACACCCTTGCCGCACTCGCAGGAGATGTCGGCCTTGTGGAGGAGGAAACGAAAGAGCTGCTCGAGCTGGATGCCTACACCCCCAGCGTACAGAAAGATTTACAGGAAGCTTCCTATATAGGAATTGACGGAGTTCCTTTTTATGTATTCGATGAAACGTACACCCTCTCCGGTGCCCAGCCGGCAGAAACATTTGAACAGGCACTGCAGCAGGTTTGGGATGAAAAGCAGCAGGCATAGCAGGAGAAGCTCTTCCTTTCCGGAAGGGCTTTTCGTATAAAGATAGGACGAAAGTAAAGCTTAATACGACTGAGCACAGGGAAACTTATTCCCATAATTGTAATATAGGAGGCCTGCGCCATGCTTGCTGTTAAAGTGAATCGTGCGCTCCATAAACTAAACAAACATGCAGCCCCTGCTGCCAAAACTGCTTTGAAAAGAAACGAACCGGTCGTAGTGCATTTAACCAGCACTCAGGAGCGGAAAGTAAAGGACTCTCTTTATTTTCTTGAAGAGGAACAATTAATTTACTGTGCCAGATTAGAAGAACAAACCACTACAGACCCCAGAATAGACACGACGCTCGAGCTCATCCCCCTTCCCAGGCTGTTTAACGTTTTAGATTAATAAAAAAAGCCTCCCCGGGATACGGGAAGGAGCATAGAGGGGTCCCCTGTCCAGCGGGATGAACCTGGGGGGATCAACACCTCCTATATTAAGCCCTTAATGTAACGCTTGTATGAAGAACCTGTTAACGTTTTGTTATTTTCTTTGGACCTGCTGCTTTTTGCCTGTAAGCACCACAAAACAAAAAATCATGATACCAATTCCAATCGTCCCGGCGAGCCAAAGAGCATTTAACAGTGCGAGCACGGTAAACATAAAGGTAAGCAGAACATATAAAGCAGCAGTGCGCGGCTGCCAATAAGCCGACACGTCAAACAACCTCCCTTGAAAGTGAAGAACCAAATACATAATCGTATGCAGAAGAAAGCCAATAATAAACCATCCCTGGAAATTCGAAAACGGAATATCATAATACCAGCCGCCTTCATTCCATATCCAGTACCCCTGCACCAGATAGTTCACAGGGTCGAGTACAAAATCAATTCCGGTGACTAAAAGTGCTCCCAGCAGCACATAAAGAATAAACGATACCCATCCACGCAGGCGTGGAAGCATGCCCAGAATATAAAGCATTAACGCATGTGACCCAGAAACGATGGCCACCCAGGCTGCTCCAATCGTCAGCGGCACCCCTAGAACCATCGCCCCGAAATCAGAAGCATATTCATAGCTTCCAAAAAAGAGATTCAGCTGCACACCGATCCCTTCAAGAAACATCGAAAGCAGAAAAATAACGGCAGTCAGCCCGCCTCCGGTTTTCCCCCCGTAAGACCGAATCAGAAAAAAAGCACCAATTACTCCGGTTAAATACAGAAAAACAGCGTTTGCCCATTCCAGCCATACCGGGAGCAAATCAAACGTCAGCAGCACGATGCCGCATATGTACCAAAAGATAAAAAAACGAAATAAACCTATGTCAAACGGTAAGTTTCTCATGGCCCCTCCTGAAGTTACAGACTATTAATGGATGCCCCTGTCTATTTCCCGGGTAATACTTGTTTTAACTGTATTTTATAAAAAAAAACAGAAAACCCCGAAGGATTTTCTGCCTGCAACTAATATTATCTCTATATTTTAAAGTAGTTGACCTCCTGTTGAAGGTCCTCTGCCATGGAAGCGAGCGTTTCGGCCGCAGAGGATATTTCCTGCATCGAGGCGAGCTGCTCCTGCGTGGACGCCGCCACCTCTTCGGAGGAAGCCGCGTTTTCCTGGGCGATCGAAGAGATATCAGAAGCCGAATGCGAAATACGCTCGACGCTTCCGGCCATGCTCCGGATCGTTCCAGTCACTTCTTCAATCTTTGGAGCCATATGCTCCATGCTGTCAAGAATCTGCTGAAACTGTTTAGAGGTGTCCTCAGATACGGTCAGCCCCTGCTCCGCATTTTTTGATACGCCCTCCATTTGAATTACAGACTGCTCTGCATCATTTTGAATGCTTTTAATCAGCGTACCAATCTGTTCTGCCGAAGTGGAGGACTGCTCAGCAAGCTTTCGCACCTCTTCCGCGACGACGGCAAAGCCCTTTCCCTGTTCTCCGGCCCGTGCTGCTTCAATGGCTGCGTTTAAAGCAAGCAGGTTAGTCTGACTCGCAATGCCGGTAATAACCTCAAGAATGCCGCCAATTTCCTTGGAGCGATCCGACAAAGCCTGAATCACCTGATTGGAGGCAGTAACAGATTGATGGATATCCTGCATCTGGGAGAGATTGCTTTCTACATACCTGCTGCCTTCGCGGGCCCTTTCTGCTGTTTCAGCTGACAGCTGAAGCACGTTGTCCGTCCGTTCCTCAATTTTTTTCACTCCGCCGGTCACTTCTTCAAGCGCGGCGCTGTTATGTTCAATTTTTTCCGTCTGTCTTTCTGCTCCGCTTGCCACCTGTTCGGTAGCGACAGCTACTTCGCTTGTCGCCTGCGAGGTCTGCTCCGAGCTTGCTTTCAGCTGCTCTGACGATGAACTCATATGCTCCACAGACGCAGAAAGCTTAGTGAGAATGCCCCGTAGAGATTCCACCATATGGTTAAAGCTTGCGGCGAGTGCTCCAATTTCATCGTTGCTGTTTACTTCCACCTGCCCGGTCAGATCACCGCGGCTGATTTTTTCAGCAGAAGCCTGAAGACGCTGGATCGGCTTTAAAATATTTTTTACGATAAAGTAGACAAACAGAAGGCCCCCAAGGAGTGCAGCGGCAATGACGATACCGGTTCTCCAGAGAATCGGCGCTGCTGCTTCCTGAAACTCGCTCGTATACATCGTGCCGCCGACCGTCCAGCCGGTGGTTTCATTCTTTATAAATTCCATTTCCTTTGCTTCCCCGTTCAGCGTGTACGAAAAATGGCCGTCACTCTTACCGTCGATTTGGCTGTAGACGTTTTCTTCCATAGGTTCTCCAGGTTCTGCGTTAGGGTTAACCATATAATTGCCCTGCGTATCCGCCAATACAACATATCCTTCTTTACCAATGGCCGCTCCTGCTGCCAGAGACTCCAGGGAGGATAAATCGTAGTCAATAGCCATTACCCCCGAGCCGTCATCCAGCTGCTGGGTAATCGTTACGATCTGGGCTTCTGTTGCTGCATCTACATAAACATCAGTAAGTACTGCCTCACCCCCAGCTTCGACTGCTTCCTGGAACCATGGACGTTCGGTTGGATCATAATCCTCCGGCAGTTCCCCCTGATCCGATGCAAACAGTGTTTCTCCTTCATTCGAGCCCGTGTAGATGGAAATAACCTTGCCATGTGTTTGAATATAGTCATTAAAGGTGTCGAGCATACGTTCTTCGGCTTCAGGATCGGTAAATGACTCTTCGGTGACGAGGCCGGCGTAATGGCTGATATCAGCAATTCTTGCATTCATTTCTTCATCCACCTGTTGGTTAATAAGACCAACGCTTTCCCCGGCATTGCTATTCATCTGGCTCCTGACTTCATTTTTGGCAGACGTGTAGGAGCTGAAGCCGATAATAATACTTGGCACCAGCAGTACGAGTAAAAACGAGATGTATAATTTTTTTCGCAGCGTTAATGATTGCAGCATAGGCATCCTCTTTTCTAAAATATATTTTTCTATGTAATAGGCCCTCTACTATTATCTATCGGTTCATTTTTGCAATTCTTTGTTCTCCAAACTGTTTTTATTTTGCATTGGCATAAAAAAATCCTCTCCATATAAATTCAGGAGAGGAAAACATTTTATTGATATTCAAGCTGTACACTGTTCAGCGAAGCAAAAACGCCGTTTTTATGGATCAACTCTTCATACGTCCCCTGCTCAGCAATACGGCCGCCGGTCACCACCACGATATTATCGGCATGCCGGATCGTCGCAAGCCGGTGGGCGATTACAATCGTCGTCCGGTTCTCCGCCAGCTGGGTCAACGACTGCTGAATCAGTGCCTCGGTTTCCTTATCGAGCGCTGAGGTCGCTTCATCCAAAATTAAAATCGGCGGGTTCTTCAAGAAAGCACGGGCAATTGCAATCCGCTGCTTCTGGCCCCCGGAAAGCTTTAACCCCCGCTGGCCGATTTCTGTTTCATACCCATCCGGAAGCTCCTCTACGAACCCGTCCAGGTTCGCCAGCCGGGCAGCTTCTTCAATCTCTTCCTCCTCAGCCGTCAATCGCCCGTAAGCGATGTTTTCCTTCAACGTGCCGTTAAACAAAAACACATCCTGCTGCACCATGCCGATCTGGGAACGAAGGGATTCCTTTGTCATCTTCCGGATGTCTATACCGTTAATTGTCACAGCACCGGCGTCCACGTCGTAAAAGCGCGGAATCAGCGAGCTGATCGTCGTCTTCCCGGCCCCGGAAGAGCCGACAAAGGCAACTGTTTTTCCAGCTTGTACCGTTACTTTCATGTCCCGGAGCACCGGCTGGCTTTTATGGTACCCAAACGTGACATCTTCAAGCCTGATGTCACCTGTAAGCACCGGAGCTTCTACTGCATCAGGGTGGTCGACAATATCTTTTTCTGCATCTGTCATTTGCACGAACCGTTTAAAGCCGGCCATGCCCTTCGGATACAGCTCTAAAATCGCACTGATTTTTTCTATCGGTTTGAAGAGCACGTTCACGTACAAAATAAAGCCGACGAACTCACCGTTTGTAATGGCACCTGTGTAAACGAGCCACGCACCGTAAACAAGCACTGCCAGAATCATAAGACGGGTCGTTAAGAAAATAGTCGCCGTAGTGTGCCCCATCGTCCGGTAGCCCGAGAGCTTAGCCCGGCGGTAACGGTTGTTGTTTTTGGCAAACCGGTCGATTTCAAAGGCTTCGTTTGTAAAGGACTGTACTACCCGTGCCCCTGAGACGCTGTCCTCCACCCGGGCGTTCACATCGCCTATTTCTGCGTACATTTTTGTCCACGCTTTGTTCATTTGAATATTCGTATAGGTAATAAGCGCAATCAGAAATGGCACAAACACAAGAGCAACAAGGGCAAGCTGCGGATTAATCGAAAACATAATCGTAAAAGCGCCCGCAAACGTCATAACGGCAATAAATAAATCCTCCGGCCCGTGATGGGCAAGCTCTCCAATATCAAACAAATCGTTAGTGATACGGCTGATAATGTGGCCGGTTTTCGTATTATCAAAAAATCGGTATGACTGGCCCTGAACGCTCTTAAACAGCTCCCGCCGCATATCCGTTTCAATATTAATGCCAAGCTTGTGCCCCAGATAATTGACGATGTACTGCAGGTAGGCACTGAATAAATAGATGGCAAGCAGGCCGGCTGAGACCCACACGACGAGGTTCCAATCCTCCTGGGGAAGCAGGGAATCAATAAACCACTGGACAACAAGCGGAAAGACCAGATCCAGGGCTGCAACAGCGATCGCGCTGAAAAAATCGATGAAAAACAGCTGTTTATGAGGAAGGTAATAGGAATAAAAACGTTTAAGCATCAGGGTCTCCTCTTCTAATCAAATTCACGTTGAAATACTTCTTTTATTGTATAGAAATGCTGATGAAATTCAATCATTTTCTACCTGGCTATTTCCATATAATGCAAATAACCATGAAATAATATGAAAACAGGCGCTTATCGGTATGGAAAGCAAATATTAGCTAAAAAACAGCATTAATTATCGGTATTCTTTTTTGTGTTTAATAGACAAACAAAGGAAATATGTTAATATAGATACACTGAATGCCATCAGGTATGTTGACCTTCCCGAAAACTTCCTAAGCTTCAGTATACAGCTGTAGAAGCTGTTTTCTTTGTATATGCGGCGCTGTACGCCAAAAAGCCTGAAAGCATTGCTGCTTCCAGGCTCTTTTTTTGACTTTATTTAGACGGCTTTTTTTCTAAAGCTGCATTGTCATCTCGTTCATGTGGCATGAGAAGCGGCTTTGGAACAGCCTTTTTCTTTGTAGCTTCAGAAACCACAAATATAAGAATAAACGCGATAATAACGATCACCGTACGGAAGGGGAAAAGCACAATCCCGTCTTCAATCATTGGGTACGGAAGAAAGACCGGCAGGCCGATCGCCGGTTCTCCGCCGCCAAGGCGCAAAAAGACAGATACAATAAATGCTGTCAGGGAACCATACACGTTCGCATTTTTATAAAACAGAGCCATGGTCAGCTGCGGGAATAAAATACAAAAAATCAAATCCGACGCAAGGTACCACAGAGTATATACACTTCCAACATTTAAAGCAATCAGGGTAGAAGCCGCCCCGATAATCACAATCGAGGTCTTGATCACCTTTTTCAGTTCATCGTTGGAGGCTTTCGGACGAAGCAGCGGGCGGTATATGTTCCATGAAGCCATCGAGGAGGCGGACAGAATCGAGGAGTCCATGGAAGACATAACGGCTGCTGCAAGAGCCCCGAGGCCAATCGCCGCTACCCATCCCGGCGTCAGATGCTGGAGCACCTCCGGCAGTACCATGGCCGCTGTTTCCGGTGCTGAAGTACCAAAGGACGCCCAGTCGACATTATAGCCGATTATACCAATAAGAACGGCTGGGACAGCCGCAATAATACATACTACACCGGCAATGATCGAAAACCACATAGCCGTTTTTTCATCTTTAGCGGAGAGCACGCGCTGGAAATAAACCTGCCAGGCAATGCCGCCGAAAATTAATAGAAAGGCATAGTCCCACCAGTTCCAGAAATAGTTGCCCCATTCCGGATGATTCCACCCGTCAAGTGGCGGAAAAAGGTTCGCATAGGTGCCAAGATCCGCCTGATAACCATTCCAGTTTACGCTCAGGCTGCCGGTGCTGCCAAAGGCAAACGGCAGCACAAGAAACAAACCACCCAACAGCAGAATCATCTGTAAAAGATCTGTATAGGCAACCGCCCACATGCCGCCAAATACGGTGTAGGCAATCGCAATAATGGCTGAAATAACAATCGACGTCGTAAAATTGATCCCTAAAATAGTACCGAATGTAGTGCCTAGTGCTGTCAGAATCGCGCCGCTCCAGAACATTTCCCCCAGGAGCGCCGGAAGATAAAGCAGACCGCCCATTTTCTTGCCAAACCGCTGCTCGAGCGGATCAATAATGGTTTTGAATTCGTAACGGCGCATTTTTCTCGCATAAAAAATACCGCCGATAATGAGACTGAGGGCATAACCCCACGGGGCCTGAGCCCATACAAGGCCGTCAGCATATGTTGATTCTGCGGTCCCGTTAATATAACCGCCTCCTACCCAGGTGGCGGCCATCGTGAAAATCATGATAACAAGCGGCAGACTCCGTTTAGCCACCATCATGTCATCGAGAGAATCAGACTTTTTAGCGGCAAAATAGGCCCCGACATAGTACATCAAAGCATAGAAAACAAGCATGGCAATAAAGCCGCTCCACATCACTTCGTCACCAGTGGCAATTATGTAAATCAGTACTGCTGCTACCAAAAGGACAAACCCTAGACTCTTTAATAAGTTTAAATTTTTCTCGATCACGAGCAACACCTCTATTTTTTATAAAATTCTAAATATTGCGAAAACATTTTCCGGAGAGATAAAGTAAAACTGTTATCTCTCTTTTTCATCATCTTCTTCTATCGGAATATATTTAAATAATTCTCCTGTTTCCATAGACTCCACGAGACGACTCAACCATTTGTAGTACTTGATCGACTGGCTGAGAATTCGCTGAATCTCCCGGGCTTCTTCTTTTATGGATTCTTCTGCTTCTTCCGACTGAATCAGCATATCCAATTGTTCCCAGGCGCTTTCGATAGCGCTCAAATTCGTCCGCACTTCTCTCTCCCACTGCTGGGCAAAGAAGTTGGTGAAAAAACGGAAAAAATCCTTTTCGGCTACGTAGGTCTGCTTTCGCTTTCCGCGCCGGTGCGTTTTCTTTACAACATTGAACTCCTGAAGCTTTCGTACTCCAGTGCTCATACTCGGTTTACTCATTCCGAGTTTTTCTCTCATTTCATCCAGCGTCATATCGCCTTCAACATACATTGTCCCATACAACGTGCCAACGCTTCTGGTGACACCGTACAAATCCATGGTTTCAGCCAGGGAATCAATGATAATATCTTTGGCGCCTTCGAGTGACTCCCTCCATTCATCCTGGTGATGAGAATCCGTCATGGGCCCCTCCTTTTCTATTAAAAAAATTCAATTTGTTAAATATTTTCTTCACAGTATCTAATCTTAACGTATAAAAATTTCTTGTCAAATGCCTAATCAAAAATATTGGAATCTAATCTTTATGTGCATTCCCCGGGAAATAAAAAGGCTTCGGATATACTCGCACGCGCGAGAGAGCCTAATAAAAATTTTAAAATTTATTTATTTCAGGGTAATGACTCCGGGCGCTGGATGAAAATTTCCCTGAAGGTCTTTGACAAGATAATTGAAAGCTGATAGATTTAGGTTATTCAAAACGTTAAATATTTTTTTAACAAAGTTAACGACTAGGAGGCATACACATATGGATATTCGCATGTATATTGACGGCGAATGGGTCGACGCTGCTAACGGCAAAACCCGGGACATTATTAATCCGCTTGACCAAAGCGTTATTACGCAGGCAGCCGAAGGCTCCCGTGAGGACGCTGTAAAAGCCGTACAGGCTGCCCGCCGGGCATTTGACAAAGGACCATGGGCCGCTACTTCCGCTTCGGAGCGCGGAGCGTATGTATTAAAGGTCGCCCAGCTCATTGAGCGGGATAAGGAAGAACTCGCAGAGCTCGAAACGCTCGATACAGGTAAAACAATGACCGAAAGCCGTGCTGATATGGACGATATCGCCGGAGTGTTCCACTATTTTGCCGGACTTGCTGATAAAGACGGCGGCGAATATATCGCTTCTCCACTGCCCAATTCCGACAGCAAAGTTGTCCGTGAACCTGTCGGCGTATGCGGTCAAATCACCCCTTGGAACTACCCGCTGCTGCAGGCATCCTGGAAGATCGCACCGGCTATTGCAACGGGAAACACCATTATCGTCAAACCAAGTGAAATTACGCCGCTTACGACCGTCAAGGTATTTCAATTGATGGAAGAAGCCGGCCTTCCGGCAGGCGTGGCCAACCTTGTGCTCGGAAAAGGCACCGACGTCGGTGCGGAGCTTTCTGAAAGCGTGGACGTGGACCTGATTTCCTTTACAGGCGGTATTGAAACCGGCCGTAAAATCATGCAGTCCGCCACCTCCAATATGAAAAAAATCGCCCTTGAGCTCGGTGGTAAAAACCCTAACATTGTTTTTGCCGATGCGGATTTCGATCTTGCCGTGGACCAGGCGCTAAACGCCGCTTTTTTTCATGCCGGACAGGTTTGTTCCGCCGGAGCACGGCTTTTGGTGGAGGAATCTATCCATGACGATTTCGTCAACGCGATCGTTGATCGGGTGAAAAACATTCGTCTCGGCAGCGGTCAGAATGAAGAAACACAGATGGGACCGCTTATTTCCGCAGAGCACCTGAGCAAGGTCGAAAACTATATCGACATCGGTAAACAGGAAGGAGCAACCGTTGCGGTCGGCGGCGGACGCCCGGACGACGAAACGCTCCAAAAAGGGTTCTTTCTTCTGCCGACAATCTTTACCGACTGCCGCTCCGACATGAGAATCGTGCAGGAAGAAATCTTCGGCCCGGTACTTACCGTGGAAACCTTCACTTCGGAAGAAGAAGCCGTGGAAAAAGCGAACGACACAGTGTACGGCCTTGCCGGCGCTACGTTTACCACCGACATCAGCAAAGCCGAGCGGGTGGCCTCCGGCCTCCGTCTTGGCACCGTCTGGATCAATGACTTCCATCCTTATTTTGCCCAGGCGCCTTGGGGCGGCTACAAGCAGTCCGGCATCGGCCGTGAGCTTGGCAAGGTAGGCATGGAAGAGTACACCGAAACCAAACACATCTTCCGTAACACGAACCCGGAAGCTCTGAATTTTTTCTAAAAAACCAGCAAAAAATACGACGTCTTCCGCTTACGCAGGCTGACGCCTTCCTATAGACATAAACTCTATAAATCATTTCTCGTTTTTTTATGTTGAGTAAGTATCATTTTATTAATAACTCTCCACGAAATAACATAGTTGGATCAAAAGTTATTATATAGCTTCACACACATCGTTAAACAAAGAAAATCTTTGGGGGTGCACAATATGAGTGAAACATTTGACTATGTAATTATTGGTGGAGGAAGTGCAGGATCTATACTTGCGAACCGGTTAAGCGCAGATAGAAATAATAGCGTGCTTGTACTAGAAGCAGGGCGAAGTGACTATGCGTGGGACTTACTGATTCAGATGCCGGCGGCGCTGCCGTTCCCTGCAGGAAAGAGTCTCTATGACTGGAAGTATCTGTCTGATCCGGAACCATACATGAACGGCCGGCGCATTAAGCATGCGCGAGGAAAAGTACTCGGCGGATCCAGCTCTATTAACGGCATGATTTATCAGCGCGGGAATCCCCTCGATTATGAACGATGGGGTGCAGACGAAGGTATGGAGGAGTGGAACTACGCGCACTGTCTTCCATACTTCAAGCGGTTGGAAAACGCGCTGGCAGCTGAAGAAGGAGACGAGTTCCGAGGTCAGGACGGTCCGCTTAAGCTGGAACGGGGACCAGCAACGAGCCCGTTGTTCGAGGCGTTTTTTGAGTCAGCTGTAGAAGCAGGCTATACGCGCACACCGGACGTGAACGGTTACCGCCAGGAAGGATTCGGGCCATTTGATAAGCATATCCATAAAGGCAGAAGAATGTCTGCTTCCCGGGCATTTTTACACCCGGTCATGAATCGGAAAAACCTTACCGTAAGAACCCGTGCGTTTGTTGAAAGCATAGATTTTAACGGGACAAAGGCAGAAAGTGTAACCTATCAACACAACGGCAAAACGCTGAAGGTGAACGCAGGAGAGATCATTCTTTCCGGCGGCGCGATCAATTCTCCGCAGCTGCTTCAGCTTTCCGGTGTCGGGGACGCAGAACACCTGCGTTCGCTTGGAATCGAGCCGGTCGTTGATCTGCCGGGTGTCGGTGAAAATCTGCAGGACCATTTGGAAGCATATATTCAGTATTCCTGCCCGCAGCCGGTTTCCATGCAGCCAAGCTTGAATAAGTTGAAAATGCCTTGGATCGGTCTGCAGTGGCTGCTTGGCCGTAAAGGTCCCGCAGCGTCGAATCATTTTGAAGGAGGCGGCTTTGTCCGCTCTAACGAGACTGTTCCTTATCCGAATTTAATGTTCCACTTTCTCCCGGTAGCAGTACGCTATGACGGCAAGAAAGCAGATACAAAGCACGGATTCCAAGTGCACGTTGGGCCAATGTATTCTGATGCACGAGGAAGCCTGAAGATCCGCTCCAGGGATCCAAGGGAGCATCCAAGCATGGTGTACAACTACCTTTCCACGGAGCAGGATAGACGCGAATGGGTTGAAGCGATCCGCATTTCCCGTGAAATCATGGCACAACCAGCCATGAAACCATTCAATTCTGGAGAGATCGCTCCAGGGGACGCTGTACAGACAGACGAAGAAATTCTGGAATGGGTTGCGAATGATGCCGAAACGGCGCTGCACCCAAGCTGTACTGCGAAAATGGGGCCTGCTTCAGACCCAATGGCCGTTGTTGATCCGAAGACGCTGAAAGTACATGGTGTCGAAAATCTTCGCGTCGTGGATGCCTCTGTCATGCCTTATGTGACGAACGGAAACATTCATGCACCGGTACTCATGATCGCTGAAAAAGCAGCGGACCTGATCCTTGAGCGTGAGCCGCTCGAACCGATGCATACAAAATTTTATCGTCACGGCGTTGATCCGTCGGATGCAGGGACAATTAAGTCCTAAAATAAAATATAAAAAGGATTCTTTTTATCCAGTGCAGCTTCTTGTAAAAGCCCTCGCTTTGGAAAAAAGGATCTTTTTTCATTCATTAAGGAGGATTTTCCCATGAGCATGAACATGAAAGTCGAAAGCATGTTAAGCTATCACACATTTGAAGTACCAACAGCAATCAAGCACGGCATCGGTGCCATCAAACATATTGGTGAAGAAATCAAAGCCCTCGGCTCTGACAAAGTACTGCTCGTCACAGACCCGGGTATCCATAATGCAGGCGTAACAAAGCCTGTTATCGAAAATCTTGAAGCTTCCGGTGTAGAGGTCGTTCTTTTTAACAAGGTAGAGCCAAACCCTCCCGTACGTCTTATTGAAGAAGGCTCCAAATTTTACACAGCAGAAAACTGCAATGGTCTGGTTGCTGTCGGCGGCGGAAGCTCGATGGATACCGCAAAAGCGATCGGCGTTGAAGCTACCCACGAAGGCTCGATTTTAGATTATGAAGCTGCTGAGGGCAAAAAGCCGCTGGAGCGCCGCATTCCTCCATTCATCACTGTACCGACAACAGCAGGCACTGGCTCTGAAGTAACCCAGTGGGCGGTGATCACAGACGAAGACCGCGAATTTAAATTTAACACTGGCGGCCCGCTCATCCCGGCATACGTAACCATCATTGATCCGGAGCTGCACGTTTCCATGCCTCCGCATATAACTGCCATGACCGGTATTGATGCGATTGCTCACGCGGTTGAATGCTATACAATGAAATTCGCCCAGCCTGTCACAGATGCGGTGGCACTGCTTGCGATTGAGTACGCTGCAAAATACATCCGCCGTGCCTATGCCGACGGCGAGGATCTTGAAGCCCGTTATGGCATGGCACAGGCTGCAATGCTTGCAGGCCTTTCCTACGGCAGTGAATCTGCCGGCGCTGCGCACGCCATGAGCCAGACACTTGGCGGTATTATTCCAGTAGCACACGGCCAGTGCGTCGCAGCTATGATGGGACCGGTAATGGAATACAACTGGAAGGGTGCCCCGGAGCGTTTTGCACGTGTTGCCCAGGCATTTGGCATCGACACCGTACGCATGAGCACCGAAGAAGCAGCTAAAGCTTCTATCCAGTATATGTATGATCTCGCGGAAGAGCTCGACATTCCTTCCCTCGAAGAGCAGGGCGTAAATCCTGATATGACCGAGCGTCTTGCCAAAGAAGCAATGAATGACCCGCAGACAGAGGGCAATCCCCGCGACTTGAAAGTGTCCGACTACGAGTGGATCTACAAGCGCTGCTTCCATCAGGTGCCAAAAACCGTTTAATATTATCCTTACGCAAAAGCCGGAAAGAGGAGCGCCCTCTTTCCGGCTTTTTTATATTATATAGCACAGGTTTAAAACTCTTCGTATACCGCTGGGTCCTGATCATTTATGCGCCCGTCCGGCTGAGTCAACGAAGCAAGCATTTCCATTTCGCGCTCATCGAGCGAAAAGGAAAAGATCGAAAGGTTTTCAATCTGCCGGCGGGGCGACATCGATTTCGGTATCGGTATTGTGCCCAGCTGATAATGCCAGCGCAGAATAATCTGAGATACCGTTTTATTATGATTATTTGCTATTTTACGAAGCGTTTCATCCTGCAGTACATCGCTCGCCTTTGCCAGCGGACTCCAGGATTCGGTTTGGATGTCATGCTTTTCGTGCCATTTTCTTGATTCTTCCTGATTAAAATACGGGTGCAGTTCAATTTGATTGATGCTCGGCTTCACGCCTGTCTCTTTTTCAAGATGTTCCAGGTGTTCCGGCAAAAAGTTACATACCCCGATGGAGCGGACAAGCCCCCATTTTTTAGCCTCAATCAACGCCTGCCATGCTTCAACGTAATGCCCCTGCTTCGGATTCGGCCAATGAATCAAATACAGATCATAGTAATCCAGCCCTGCGCGGTACAGCGATTCCTGGATTGCCGGCACGGCCTTTTCATATTTCTGATAGCGTCCCGGCAGCTTGGACGTTATCCGGAGCTCCTGCCTCGGGACAGAGCTGCGCCGCACAGCTTCTCCTATGGTACCCTCATTTTCATAGTTGTATGCCGTATCGATCAGACGATAGCCTGCATGAATCGCCCGGTCCACAGCATTAGCGCCCTCATTTCCAATCACCGCCGCGGTCCCAAAACCGATGACTGGAAGCGTCAGGCCATCATTCAGACGGATTTCCGGAATTGAACTATTCATCAATAACTCATCCTTTCCCTGAAAGCTTGAAATATGTTCATGCTTTTGTTCGGTAGTTCTCTTCCCTTTTCGGAAGGTTTATTAACCTAAAGAAAAAGCCGGAAAAGAAATATAAACTTTTCTGGCCCCAGTACGTATACTATTTTTATCTTCACCGTACTATAAAAGGTTTATATTGAAGAATTTTTCTGCTGTTCTTTTTTCTTCTGCTCCATTAGGCCATGATACACAGCCCCGAGGAGGTTGGAATGCTGACGAAACTTAAAGGCTGCGATCGATGGCTTGATTTTCCCCAGCGGCAGAGATTCCATCATTCTATCCAATTGTTCATTCACTTTTGCAATAAGATCTTCGCGAGCGCTCACTCCGCCACCAATAGTGATTAATTCCGGATCGTACATGTACTGTAGGTTGTAAATGCCTGCCGCTACATAGTAATAAAATTTTTCTACAGCTGCTGCAGCCTCCTGATCATGTTCATCTGCAAGCCGGAAAACATCTTCCCCCGTATAGTCAGCGGGATCTCTTTGTTTCGAATTGGCAAACCGACGTACCAATGCCTGGGTAGACGCCAATCCGCTCCACGTCTGGCTAAATCCTAACTCCTCTGCATTTAACAGCATGTAGCCAAATTCACCACCGTGCAGATTATTTCCCCGGTGCAGCACTCCGTCCTTAATAATCGCTCCGCCAATGCCTGTTCCAATAACTACCGACAGCATATCCCGGACTTCGGTTCCTGCCCCTTTCCATACTTCCGCATATGCTGCGCAATTCGCATCATTTTCCATATAAACCGGCAGTTGCACTCTTTTCTGAAGCAGTTTTTTTATATTCGGACCATGCAAATAGGGAAGAGCACTGGATCCTTTTATAATACCTTCTTCAGTTACTGCACCCGGTGAGCTCACTGCGACTGCCTGAATAGGAGAGAGCTTTTCACAAAGCTGGCCTACTGTTTCTACTAAAGCATCGACGCTGACAGGGCTTTTGGTTTTTTCTTTTAATTGAATCGTTCCTTCTTCCGTGATTAACGCATATTTTATAAAGGTACCGCCCAGATCTACTGCTAAATACGTATTCATATTATCCCCGCCCTTTTATTTATAAGGCTCTTCTTCCACCTTAAGTGTACGGGTTTTGATCACATTCTGGAACCAATAGGCGGACTTTTTCATGGTCCGGTCCCGATTATTTTCCAGGTCGATGGAGACGAGCCCGTACCGGTTCTTAAACGCGTTCATCGGGGAAACGTTGTCGGAAAAGGCCCAAAGCATATAGCCCCGGCAGTTCACGCCTTCGTTGACGGCCGCCAGAAGCCATGCTAAATGCTCGGTAATAAACGCAATCCGGTAATCATCCTGAATGATTCCCTCCGCATTTTTGAACCGCTGCTCGTTTTCAACCCCCATCCCGTTTTCCGCAATAAACCATTCGATGTTTCCATACTCTTCTTTCATGCGGATCGCCATATCGTACATAATACGCGGAAAGATCTCCCATCCGCGGTAAGGATTCATTTTTTTCCCAGGGAGGTCGAAGGGATCGTAATAGTACCTTGGATGAAACGGAACCTGCTCGTTCCACCCGGACGTCCGTGCCTGCACGCGGTGAGGAAAATACAGGTTCAGTCCGACATAGTCCACGGTATAGCTGCGGATCGTATCCAGGTCTTCCCCGGTCGCGGTAAAGGCAATATCGTGCTTATGCATCAGCTCATACAGCTCTTCCGGATACTCTCCTTTAATCGTTGGATCCAGAAACATCCGGTTAAAAAAAAGATCGTGCTTGTTTGCTGCCTCCTGGTCATGAGGCGCTGTCGAACGGGCATACGTGACTTCTGGATTGAGAATGACACCGATTTTCGCTCCAGTCCTCTCAGCGAGCTGTTTTTCCCGGAATAGTTTCACGACCCGGGCGGTCGCAAGTGTTTTATGAAAGTTCCACTGCATCCACTTTTTGGTGTTCTGTTCAAAGGGATAACGAATCGCATCCAAATACATGCGGGTCTGCGGCACGATGGGCTCATTAAACGTCAGCCAGTGCTTGACCCGGTCCCCGAGCCGGTCCATCACTTTTTCAGCGTATTTTTCGAACAAAAGCACGACATGCTTTGACTCCCATCCGCCGTACCGCTCAAACAGCTCGGCGGGAATCTCGTAGTGCTCGAGGCAGATCATCGGCTCTACCCCCTGGGCGATTAATTCATCCACCATGTCCTCCACATACGAAGCATAATCTTCATCAACAATGGCATTTTCATAATCGGTTAAAAACCGGGACCAGTTCACCGAGGTGCGAAAATGCGTCAGACCGATGGTTTTCATGTAGCTGATGTCTTCTTTGTACCGATTTCGGAAATCCGTGGCCACGGCCGGACCATAGCCGTCATGCCAGACATGCCGATTATTTTTATACCAAAGGTCCATATATGAATCCTGGCTCTCCTTCTTCCCGGACCAGCCCTCCGACTGCCAGGCCGACAGCGCGGCCCCGAGCATAAAATTTTCTGGAATAGTTAATGTTTTAGTAGACATATTTTCGTCTCCTTCATTTTAAAAATATCAGCCTTTTACAGCTCCCTGCGTCATACCTTCTACGATTTGCTTTTCCATCAGCAGATAAAAAATGATTGTCGGGACCAGTACAAGGGTTAACCCTGCCATCTGAGCCGGATAATTTGTTGTATAGGCTCCTGCAAAGTTTGCCAGGCCGAGTGGCAGTGTTTGAAGCGCTTCGTCGCTGATAAGCACCAGGGCGAATGCAAACTCGTTCCAGTTATTAATAAAGTTGATGATGACTGCCGTAGCAATGGCCGGCCTTGTCATTGGCAGAATAATGGACCAAAAGATACGGAAGACCCCGCACCCGTCCATAATTGCTGATTCCTCCATTTCCTTCGGGAACGAACTCATAAAGCTGGTAAGTAAAAATACTGTGATAGGCAGATTAAACGCTACATACGGGAAAATTAATGCCCAGTATGTATTTAAAATTCCTAAATTCTGCATAAGAATATACATCGGTACGAGTGTGGCGTGGATCGGGATCAAAAGACCAATCACGAGAAAGCCATAAATGAATTTTTTACCCCGGAATTCAAACCTGGATAAAAAGTAGGCTGCAAGTGCGCCGGAAAAAATAGAAATCAGCACAGCCACCGCCCCGACCAATACACTGTTAAAGAAAAATGTACCGATATTTGCTGTTACCCACGCATCCTGAAAGTTTTCGAAAACCCAATTAGCCGGAAGCCCGAACGGATTTAACGAAAAATCCTGGCTCGTTTTAAATGCGTTCATGATCATCCAGAAGATAGGGTACGCATTCACGATGGTGAATAAAATTAAAATGATGTATACAAGCGTCCGCCGGAGTTTTCTTTTTGTTTTCGCCACAGCGTCCCGGTCTACGGGAGCCGCTTCTCTTGGTTCTACTTTATTTCCCATCATATTTCTTTTCTCCCTTCTCTATGTTCTTTTAACGCCCATTACTTTTGTCGTGATCAAAATCAGGATTAAGCTGAATACGAGAATTAAAATCGAAAGCGCACTTCCATACCCGTAGCTCAAACCTTCAAATGTTTCGCTGTACATATAGGTAGCCATTACCTCTGTGGAATGCGCGGGTCCTCCCTGCGTCATAACATAAATCAAATCAAATGTTTTTAAACTACCGCTTATGCACAGGACAATCGCGACTAAAATAACGTTTCGGATAGAAGGAAGTGTAATGTGAATGATCTTATGCCATTCCCCTGCCCCGTCAAGTTCTGCTGCTTCGAGCAGCTCCTTGGGAATCGTCTGGAGAGCAGAAAGAAATATAATGAAATACAAGCCAACAAACTGCCAGACTATCGTAATTAAAATAGCAAATATGGCGGAATCCGGGTCGCCAAGCCAGTTCTGCTGGAGAAAACCAAGCCCTGTAGTCTCCAGTAAATTATTAAGAAGACCCTGCTCTGAGTTGTAGATCATTCTCCATGTAATAGAGATGACCACGGTCGAAATAACTACTGGAAGAAAACCGATCGTCCGGAAGAACTTCGCTCCTTTAATTTTCCGGTTTAATAATAGAGCCAGACCCAGCCCAATTGGAATTTGTCCAAGTACAGAGGCAAGCACCACTAAAATATTATTACGCAGTGACAGCCAGAACGTAGAATCCTGAAATGCAGTAATGTAATTTTCTATTCCGACAAAGCTCATGGCGGAGAAGCCGTCCCAGGCCATAAAAGAATAGTAGAAAGAAATAAAAATCGGAATAATGCCAAATACCATATAAATAATCAATGGCAGCACCAAACCTAAACCAATTTTCCATGGACTTCTGAGCAAGTGCATTTTTCCCACCCCTTTTTAGAAAACGCTTACATTTTGATTATAAAAGGAGTGGCTTATACAAAAAATCGACTTTTTTAACATAATATCCACATTTATTGAGTATTTGTTGTATTCATAGCCCGGTACTGCGTAGGGGTCGTTCCCTTATATTTCTTGAACACCTTCACAAAATATTTGTACTCGCTGTAGCCGACATATTCGGCAATCTCAAATACCCGGTTTGAAGTAGTGACCAGCAGCTCTGAGGCTTTTTCGATGCGGAGCGTATTTAAATAATCTGAAAAGCTCAATCCTGTTTCCTGCTTGAATAATATACTGAAATAATTTGGAGTAATGAAGTGATCTTCAGCGATCGTTTTTGCCTGCAGATCGTGCTGATAATTGTGCTTCATGTAGCTGAGCACCTGATCAATGATCCAATTAGTTTCTTTTCTGTTTGATAAAGCTCCGGCCATGCGAAGCATATCCTCCATGAAGAAGCTTTGAATATCTTCGACTGTATTATAAATACGCATATCGACATCCTGCTGAAGCTTAAACTCATTTATATCAAACGTCCGCTCCTGTATTTGGGAAAACACCTTGTTTTTTATTACTACTTCAAGCTCTCTCATCATACGGAAGGCTGGTTCAACAGCTGTATCTTTTTCAATTAATTCGTCAAATACTTTCTGTACAAGTTCTTTCGCCTCTCCAGTTCGTCCTTCCATAATAAAAACAGCCAGCTGATCCTGAAAGGCTTTTGTAACCGACAGGGATGGTTCCTGTATTTTTTCATTTAGCCTGGATGTAACGCGTTTAGAGGTACCTCTAATGCTGGTTAAAAATGTATCCGCTTGTTCATAGAGCCTTCGGATATCTTGAAAAGACCCGGAAGCAGACACTGCTGCCTGGACGTTTATCCCTTTCTCTTCGATTTGTTCCTGCAGTTTCGTTATTCGTTCTTTCTTTACAGTCAGGCCCGAGTCGTCCCCACAGCATATATATATCCATTCATTTTCATGCCTCCATACGCGGACGAATTGCTTAGACCACACCGCCAGATTTTCTTCAAACATCTGCATCAACTGCTCTTTCTGCCCTTCTTTTTCTATTCGTCCTTTCCCAAGGGCATATTCCTTTATTTCTGCAACCACTACGTAATAGCTTTCGTACTGTTCTTCCCATCGAACCATTTCTCCAACTGTAATGTGGTGACGGAAAAGCTGTTTTTGCACTGCAAGCTTTAGCTTCTCCCCCGGATCATTATAGTCTTTACTATCATAATGTTTTTTGTGCTGAAGTCGTTTTACGATTGTTAACAGCTCTTCAATGTCGATTGACTTCAGTAAAAAGTCATTCACTCCCAGGCGGAGAGCCTGTCTAGCGTATTCGAATTCATCATATCCACTGAACATAATCACTTCTATATCCGGATGGAGCGCTGTCAATTCTTCTGTTAAAGCAAGGCCATCCATATTAGGCATCGTAATATCCGTAAGAACGATATCTATTTTGTGCTCTTTTAATATGTCCAATGCCTCGATACCGTCATAAGCTACACCTTCTACCTCTACATCAATGCTTTTCCAATCAATCGTTTGAGAAAGCCCTTCGCAGATCATAGGTTCATCGTCCACGATCAGTATTTTCGTTGTCATTTGCCTCCCCCTCCTCATGGTCGAGGTACGATTCGGTATTTTTTTCTTTTAAAACAGGGAAATGTATTTGAATATGCGTTCCTTTCTTTGCCGGCACCAGATTCAAACCAAAGGCTTCCCCGTAAGTAGTGGTAATACGCTTCTCAATATTTTGCAGCGCAAATCCCTGACGCGATTCAGGAGAGCTGCTTTTTAATTCTTTAATATCCAAAGCCCCAATGCCCAGCCCATTATCTATGACATCTATAATAAGCTTCTCTCCCACCTGATAAGCCCGGACATCGATATGGATCGTCTGTTTATTAGCTCCCATTCCATGCTCAATGCTGTTTTCAATCAAAGGCTGCACAATCATTTTCATGACGGGCACATGCTCCAGTCCTGTTTCCACAAATAATGAGTAATGAAGTTTTGCCCCCATTCTTCGTTTTTGAAGCTCCAAATAACTTTTCGTACTCATTAATTCATCTTCAAGGTCCACCCAAGTGTTGCCCTTGCTTAAGGTATGCCGGAAAATCCGGGAAAGATCTTCAATGCTTTTACCAGTGTTAGGGGCGTTTTCCAGCCTCGCTGACCATCGGATCATGTCCAGAGTATTATATAGAAAATGCGGATTGATCTGACTCTGCATCGCCTTCAGCTCTGATTCCTTCGTCTTGAGCTCCAATTTATATTTTGTATTGATCAATGATTGAATTTCCTGCACCATTCGGTTAAAACGTCTGCTTAGCGTACCGATTTCATCTTTGGAAGCTACTTCCACCCGGGCAGTAAAATCTCCCTTTTCCACCCTTTTAATTTCTCGTGTTAAGGCTCCTATAGGCTTCAAAACAAACATGAAAAAGCCTGTGATGACCAGGATACTTAAAAGAATAGTGCCAATGATAATACCGGCAGTAATATGGCGTACATTGGAAAGCTCCGTTGCTATATACGATTCCTTCACCATAGAAACAAGATATAAATCTTCGAGCTGCTTGGAGGAAACGTAATAATCTTCGCCGTTGTAGCTGTATTTAAAGGGCTCTTCCTGTTCGTTTTTTATTCGCCGCATAAGTGTTTGGTCGGAAAAAGAGCTTCCGGCGGTTTCTTTGTCTGCATGAAGCATCAATGTGCCATCTTCCCTCAGTACAAATAAATCGCTGGAGTCGTTTTCCAGATCGCTCATTAAGTAATCATACAATTGCTGCTCATTTAAGTGGATCCGTACCTCTCCTATTGAATTCGTAAAATCATACCTGCTGTTAATCTGGCGAAACAGGCTGATCACTTTTTTCTCTTCTGCCGGAAAACCCGTCTGCACTTCGTATGGATCTGTCCACAGCACCCGACCCTCCAGTTCTCTCGAGACCTTGACCCACTTCTCATTTTCGTCTTCAACATAGTCCCCCATCATAATGGAACGTCCATTTTCTCCTTCAATAAAAACAGACTGAAAATAACTTTTATTTGTTAAATGAAAGGTGAAAAATGCGCGCAGATTTTCATTCATGTTGCTGAATTCTTCCACCGTGGCTTCTCCGTCTTCAAGGGTCAAATACTGATGGAATTCGTTATTATATATAATGTATTCCGAAATATCCTCAATCTCTCTCATTGTGTTACTTAAGTCAGCTTCAATGGAAGAAAGGTTTTGATTGGAGGTTTCAAGGGCCTGTTGACGAAGAATATTGTTAGACTGATAAAAAAAGATAACGCTTACTGCTAAGATAGGAAGCGTAGCCAGGCAAAGAAATATGATGGTTGATTTTGATTTGAGGCTCCAGTCCTTTACTTGAAGCTTTTTACTCACTGCCCTGCCCTCCTTTCTTTGAACAAAAAGGAGGATAAACCTGGAATTCGGTTATCCTCCTTTTACTTAGTATATACGAAATTGTCTCTGATAGGCAGACAGGCTGAACTACTCTACTTCTTTTTGCAAAGCTTCACCGATTTCTTCCGGCGTCGTTTCCCCTAGAGTTAAAGCCTGAAGCTGGTTTTCAAGTTCATCGTTTAAGCTCGGAGTGAGAGTGGCATCATACACTGGGGCATTTTCTGCCTCCTGCGTAAGCTCCATCATTTCTTTTATAAGCGGATCCAGTTCATCATTTGGATTTTCTACATTTGTCGGTACAATCCGTCCCACCGATTGAAGCTCTTTAAACAACTCCTCGTTATAGAGCCATTTTAAGAATTCTTTGGCTGCTTCTTTTTTCTCGTCAGAGATATCACTGTTAATCGCGCTCGCGCTTCCCATTGTATTTGAAATGCTGTTACGATCCCCTAAAGGAATCGTAGCAAGACCAATATTCTGATCCTCCTGTTTATTTTCAATAATTTCAGTAGCCGCCCAGTTGCCATCCATTACCATGGCAGACTCCTCCTGCAGAAATTGATCTATCATCTGCATACTGTCAATCGTATTCAAATCATTATTAAACGCTTCCATGTTATTTAATTCTTCAATGACCTCAAGACCCTGGATAAACTCTGGATCAGTAAATTTTCTATCTCCATTTTCCACATCCTCCAAAAAGTCAGGACCTGTAAACCGGTCCGCTATAGTGGAGATGTAGACTGACTGCAAAACCCATCCGCCTGAATTTCCAAGAGATATTGGCGTTACATCTTCATCCTTTAGATCTTCAATAAGCTGCAGAAATCCGTCGTAATCTTCAGGAAAGCTGTCATATCCGACCTTACTTAGCATATCCTTGTTATAGTATATAAAATGTGTTGGGTTACTATTTACCGGCACTGCGTATGTGTTGTCTTCTATTGTAAACTCATCAAAGGATCCCTCTTCCAGTAAACCGCTGTCAAGCCAGTAATCCTCTATATCATCAATCGGCTCCACCGCGCCCGCTTCCACAAGCGGTCGGAGCTCTGCTCCCGGCCATACCTGGAATACATCCGGCAGGTCCCCGCCAGCGGCCCGTGTATTTAACCTTGTACGATAATCATCATTCGGTGTTGTATTTACATCCAGTTGGATATCCTCATGTTCATCATTAAATTTATTTACTACTTCCATGAATGCTTCAAAATCAGGACGTCCTGTATCAGCCGATTTCCAGTAGCTGAGCGTTACCACATCGTCATCTCCGCCGCCGCTGCTACTGTCATTTCCGCACGCAGCGAGCCCACCGAGCGCTAGTACACCAGCCAGTGAAGCCGCTACCGGCTTTTTCCATCTACTCCCCATGATATATCCCCCTCATTAATGTAATCGCTTTCAAAAATAATCGTATCATGAGGCTTTTAAGGAAGTAATACAACAAAATTTGAATAATATCTACTTTCTTAATCTGAGTGTTTCTTTCCTATTATGTAAAAAGCCGCTTCAGATTCCGGATATCCCAGAAGCCTAAAGCGGCTTTTTTGTATTAATTCCGAATAAACGGGCTTGTTTTTACTTCATACCTCTGATGCCTTGCTTCTTTGAGTAAAAAAACATACTTGGCCTGATGAATTTTAAACTGGATCGTAAGCTCTTCCGACGGCTCCACGCTTTTATTCAACAGTTGCTGATACTGCTCCATTTTTTCCTTCGCATCGTAGATATGGTCCTTCAGCCGTTCGAGCTCCTGTTTTTTCAGCTTCTTTTTCAGTGGCATACAGATCCCCCTACAGCTCGCGACGTCCTTCAATGGCTTTTGATAATGTTACTTCATCAGCGTATTCCAGATCCCCGCCGATTGGCAGACCATGAGCAATTCTTGTCACCTTCATACCAGTTGGTTTTAACAGCTTCGAAATATACATAGCTGTAGCTTCTCCCTCAATAGTCGGGTTCGTCGCGATGATCACTTCCTGAATCTGCTCGTCCTGCAGCCGGGTTAACAGATCCGGCACGTTAATGTCCTCGGGCCCGACACCGTCCATCGGGGAAATCGCCCCGTGCAACACGTGGTACAGCCCTGAAAATTCCCGCATTTTTTCCATAGCTATAACGTCTTTGACGTCCTGCACGACGCATACGATAGAGCGGTCGCGCTGCTTGTCCTGACAGATATAGCATGGATCCGTATCAGTAATGTGGTGGCAGACCGAACAATATGTCAGTTCCCGTTTTGCATTAACAAGCGCTTTGGCAAATTCGAGAACATCGTCTTCTTTCATATCTAATACATAAAAAGCCAGCCGGCCGGCCGTTTTCGGGCCGATGCCGGGCAGCTTCATAAAGCTGTCGATTAATTGCGAAATAGGTGTCGGATACTGCACCTGATCTCCTCCTAGAACATTCCGGGAATGTTCATTCCTTTAGTAAATTTCCCCATGTCCTGCTCAACAAGCTCATCCACTTTCTTCAGTGCTTCGTTCATTGCTGCAAGCATAAGGTCCTGAAGCATTTCAACATCGTCCGGATCAACAACATCTTCGTCAATTTCAATGTCTAAAATCTGTTTATCCCCGGAAGCTACTACTTTTACAGCTCCGCCGCCGGCAGTTGCTTCTACCGATTTTTCCTTCAGTTCTTCCTGAGCTTTCTGCATATCCTTCTGCATTTTCTGCATCTGCTTCATCATATTTGCCTGGTTTTTCATTATAAATTCCTCCTCATATTAGTGATCCACGACTTCGACAAACTCAGAGCCGAAGCGCTTCACTGCTTCTTCCACCAACGGATCCGGCGCCTCTTCCTGTGAATTTTCCGGAGCTTCGGCTTCTTCGCTCTCTGCTGCTTCCGTTCCATTTTCCTGCTGATGCTGCTTATAATCTTCCTTAACCCTTTCCCATTCATTTGAAAGGATCGTGTATGGCTCCAGTTCTTTCCCTGTGATTTCCCGAAGGGCGTCGATAACTTCCTGGCGGAACTTTGTTTCAATCATATTGCGGTGCATTTCGTTTTTAAAAGCCAAAAGCACGGCTGTTTCATTCACAATCACTGGTTTAGAGTTGTTCAGCCAAGCATGTCCGGGCACGCTTCTCGCCCGCATCGCATTCATCACATTGTTCCATTGATTGGCCAGGTCCTGCAGGTCCTGCTTCGTCGCTGTTTTTAGAATCTCTTTAACTTTACCCTGTGACGGGGAAGAAGAAGCTCCTTTTTTGGAAGCACGCCTGGCCGGCTCCGGCTTCGGCTCTTCAGCTGCCGAAGCTTCCTGAACCGAAGCTGCCGGGGGCCCTGGTTTTTCTTTCAATGCTTTTTCAAGCGACGCAATACGGTTTTCGAGACGCTCAGTTCTGTCATCCGAAATACTGCTTTCTGCCACCGGGGCGGTACCTCCGGAAGAGAGGTGGCAGGACTGAATCAGCGCAACCTCCAAAAAGATTTTAGGATGACTAGACCAGCGCATATCCTGGTGAATTTTATTTAACTGATCAATCATCTGGTAAATCCATTCTGCCGGGACATCAGAAGACAGGGATTCAAATTCCTGATCAAGTGTAGCCCGGTCCAGCAGCTCCTGCATCCCCGGAGCTGCCTGGTGCAGCAGCATATCCCGGAGATAGTAGATGATGTCTTCCATAAAACGAACCGGGTCTTTGCCTTCCTTTACCAGACGGTCGGCTGCCTGCACCGCTTCAGCTGTATTCTGTTCCTTCAATGCACGCACGGTATCTGTCAAAAACTGCTGCGAAACGGCACCGGTGATCGCCAGTACGTCTTCTGCCTGTACCGCATCTTCAGCAAACGACATTGCCTGGTCAAGCAGGCTGAGGGCATCCCTCATTCCACCCTCCGCCGCCCGGGCAATCAGGTAAAGTGCCTGCTCCTCCGCTGAATCCTGCTGCTCCTCAAGTATATATTTCATGCGTTCGACCAGCGTCTCCGGCTGGATACGCTTAAAATCAAAACGCTGACAGCGGGAAACAATTGTAAGCGGAATTTTATGCGGCTCCGTGGTAGCCAAAATAAAAACAGCATGCTTCGGAGGCTCTTCCAATGTTTTCAGCAGCGCATTGAAAGCCCCGGTCGACAGCATGTGCACCTCATCGATAATATACACTTTATAACGGATATCCCTCGGAGCGGCAATCACGTTTTCGCGGATATAACGAATTTCATCCACTCCGTTATTGGAGGCAGCGTCAATTTCTATCACATCAACGACTGAACCGTCCATAATGCCTCTGCAGGCATCACACTCGTTACATGGTTCAGCTGTCGGAGCCTGCACACAGTTAATTGCTTTGGCGAAGATCTTAGCGGCACTCGTTTTTCCTGTTCCTCTTGGACCGCTGAATAAGTAAGCATGGGAGAATTTTTCCTGCACGAGGGCGTTTTGAAGCGTTTTTGTAATATGTTCTTGGCCCACTACGTCTTCGAGCAGCTGCGGCCGCCACATCCGGTATAAAGCTTGATGGCCCAACCATGTTTCCCCCCTTCTTTTCCGTTTCTTCCTCTGTCCATTATACCTATTTATAAAGGTATTTTCAAAACTCAAACGACCTGAGGAGGCATGCAAATATAAAAATAAAACGACCCCTGAAACGGAATCGTTTAGCTGATATGTTTATAGAGCCGTGCACCTTTCTTCGACAATATTTTCATAAGCGTTACCTGCGCAGTTTGCTCGGTCCAGGCAGCTCTGCGGCACACGGAAGAGTCCGCTTACTGCTGCTTCCTTCCGGACCTGACAGGGTTCGCGGGTTTCCGTTGCGCAGAACCTGGACGTCAACACCACTTACGCAGGGCAGACCCTACAAAAATAAAGCCTCGGAAAGGGATTCGGTCTTGCTATAGCGGATTGCAAGTACAGGGCACCGCTACCTCCCCACTTAGCACGGCAAATGGGTTCACTCTATTTAGGCACTTCTAATTGAAGCGCATTAATAAGTATATCTATTTTTTCGATAATATGCAACCGGTGAAGTTTAATCGGCAGACATGGATTTACAAGAGCTTTTACCGACTTCTTTTTCTTCCCATTCGGCAATTTTTTCTTTAATCAGATGAGGTGGTGTATGCATGATTTGCTCAGCCGGAACATTCAGCTTTTCGGAAAGCTTTTGCGCCGTTTCCACGGTAAATTGATTTGAACGCACTGGAAAACCTCCTGTTTATTCAATAATTTTGTTAAATATAGCACGGCCTGCTTCTATATTCCAAATAGAATTAAACGACTGTAGAGCTATTCCCCGTTTTCTTTCTTTTTATTCTTTTTCTTATCTCTCATTCGCCGGAAAAATGACGTGAGAAGACGTGCACAGGTGGTGCTTTCAACTTCGGGAATGACGTCACAGCGGTGATTAAAGCGCTCCTCCTGAAGCAGGTTCATCAGCGTTCCGGCGCAGCCTGCCTTTGGGTCGTACGCTCCAAAAACGACGGAAGGCACCCGGGACTGCACAATAGCCCCTGCGCACATCGGACACGGTTCAAGCGTAACGTAAAGCGTGCATTCCTCAAGCCGCCAGCTGTTTAAAAACGTACAGGCTTCCTGAATGGCAATCATCTCAGCATGAGCAGAGGCCTGCTGATCTTCCTCACGCCTGTTCCGTCCCCGACCTATCACTTCATTCTGATAAACGATGACCGCACCGATAGGCACTTCTCCAGCTGCTTCTGCCTGCTCTGCCTCGCGGATGGCTTCCTGCATCCAATATGTATGTAGATCCATTACCGTCTGCCCTCTTTTCACTTGTAACGGGTAGTGGCGTTAAAAAAAACTGCCGTCTCGGGCAGTTATCACTGGTAAATTAATGGCGGAGGAGGAGGGATTCGAACCCCCGCGGGCCGCAAAGCCCCTGGCGGTTTTCAAGACCGCTCCCTTCAGCCAGACTTGGGTACTCCTCCGTGCTGAAAAATATGTAGCTTGGTGACTGACAACGATAATCATAGCACAGGCCCAACCGTTGATCAACCCATACAGAAAGAAAATTTCCCCGTTCCTCTACGGCTTATGGAACGGGGAGATATATTTTATACCGGTGCCTGCTGCTGCATCTCTTCAAATTCTTTACTTGTGCACAGCACGTAGTGATCCTTTGTTACTTCCCGGAATTCAGGCTCTTCGCTCTGGTCATGATCTTCCGGGTTATAAGCAAGCCGGCGTCTTGTGCGTTCGTGTACCGGGTCCGGCTGTGGAATCGCGGATAGAAGCGATTTCGTATACGGATGCAGTGGATTTCTGTAAAGCTCTTCACTCGAAGCAAGCTCTACCAGACGTCCAAAATACATGACACCGATACGGTCGCTGATATATTTTACCATGGACAAGTCGTGGGCAATAAACAAGTACGTTAAATCCTCTTCCCGCTGAAGCTTTTTCATTAAGTTAACGACCTGTGCCTGAATCGACACATCGAGAGCCGAAATAGGTTCATCGGCAATGATAAATTCCGGCTTCACAGCAAGCGCCCGCGCGATCCCGATCCGCTGGCGCTGGCCCCCGCTGAATTCGTGTGGATAGCGCTCCGCGTGTTCCCTGCTCAGCCCGACCGTTTCGAGCAGATCATACACACGCTGACGCCGCTCCTCTTTATCCTTTGCAAGTCCGTGAATATCAATGCCTTCCGCGATAATATCAATGACCTTCATCCGCGGGTTCAACGAGGAATATGGATCCTGGAAAATCATCTGCATCTGGCGGTTAAATTTTTTCAGCTCCGCCTTGGATTTTTTCCCCTGCACATTTTCTCCCTTGAACAAAACCTCGCCGCTAGTCGCTTCATACAGGCGGATAATCGAGCGCCCGGTCGTTGACTTTCCGCAGCCCGATTCTCCTACAAGGCCAAACGTTTCACCTTTATATATATCAAAATTCAAGCCATCGACTGCCCGAACGACACTCTTTCTGCCTGTTTTAAAGTGCTGACTCAGATTTTTGATTTCCAGTAATTTCTCATCACTCATATCTACTGTCCTGCCTCCCATTTCCCGTCCATCTCCTCAATGCGCTGCTGTACTGAGGCGGGTGGTTGTACATCCGGTGAGTTTTCGTGCAGCAGCCATGTCGCTGCGTAATGCGTCTCAGAGACCTGAAACATCGGCGGCTGTTCTTCATAATCGATTTTCAGCGCGTACCGGTTCCGGGGAGCAAAAGCGTCTCCCTTGGGAGGATGAAGCAGATCCGGAGGCGTCCCCGGGATGGCAAACAACTCTTCCTCGCGCTGGTCTACTGTCGGCATGGAGCCTAGGAGGCCCCATGTATACGGATGCTTGGGGTTATAAAAGAGTTCATCAACAGAACCGATTTCTACAATTTTACCAGCATACATAACTGCCACCCGGTCCGCCACATTTGCCACAACACCCAGGTCATGCGTAATGAAAATGATCGAGGTTTCAAACTCCTGCTGGATGTCTTTCATGATATCGAGAATCTGAGCCTGAATCGTTACGTCGAGCGCTGTTGTCGGCTCGTCTGCGATCAATACCTTCGGGTCGCAGGCAAGTGCAATAGCAATGACCACCCGCTGGCGCATACCGCCCGAAAACTGGTGTGGATATTGATCCATCCTTGCCTTCGCATCCGGAATCCGGACCAGCTCCAGAAGCCGCACCGCTTCTGTTTTCGCTTCCTCTTTGTTCATGCCGCGGTGCATCCGCAGCCCTTCCATCACCTGCGTTCCTACCTTCATCGTCGGGTTCAGGGACGTCATCGGATCCTGGAAAATCATCGCAAAATCCTTGCCCCGGTATTTGGTCATCTGTTTATCGCTCAGCTTGGCAAAATCCTCATCCCCGTATAGAATATTGCCGTTTTTAATATAACCCTTCGGCGCCGGAAGCAGGCCCATCAGCGCTTTTGTCGTCACCGATTTACCCGATCCGGACTCGCCTACGATCGCCAGCGTTTCCCCTTTTCCGACTGAAAAACTAATGTCTCTTACCGCCTGAACTTCACCGTTGGCGGTTTTAAAGGAAACACTTAAATTTTTCACTTCTAAAATGGTCTCATTACTCATGTTCGTTCCTCCCACATTCTAATCGCGCATCTTCGGATCAAACGCATCACGCATACCGTCAGCCAGAATATTAAAGGCAATCATTAACACCGATAGCACGACGGCTGGGAATATTAATACGTGCGGCGTAGTCTGCAGAGCATCAAAGCCGTTATCAATCAACACCCCGAGCGAAGCATTCGGCGCCTGCAGTCCAAGGCCGATAAAGCTCAGAAAAGCTTCGAAGAAAATCGCATTCGGAATTGTAAACATCGTGTTTATAATGATTAAGCCTAATGTATTTGGCACCAGATGCCTTGTAATAACTTTGGAGTTAGATAAACCGAGCGTCTGGGAAGCCAACACAAATTCTTCGTTTTTCAGCTTAAGAATTTCTCCCCGGACGATACGCGACATCCCGATCCATCCGGTAATCGCAATCGCAAGCGATATGGAAAGGATACCCGGATCGAGTACGACAATCATCAGAATTAATATAACCAAATTCGGTATACCGGAGAGAATTTCGAGTATTCTTTGCAGAATGTTATCTGTCCTTCCGCCAAAGAAGCCGGAAATACCACCATAGGCAACACCGATAAACAAATCAAGCAGCGTCGCAATCAGGGCAATGTAGAGCGATACCCTTGTACCGTCCCACGTTCTTGTCCACTGATCACGACCGAGCCGGTCTGTACCAAACCAAAAGTTCTCTTCCACCCCGGCTTCTGCATAAGTATCAACACTCGCCTGAACCTGGGCGGATCCTACCGAACCGTCGCCTTCACTCAGCGTTTCATATTCTACGTAGTCCCCTTCACCGAAACGGCTTTCAGCGTTCATCTGCGCCTGCTCGGCGGAGATATGCTCGAATACATAGGTTTCCTGGCCGTCCATATTTAAAAACCCAATGTTTTCTAAAACAGGTGCCTTTGGAGGCAGATTGGACCTCGATAAATCCTGCTCCCTCGGCGTGTATTCATTCATCATTGGGCCAAATATCGCGAGCAGCGTAATTAACACTAAAGCGGCCAGAGAAATCATAGCTGCTACGTTTTTACGCAGCGCGCGGAACGCATCCTGCCAGAACGTCCGGCTCTGGCGGTTGATTTTCTCTGTTTCCTCCTCATTGACATCTGCCGGGGAAAACAATTCCTTATTATATTTTTTTTCTTTATCATTTTCGTGCTGCATAATGTCTTATTTCCCTCCATCCAGGCGGATTCTCGGATCGATGATGCCGTAAAGAATATCAATGATTAAAATAATCAGAACGAACAAGAAACTGAAAAACAGCGTTGTTCCCATAATCATTGGATAATCGTTAGTCGTTACAGCTGTGACAAACTGTTCCCCGATCCCCGGCACCGCAAAGATCTGCTCGATAACAAGCGTTCCAGTCAACAGACTGACCGCAAGCGGACCGAGCACTGTAATTAATGGGATCAGCGCATTGCGCAGCCCGTGCTTCAAAATTACAGAAGACCATTTAACCCCTTTGGCTCTAGCTGTCATAATATAATCCTTATTAAGTACTTCAAGCATTTCTGTACGCATAAACCTCGCACAAATCGCCATAGGGAATATTAATAAAGCAATTGTCGGCATAATAGTGTGGGCAAATGTGCCCCACGTGGCGACCGGCAGCACCTGCCATTGCACACCTAAGTAATATTGAAGCAGCCCTGCAAAAATAAAGGAGGGAATAGAAGTCCCAATAACTGCAAGCAGCGTGGAACCAAAGTCTAAAATACCGTTATGAAAAATAGCAGCAATCAGCCCTAGTATAGCGCCTAAAATAGAACCTATGATTAACGACTGAATCCCGAGCTGCAGGGATGGGCCGATACGGTTCTCAAGTATTGAGGAAACATCCCGGTTATCAAACTGAAAAGAAACCCCCAGGTCTCCCTGGACCAGGCCAAGCATGTAGTCAACATATTGCAGCGGCACCGGTTTATCCAATCCGTACTGCTCCAGCACAATCTGCTGCTGGGCTTCCGGCAGGCGGTCGGCAGCGCTCAGCGGTGTCCCCGGCATTAATTTCATAAGAAAGAATGTAATACTGGCGATAATAAAGAGTGTAATCACCATGTAGACCATTCTTGTGACAATGTAACGAGCCATGTGCTTTTTTCCTCCTTGGAGATTTCATGATGTTTTTCTTTGCTGCTCATATTTGTAAATTAACAGGAAACAAGGGAAAAGAGAGTATAAGCCAATTATCATGGATATACTCTCTTGCCCCCTGAAAATATTATTTTATTTAATTTTTATTCTTCTGTCGCGTCTTCGTTCATGTAGGCCCATTTGTATTCAAAATCAGGACCGGCAGAGTTTACGATAACTCCCTGCAGCGCCGGGTTCCAGAGATAAGCCTGGGAGCGCTGGTACAATGGTGAAATTGCGGCATCCTCTTCAATAAGAATCTGTTCCATCTGGAGGAAGTTGTCCCAGCGTGCTTCAGGCTCTGTAGCCAAATCACTGTTTGCTTCTTCAAGAAGGGAATCATATTCTTCGTTGGAGTAGCCCATATGGTTATTTTCGCCGTCAGTTTCAAACAGGTTCATGAATGTGTTTGGATCCACGTAGTCTGGTCCCCATCCGGCAAACTGCATGTCGTAATCCATGTTCGTGTCACGGTCCAGGCGTTCCTGGAAAGGCACTTCCTGAACATCAACAGTCAAGCCTTCAAGGTTGGTTTCCAGCTGTTCTTTAATATAGGCGTTAGTGTTTTGAGCCGTTTCTGTGTCATCTCCCAGGAAGCCAACCTCTACACTGTCGGTGCCGACTTCTTCAAGCCCCTGTTCCCAGAGATCCTGAGCTTCTTCTTTGTTTACTTCAGCAAGGTTTCCGTTCTGCTCGCGGAAGTCTTCTTCACCATCCGGACTGAACACAAAGTTTGCAGGCATTAAACCTTCAGCAGGAATAGAACCGTTGTTTAGAATCGTGTTCGTTAATCCTTCTTTGTCCACAGACATTTGGATAGCCTTACGAATATTTTCATTATCGAGGGCTTCATTGCCTTCCTGATTCATTTTAAGATAGAAAACAGTCGGCTCCTCTACCGTACGGAAATCCTGCTCCGTGCTGTATTCGTCCACAAATTCTGCACTAACTCCTGCACGGTCCACTTCGCCAGTATCGTAAAGGTTAACGCCAGTGGATACTTCTTTTACAACCTGGACGTTGATTTCTTCAAGCTGCACAGCGTCTGCATCCCAGTAGTCTTCGTTTTTCACAAACGTCATGCTTTCACCCTGATTCCACTCTTCCATTGTGAACGGGCCGTTCGTCATCATGCTGTCTGGTCCCAGGGCATAATCATCTTCCTGCTCTTCAATAAATTCTTCATTTAATGGAAGGAAGGTTGGGAACGTAGCTAATGATTCAAAGTAAGGTGTCGCTTTTTCAAGTGTTACTTCAAGCGTATAATCATCCACGGCTTCGACTCCCAGTTCTTCGGGGTCTGCCTCGCCTTCACTGATCTCGGTAGCATTGTCGATAACGCCGCCCATCATGTAAGGGCCATACTCAGAAGCCGTTTCCGGATCCACGGCACGCTGCCAGGAATAAACGAAATCCTGAGCTGTGACAGGGTCGCCGTTTGTCCAGGTGGCATCCTCACGGAGATTGAATGTATACGTAAGCGCATCATCACTCACTTCCGGTTCTCCCATGGCAATCCCTTCTTCTGTCTCTCCGTTTTCACCCAGGCGGTAAAGACCTTCATAAATTTCCCCTGTCCACTGAATACCGTATGTATCCGTGGTGAGTGACGGGTCCATGGAAGGAATATCCGCAGACTGCGCCAGGTTGACTACCTGATCCCCGCTTGCCTGGCCTTCACCGCCTCCATCACCACCGCCGTTGCCGCCGTCTCCGCCGGACTCTCCGCCCCCGCCGCCGGAACACGCTGCGAGCACTGTGCTTGCTGTTAATGCAGAAGCTAATACTGTCATTTTTGTCTTTTTCATAAGATATGTTGACCTCCCCAAAACTTTCGTTATTTTATTGTGTAAAATTTCTGTTATCTCTGTATTTACAAAGTATACAAGAAATTGCGAATATTTTCATTAATTTTTTAATTTTTTGCGAAAATGAAAATTTATTCGCTTTGTCTATACGAAAAGCATTAATGTTTTTACCTGCAGGGCAATTATTCGTAAATGAAAGATCCTATTCAGCGGTGGACAGCAATTGTGCTATAATAATGGGCGTTATAAAATTCCTGAAGGAGTCCCGTCTATGCATTGGAAGCTGAATCTCTTTGTATTTGCCGCTAATTTAATAGCTGCCGGCCTGCTGTTTTTCATTTTTTCTCCGGCCTTTGAACTGCTGAATGTGATCAATTATGTGTTTTATGTAGGTCTGTTTTATCTAATCATTTTCATTGCAGCGTTTGTAATGCGCGGAGGATTTTTCGATGCCATTACCCACAGCTTTCGAAAAGTGGCTCACCGCCTTGCTCCCTCCAGACCTTCGACTCAAGGCTGGGAACAACGGCTTGCTCCCTCTGAAGTCATTCAGATTTCTTTTTTCCGTATGCTTTTCATTCAAACAACAGCGCTGATTATCTTGGATCTTTTGCTGCTTGCTGTATACTACGCAACAAATTAAATTGGCCCGGCTTTATCTGCGCCCGTGGTACCACCACCTTTAATATTTATTTTCATTCAGGAGTAAGGTAAGAAAACGAATCCTTATACTGTTTTAATTCAACGTTTACATCGGCGTTCAAAATTCCGTCGATCTGTGCTAAATCTCTGTTAACAAAATTCACTAAATCCTCGTTATTTCTAAAATAAGCCTGTAAAATTAAATCATGATTACCAGAGAAAGCACCGACAAATCGCACTTCGGAAAAGCGCTGAAGCTTACTCGCAATTTCGTCCTGCATCCCGAGCTTTGTGCTCAGCCCGATGATCGTCTGCACATCTAGCCCAATTTTGTTCGGATTGGTGTGTATGATAAATTCAAAGACATTGTGCCGGAGCATTTTGTTAATTCTTGAACGAACAGTCCCCTCACTCACTCCCAGACAGCGGGCAATTTCACTGTATGATTCCTTGCCGTTAGCCTGCAGATATCCGAGTATCGACATATCTACCTGATCTAATGAAACGCTCATTGGCATCCCTTCTCTTTTTCCCATTCTCACCTTGATGACCTTGCATCCTTTATTACGAATCACCGAGTCAACCGCAGATTAATTTAGTAATTTCGTAACATTTCCCCGGGTGGATTAACGTAATTATAAGTAATTGTTCTTATTATTGCAATATTCGTGAAAGAATTTTATGAATTTTTTTGTAAGATTATATAACGCTATATGATTCGAAAACAGCCCGAAGATACTTCCCATACTACAATGTAATCGCTTTCATTACAATCGTATCTTCGAAAGTATTTTGCATAACTATAAAAAACTCTGGCCGCCTAAAGCGTCCAGAGTTTTATCGAAGTCTGCTTATTTTGCTGTAATATACTCTTTGTTGCCCATATATCCGCGAAGCACTTCAGGAATCTTAATGCTGCCGTCCTCCTGCTGATGGTTTTCCATAATCGCTGCCACTGTTCGTCCCAGCGCAAGCCCTGAGCCGTTTAGCGTATGCACAAATTCTGTTTTCGCATCGCGGTCCCGCTTAAAGCGGATGTTTGCGCGCCTGGCCTGGAAATCCTCAAAATTACTGCAGGACGAAATTTCTTTGTAATCTTCATAGCTCGGAAGCCATACTTCGATGTCATATTTCTTTGCTGCCGTAAAGCCTAAGTCTCCCGTGCACATGTTCATCACGCGATACGGAAGCTCGAGCAGCTGCAGTACTTTCTCCGCATGGCCAGTTAATGTTTCAAGCTCTTCATAGGAATCTTCCGGTGTCGTAAACCGTACAAGCTCCACTTTATTAAACTGGTGCTGGCGGATTAAGCCGCGAGTATCGCGCCCTGCTGAGCCTGCTTCAGAACGGAAGCAGGCACTGAACGCAGTATAGGCTTTCGGCAGCTCCTGTCCCGCGAGAATTTCTTCGCGGTGCATGTTCGTGACAGGCACTTCTGCCGTTGGTACGAGAAAATAGTCCTCTTCCCGGATTTGAAAAGCATCCTCCTCAAATTTTGGCAGCTGGCCGGTACCGGTCATGCTGTCGCGGTTCACCATATAAGGGGGGATCAATTCTTCATAGCCGTGTTCATCGCTGTGCAGATCCATCATAAACTGAATCAGCGCCCGTTCAAGACGAGCCCCGGCTCCTTTGTAAAACATGAACCGGCTTCCGGTTACTTTTGCCGCCCGCTCAGCATCAAGCATATTCAGCTCTACGCCAAGCTCCCAGTGCGGCTTCAGGGCAAAATCAAATACCGACGTCTCTCCCCAGGCTCTTACCTCTTCGTTATCCGATTCATCTTCGCCGACCGGAACTGTTTCATGTGGAACATTTGGAATCGAAAGCAGAATCTGCTGCAGGCGTTCATCCTTTTCACGGATTTGCTCATCCAGTTTTTTAACTCTGCTTGATACGTCCCGCATTTCCGTAATCAATTCATCGGCGTCTTCTTTGTTTTTCTTTTTAGCTGCGATTTCATCGGAGACGGTGTTACGCCGCTGTTTTAACTCCTCCGTCTCCTGGATCAGCTCCCTGCGTTCCCGGTCAAGTTCTTCAAAAGAATCCAGTTCACTGATATCTTCATTTCGCTTTGAAAGCTGCTCTTTTACTGCATCAAAATCATTTCGCAATCGTTTAGGGTCTAGCATAGGTGATTCCTCCTTCGTATAGTAGCTGTTTATATATTATAAAAAAGCCCCGCCCCTGTGAATCAGGGACGAGACTTTAATTTCCCGCGTTGCCACCCTCGTTGCAGTAAACGTTACTGCCGGCTTCTTCTCTCATCCGTTAACGGGGACGAGCCGAAAACGGCTACTTACGTTCACCGTTTTACTCCGGACGGGATTCCTTTTACACTTTCATCGGTTCGCACCAGCCACCGACTCTCTGAAGAAAAATGCAAAAGTACTATTGTCCATCAACGCGATTGTATTTACACATTTACTGCCGCCTGTGCTTCACGTACCATCTGTACGAAATACTGATGAAATCTGCGGTCGTTCGTCAGCTCCGGATGAAAGGAGCAGGAAAGCAGATGATCCTGCCGTGCCACCACGATTTCATCTTTATATTCTGCAAGCACTTCGACATTTTGTCCAACTTCCGTAATTAACGGGGCTCGGATGAATACCGCTTCCACATCATCCGCGACTCCGCGAATGGAAAGCTCAGTTTCAAAGCTTTCACGCTGGCGTCCAAAGGCATTACGCTGAACCGTCATATCCATCAGTTCGAGATGGCCTTCCGGTTCGCCTACTACATCGGTCGCCATTAAAATCAAGCCGGCGCATGTGCCAAACACTGGTTTTCCTGCTTTGGCAAATGACTGCAGCGGTTCAAAAAACTGATATTTTTCCACCAGCCGCCGCATCGTCGTGCTTTCGCCGCCTGGAAAGACCAGTCCATCAATTTCTTCAAGCTGTTCCGGCCGTTTTACGATAATAATTTCCGTATCAGGGGCCTCTAAACTTTTGACATGTTCACGAACAGCGCCTTGAAGAGCTAAAACGCCGATTTTCATCATGAGTAAAAACCCCCTGTAATTATATTACTGGCTGCGATCCTGCATGCGGTCAAAGCCTTCAAGCTGGGAAATATCCATCCCGGTCATCGCAGTACCCAGCCCTTTGGACAGCTTAGCGATCAGCTCATAGTCTTCATAGTGAGTCGTCGCCTCTACGATGGCCCGGGCAAATTTATCCGGATATTCGGATTTGAAAATACCGGAGCCTACGAATACGCCGTCGGCGCCGAGCTGCATCATTAAAGCAGCGTCAGCCGGTGTTGCTATGCCGCCTGCTGCAAAGTTAACGACTGGAAGACGTCCTTCTTCGCGAATTTGAAGCAGCAGTTCGTACGGAGCACCAAGGTTTTTAGCTTCTGTCATTAATTCGTCCTTTGAGAGGCCGATCACTTTACGAATCTGAGACTGGATCAAACGCATATGGCGTACTGCTTCCACGATGTTGCCGGTACCCGGCTCTCCTTTTGTCCGCAGCATGGAAGCCCCTTCGCCAATACGGCGGGTCGCTTCACCGAGATCACGAGCTCCGCAGACAAACGGCACCGTATATTCTGATTTATCCATATGATACACATCGTCCGCCGGTGTAAGCACTTCGCTTTCATCAATATAATCAGCGCCCAGCGATTCGAGCACCCGGGCTTCCACGATATGGCCGATACGGGCTTTTGCCATTACAGGAATCGATACAGCGTCCATCACTTCCTGAACAATTGTAGGATCTGCCATACGGGCTACGCCCCCGGCAGCACGAATATCCGATGGCACCCGTTCCAGTGCCATGACAGCTACTGCTCCTGCCTCTTCGGCGATTTTCGCCTGTTCTCCGTTAACGACGTCCATAATAACGCCGCCCTTTTGCATTTCAGCCATGCCTCTTTTAACGCGGTCTGTTCCTCTCTCTGCCATACTTCAGCCCTCCAGCTCCATTATTCTATCTATTGCCACCGATTTGGCGGTGTAATAATAACACTCAGTAGCCCTATTGTAACACTATACTATGTCCGGATAAAGTATCTTGTTTGCAGCTGAAAAAGCTTTTCTGCCGGCTTTTATTTATCAGCATCTGCGTGCCGGAAGCTGCTGAACAGGTTGCCGATGCTCTGCACAATATTTCCAAACCATCCGCGCTCCTCCACGGCTTCACCTGCTGTCAGAGGCACTTCTGTACGGCTCGTCCCGCCCTGCACATACGAGGCTTCGCTGTTAGTGACGACCACTGTTCCAACCTCTTCCCCCTTTTCGATCGGGGCTTCATTTTTGGATATGGCAATTTCATATTCCGGTTCTATTTCCTCCGATGAAATCAGCTCCAGCTTTTCTCCAGCTGTCACGTCTATGCTTTCTTCCTGGCCGCCTTCAACTTCAATGGATGATTCCCCATCGATTTCTGCGCCCTTCTCCACGAGTGTCCGGCTTTCAAGCTCGCGTTCGGCATAATCGTACAGTTTAGCCGTTTCTGTGAAGCGCGACATTTTCGTTTCTGCGTTCATCACTACCGATATATATCTGTTTCCGTCCTGTTCAATCGTCCCGGTAAAAGCATTGCCGGCCAGATCAGTGGTCCCTGTTTTCAGGCCATCCACTCCTTCGTACTCCTGTTCGAGCCCTGGAAGCATTTTATTCCAGTTAACCATATCGATTGGTTCTTCCGTGCCTTCTTTAAATGTTTTTTTCGGAATGCCAGCCACCTCCAGCACTTCAGGATACTCATCCAAAAGATGGTAAGCCAAAAGGGCCGTATCGTTTGCCGACATCATGTTTTCTGCATTTTCTTCGCTGCCTTCCGGTGCATAACCCATCATCGTGGAATTATTCAGTCCGGTCGCATTCACGAATTCATATTTCTCCATACCAAGCTCTCCGGCCTGCTGATTCATCCGGTCAGCAAAAGCTGCCTCGCTGCCCTCGATATGTTCTGCCAGAGCTATCGTTGCTCCGTTCGCGGAATAAATGGCCATAGCCTCGTAGAGCTCTTCCACTGTATAGGTTTCGTCCTGGCGAAGAGGGACGTTTGATAAATTTGTCTGAAGAGAAAGCTCGCGGACTTTATCGCTGATTGCTACTTCGTCGTTCCAGCTGATATCTCCGTCCTCGATTGCTTTGTTTACTATGTATTCTGTCATCATTTTGGACATACTGGCCGCAGAAAGCAGTTCATCGGTATTATCTTCAAAAACTACCTGTCCTGTATCTGCATCTATCATAATAGAAGCGCTTGCTTCTATCTCAGGCTCTGCCGCTTGAGCTGGCAAGCTTCCGAACGTCCAGATGGCTGCAGCCGCCACGCAGGAAACACCTGCTGTTTTCAACTTATTTCTCCTCAATCTCTGCACCTCCGTGGTGTTTTGCTATCGCATATTTTACCACAGCCCCATTTTAAAACATACCTGCCATTGTTCCTTTTATAAAGCCGCCTGCACTCGAAAACATCAATAGATATTTCCCGGGAAATATCTATTGGCATAAAAAAGACGGGAGCCGCCGGCCCCCGTCTTTCGTTCTTAGGAAGAGTAGTTTGGTGCTTCTTTCGTAATCTGCACGTCGTGAGGATGGCTTTCCCGCAGGCCGGCATTGGTAATTCGCACGAAGCGGGCATCTTCACGCAAAGATGAGATGGTCGGAGTGCCGCAGTAGCCCATACCGGCCCTCAAGCCGCCAAGCAGCTGGTGGATCGTATCCTTCAGCGGGCCTTTATAAGGAATACGGCCTTCAATGCCCTCAGGTACAAGCTTTTGGCTGTTTTCCTGGAAATAGCGGTCCTTGCTTCCCTGCTCCATAGCGCTCATTGAGCCCATGCCACGGTAAACTTTAAACTGGCGGCCCTGGTAAATTTCACGCTCTCCAGGACTTTCTGTCACTCCTGCAAGAAGGCTGCCGAGCATCACTGCATGAGCACCGGAAGCCAGAGCTTTGGCGATATCGCCGGAATATTTGATTCCGCCGTCGGCAATAATCGGTACGTTATGCTTATCCGCTTCTTCTGCACACTCATATACAGCGGTGATCTGCGGAACGCCAACGCCGGCTACTACGCGGGTTGTACATATGGAGCCCGGGCCGATGCCGACTTTTACAATGTCGGCGCCTGCCTCAATTAAATCCCTGGTTCCTTCAGCTGTGGCCACATTGCCAACTATCAGCACAACATCAGGATAGCTGCTGCGGATTTCTGCAATTTTGTCGAGGACGCCTTTGGAGTGACCGTGGGCAGTATCGATCACAATTGCATCGGCTTCTGCTTTAACCAGAGCTTCCACACGTTTATCCGTATCGGCGCTCACCCCGACAGCCGCTCCGACGAGCAGTCTTCCCTGGGTATCCTTTGCCGAATGAGGGAATTCGATTACCTTCTCGATGTCTTTAATCGTAATCAGGCCTTTCAGGGTGCCATCCTTTTCTACAAGCGGAAGCTTTTCAATCCGGTGTTTCTGCAGTACATCCTCCGCTTCCTCAAGCGTGGTCCCCACTGGCGCTGTAACGAGATTGTTGGCGGTCATCACTTCTTTGATTCCAATCGAATAGTCTTCGATAAAGCGGAGATCGCGGTTCGTAATAATTCCCACCAGCTTTTGATTCTCGTCAACGATCGGTACGCCGGAAATGCGGTATTTTCCCATTAGATGTTCTGCATCGAACACCTGATGGTCCGGATGAAGGAAGAAAGGATTCGTAATAACTCCGCTTTCTGAGCGCTTCACCTGATCCACCATTTCTGCCTGGGCTTCGATAGACATGTTTTTATGCACTATACCGAGACCGCCGGCCCGTGCCATCGCAATCGCCATATCTGCTTCCGTCACTGTATCCATTCCAGCACTTACAACAGGAATATTTAAAGGAAGCTTATCGGTTAACGATGTCCGTACTGATACATCCCTTGGATGAATATCAGATCTTGCCGGTAACAATAAAACGTCATCAAATGTTAGACCTTCTTGGGAAAACTTATCTGCTCGCACGAATCTTCCTCCTTCAAAATGGTTGGTTTTACAGGATTTCTCACTGTCCTGCTGCCTGTAACTATATTTATTTCTAATATCTTATCACGTTTGAGCCAGTCTCAGAAGTAAAAGGAATATGTTTTATTTTTCCGAAAATTTATAAACAGGCGCTAATAATTATGTAAAGGATTTCAAAGCTGTACCCACCATGCTAGATCACATGGTGGATGGCTGACTTTTCGTTTAGCTGGACGACCTGACCGTCTTTATCAAGCTGAACCAGCGGATATTCTATTTCACGGCGGTCCAGGTGCACGATCGAAGCAGAGCTGCCGTCGGCGAGCTGCACTTTCTTTCCAGTCATTACAGTAATGAACTGCTCTGTTAATGTTTCGACTACGGCGGGGGGCAGCTTTCCAAACGACTGCACCGTCAGCTCACGCATGGCATGAAAAGCCGATTTCCCCTCATTCTCCAACCGCTCGCTTGCCATGGCGTGATACATGTCCGCCGCTGCTACAAGACTGCCCAGCACATATATTTTGCCGCTTTTCATCCCGAATGGATACCCGCTTCCATCCTCACGTTCGTGGTGCTGCAAAATAGCCAGCAATACCTCATCACTGAGCATCCCGGTAGCCTTTGCCATCTGGTAGCTCTGAATCGGATGCTTTCCCGCCTTCTGACGTTCTGCGGCAGAAACTCTGGCCAGGGAAGCGTCACACAAGAGCCCGGCGAGCGCCGCCCCGAGCCATTCCTTTCGGCTGCAGCCATGCTTTTTAGCCAGCAGCGCAGCTAAAAGCGCCACCGATACCGCATGATGACTCTCGTACTTTTCCTGTTCTGCAAACTGATAGCTGGTAAATATATGAGAAGCGTTTTCTTCAATATCCTCGAGCAGAGGAGCAACAACGGCACGAGCTTTTTTCATTTCAATGGGGGCTCCGGCTGTCCATGAGCGCCACATGGCTTCATGCGCTTCTACCGCTGCATCATAAACGTCTTCAAATCTCGGCTGATGATGCCGCATGGCTGTCTCAGTCTCTTCATCTGGTGAAAAGGGATCACCGTTGACAAGCACCGGCTTTACTTCAATATACTCCACAAGAAACTGTTTGATAATATCGACTAACTGCTCTGTCAGCGCCGTTTGTTTTCTGACCACCGGTGTTTCGTTCACTGCATAGATATCGTTCATCAGAACACATCCAGGCACTGCCTGATTAATATGTATCCGCATGGAGACCACTCCATTTCTCCTAATATAATACTTATATTTTACTATTTCCCCCGGAAAATACCACTACTTTCCCTATTCTTATGAAGGTTTTTAGAATAAAATTCCATTTTCCACGAAAAAAAGCCCAGCCGTTTAAAATACGGCTGGGCTTCAAACTATTCTTCCTCTGATTCTGCTGGAACGTTTTCTTCTTCGATGGCTTCATGTTCAATTACGGGCGCCACTGTAGAAACAGCCTCGCCTTTATCAAGACGGATGAGGCGTACACCCTGGGCGTACCGCCCGAGTCTCGAAACATCGCCTACCTGCATACGGATCACCACTCCCTGAATGGTCATCACCATCAGGTCGATGTCCAATGGCACCGAACGCATCGCTGCGAGTTCCCCTGTGCGGCTTGTCAGTTTAATCGCTTTTAACCCTTTGCCGCCCCGGTTCTGCTTACTGAATTCTTCAATTGAGGTAAGCTTCCCGTATCCTTTGTTTGTTACCATTAGTATCATTTCATTCTCTACTGAAATATCCATACCTACTACTTCGTCATCTTCGCGAAGGGAAATGGCTTTAACTCCGGAAGCCGTCCGCCCCATCGAGCGCACGTCCTCTTCATCAAAGTGAATGGACATTCCCTGCTTTGTGCCGATAATTAAGGAATCGTCGCCGGAGGTGAGACGCACGCCGTGAAGCTCATCGTCCTCCCGGACGTTAATAGCGAACAGGCCGCCCTTGCGGATGTTTGAAAAGGCCGACAGCACAGTTCTTTTCGAAATTCCTTTTTTCGTCAGGAAGAATAGATAGGCGTTTTCTGAAAATTCCTCGATCGGAATTACCGTGCTGATATATTCACCTTTATCGATCTGAAGCAGATTAATTAACGGAATCCCTTTAGCCGTACGGCTTAATTCAGGAATTTCATAAGCTTTCAAACGATATACTTTCCCTTTGTTGGTAAAGAAAAGAATCGTCTGGTGGGAATTGGTCGTCAGCAGATGCTCTACAAAGTCATCCTCATTCGTCCCCATTCCCTGTACGCCCCGTCCACCGCGGCGCTGGCTCCTGTACGTATCAATCGGCATACGTTTAATGTAGCCCTGGTGCGAAATAGTGACTACTACGTCCTGCCGCGGAATAAGGTCTTCATCTTCGATGGAATTCTCTCCGGCTTCCAGACGTGTCCGACGGTCGTCACCGAATTTCTCCTTCACTTCGGTAAGCTCTTCCCGGATAATTTCGAGCACCCGCTCTTCGTTAGCCAAAATTTCTTTCAGCTCCCGGATGCGCTCCATCAGCTCCCGGTACTCCTGTTCAATTTTGTCTCTTTCAAGGCCGGTTAAACGCTGCAGTCGCATATCAAGAATAGCCTGTGCCTGATCTTCACTCAAATCATAGTTGTCCATCAGACCATTTCTTGCGATCTCCGTTGTTTCCGATCCCCGGATCAGCTCAATCACCGCATCCAGATGGTCAAGCGCCACCCGCAGACCTTCAACAATGTGGGCACGGGCCTCTGCTTTTCGAAGTTCAAAAGCAGTCCGTCGCTTGATAACTACTTTTTGATGCTCGAGATAGTGATACAGACATTCTTTGAGGTTAAGCACCTTCGGCTGGCCGTTCACAAGAGCCAGCATGTTAATACCAAAGCTCGTCTGCAGCGCCGTTTGCTTGTATAGGTTATTTAAAATAACGTTGGCGTTGGCATCTCTTCGTACTTCCACAACGACCCGCATGCCATTACGGTCTGATTCGTCGCGAAGATCAGTAATACCGTCGATTTTTTTATCGCGAACCAGCTCTGCAATACGCTCCACCAGCCGGGCTTTATTCACCTGGTATGGCAGCTCATCTACGATGATTGTTTCCTTGCCTTTTTTATCTTCTTCAATGTAGGCGTGCGAACGGATAATAATTGATCCTTTGCCTGTCTGGTAAGCCTTGCGGATACCCGAGCGGCCTAGAATGGAAGCAGCTGTTGGGAAATCCGGACCAGGGATATATTCCATCAGCTCTTCTACCGTAATATCAGGATCTTCACTCAGGGCGAGTACCCCGTCAATAACTTCTTCAAGACGGTGCGGCGGGATATTGGTAGCCATACCCACCGCAATTCCGGACGTACCGTTAACCAGCAGGTTCGGGAAACGCGCCGGCAGAACTACAGGCTCCCGCTCGTTACCGTCATAGTTTTCCTGATAATCAATTGTGTCTTTGTTAATATCGCGGACCATTTCAAGCGATATTTTAGACATTTTTGCTTCGGTATAACGCATCGCCGCTGCTCCGTCCCCGTCCACGGAACCGAAGTTTCCGTGCCCGTTAACGATTGGATGGCGGTAGCTGAAATCCTGTGCCATGCGCACCATTGTTTCATAAACCGCGGAGTCGCCGTGCGGGTGGTATTTACCGATAACGTCCCCAACGATACGGGCGGACTTCCGGAACGGCTTTTCAGGCGTCATGCCGAGCTCACTCATTGCAAATAAAATACGCCGGTGCACCGGCTTCATTCCGTCACGAACGTCCGGGAGGGCCCGGCTGACGATAACACTCATCGCGTAATCTAAAAATGAGGTGCGCATCTCCTCGCCAATACCAATCTCCGTGACTCTGGATTCGTTTTCTGCCATTGCAGTAACCTCCTACTTTCTATTCCAGCAGGCTTGAGTGCCTGTTTCTGCTATATTCGATAGAAACCCCCGCTTTAATCTTCCGCGGGGGTTTCTTTGTTTCACCTTAATGCCGGCTCTTACACGTCGAGGTTCTGTACGTAATGCGCGTTTTCCTGGATAAAGTCACGACGCGGCTCGACGTGATCACCCATCAGTGTTTCAAACACTTCATCGGCTACCATTGCATCTTCAAGTGTAACCTGCATCGTCGTTCTTGAATCCGGATCCATGGTCGTTTCCCAAAGCTGGGTCGGATTCATTTCCCCGAGCCCTTTATAGCGCTGAAGATTCGGTTTTGGCTGCGCCGGGAGCTCGGCCAGGGCAGGCTGAAGCTCACGTTCGAAAAAGAGGTAGCGCACGTATTTGCCCTGCTGGACCTTGTACAGAGGTGGCTGGGCAATATAAATATATCCTCTTTCAAGCAGCGGCCGCATATAACGATAAAAGAAGGTTAGCAGAAGTGTCCGGATATGGGCTCCATCCACATCGGCATCCGTCATAATAATAATCCGGTGATAGCGGGCCTTTTCGATATCAAATTCGTTGCCGATTCCCGTTCCGAGAGCTGTAATAATGGTTCTGATTTCATTGTTGGCAAGAATCTTATCCAAACGTGCTTTTTCCACGTTCAGAATTTTTCCGCGCAGCGGCAGAATAGCCTGGAAATGCCGGTCCCTTCCCTGTTTGGCTGAACCGCCGGCAGAATCGCCCTCGACGATATATACTTCACTGCTCGCCGCATCCTTCGAGGTGCAGTCGGCCAGCTTTCCCGGAAGGGAACTGACTTCGAGGGCACTTTTACGACGGGTTAATTCCCGTGCTTTTTTCGCAGCGTCCCGGGCTCTTGAGGCCATAAGCCCTTTTTCTACGATCGTCCTCGCCGTGTCCGGATTTTCGCTCATAAACCTCGAAAAATGCTCCGAGAATAATGAATCTGTAATGGTACGGGCTTCCCCGTTCCCTAACTTTGTTTTTGTCTGTCCTTCAAACTGCGGATCCGGAATTTTCACGCTGACAATCGCGACCAGTCCTTCACGCACATCGTCTCCGATTAAGTTCGGGTCGTTTTCCTTGAACAGGCTGTTTTTACGGGCATAGTCGTTAATAACTCTCGTCAGTGCCGTCCGGAATCCGGACTCGTGGGTTCCGCCTTCATGGGTATTAATATTATTCGCAAACGAATACACATTGCTCGTATATCCGTTGTTATACTGCATCGCCACTTCCACCTGAATATCGTTGCGGTTCGCTTCAAGAAAAATCGGCTCTTTGTGAAGAGTGTCCTTCTGACGGTTCAGGTATTCCACAAACGAAGCAATACCGCCTTCGTAATGGTAGGACTGCACCTGCTCTTCTTCCGTGCGTTTATCCGTACATGTAATATGGAGGCCCCGGTTGAGAAACGCGAGTTCCCGTACACGGGTGGTGAGCGTTTCAAATTCAAACTCGGTCGTTTCTTCAAAGATATCCGAATCCGGTTTGAAACGGATCTTTGTGCCCCTTTTGTCTGTCTTGCCGACCTTTTCAAGGTCGTGCTGCGGGATACCGCGGCGGTAAGCCTGCTGATAAATTTCGCCTTCCCTGTGTACTTCGATATCAAGCGTTTCGGAAAGAGCGTTCACCACGCTCGCCCCAACACCGTGAAGACCGCCGGAAACCTTATAGCCGCCGCCGCCAAATTTACCGCCGGCGTGCAGTACGGTCATAATAACTTCCACTGCCGGCCTGCCCATTTTTTCGTGCATGCCGACAGGAACACCACGGCCGTTGTCTTCTACGGTGATGCTGTTGTCTTTTTCGATCGTAATATATATTTGGTCGCAATAGCCGCCCATGGCTTCATCAATGCTGTTATCAACAATCTCCCACACTAAATGGTGAAGTCCTCTGGACGTTGTAGAGCCGATATACATGCCTGGGCGCTTCCGGACTGCTTCGAGTCCTTCAAGTACCTGGATTTGACTTTCATCATATGAATTTTGATTCATCGACAATCTGTTCACCTTCGCTTCCTGCGGGATCAAATCTCGCGTGTAGTCCGTAAATACATGCTGTCGTTTTCATGTCTTTATAAGCTCAGTCCTCTTTAGCTGACTGTATTTCTTCATGATATTCATCATATTCTGAAATAATCTGCGATCTGCGTTTCAGCGTTAACGAAGAAATAGGAGAGAAATAAACCTTCTCTTTCGTAACCACGACGGACTTTGCTTCGGAATCTGCAATTTGCTCTTTATCGTCATTTTCGACTGCCTGCAGGAACTGTCTTGTGATACTTGAAGAGTCCTGACTGTTGCTGTCTAAAATCGCAATGACATCTTTTGAACGTATTACGGTGCCGTCGCCTAAATGTATAAACAATGTGATTCACCACCTACTGTTTTTCCAATTGTCCCTGGCGGGCAGTAAATACGGTTGCCCGCTCGATTGTCTCGTGCTTGATGCTTTCAATGCTTGTCGTTGTAACAAAGGTCTGTACTTTTCCCTGGATCGCGTCAAGTAAATGAGACTGCCGATGCTGATCGAGTTCAGAGAGTACGTCATCAAGCAGCAGGATCGGATACTCTCCCACATAAGCGCGGATCAGCTCTATCTCTGCCATTTTTAACGATAGGGCAGCTGTTCGCTGCTGGCCCTGGGACCCGTATGTCTGTACGTCCCGTTCGTTAACCAGAAGCTTCATTTCATCCCGGTGCGGTCCTGCCAGCGACAGTCCACGGCGGATTTCATTTTCCCTGCGGCGCTCAAGCTCTGCCCGTAGCTGTTCAGCGAGTGCTGAGGCTTCCATTTCCGCGTGAATGTTTGCGGAAGGGTCATACTGCAGCTCAAGCTGTTCCCGACCCTGTGTGATCCGTGTATGAATCTCTGAGGCCCATCCTTCAAGCTGCTGCAAAAATCCGTAACGCCGCTGGATTACTTTCACGGCTGCTTCGATGTATTGTTCATCGATGACCTCAAGTGTTAATTCCTGCTCCCGGCTGGGTACGGGGAACATACCCTTCAGCAGCTGGTTGCGCTGCTTTAGAATGCGCTGGTATTTGGAAAGATCGTGAAGATACACCGGACTGATCTGGCCAATCTCCATATCAATAAAACGCCGCCTCATATTCGGCCCGCCTTTTACAAGGTTTAAATCCTCCGGGGCAAACATGACGACGTTGCATGCGCCTATATATTCGCTCAGCTTTTTTTGCTCGATGCCATTCTTTTTTACTTTTTTTCCTTTAGCCGAAAGAATAACTTCGAGATCAACATGACGCTGCTCCCGCTCTACCGAAGCTTCGATACGGGCAAATTCGTGGTTCCAGCCAATCAATTCCTTGTCTTTGGAAGTCCGGTGGGATTTCGCAAAAGCAAGCATATGAATAGCTTCCATCAGGTTTGTTTTTCCCTGGGCATTTTCCCCGACAATAACGTTTACAGTGTTCTCTATTTGCAAGGCAATATCACCGTAGTTGCGATACTGCTTGAGCCGAATGTTTTTTACATACACAGGCCTGTGCTCATCCTTCGCCGGTACCGATAGTGAAGCTTCCGTTTTCTTCGACTTCCACTACGTCCCCTGGATACAGCTTTCTTCCCCTGCGGGCTTCTTCTTCTCCATTCACTTCTACAGCGAATTCAGAGAGAAACCACTTTGCCATACCACCTGTATCGATGATTCCAGCTTCTTTGAGGAACTGGCCGAGTGTTATATATTCGGTTGTGATATTAATCGCCTCTCCCATATCGATCCTCCCGACGCCGGATATTAAAGCATAATTATTACTTCTGCCTGTTTCCGAACATATTTCATTCATACTCTATATTTTACTAAAAATAAGCGAAAAATGCCAGTATATCGCACTATTCGTTTCATATTCCCTGTCAGCATAACATAAGAAAAACGGCCTCCTGTTTTATACAAAAGGCCGTATAATTGTTCAACTTTTAATACGTGCGTACCGGCGAAAATAAATGCAGCATCTGATCATGGTCTGTCGGCCGCACCACAAATGGGCTCATTGCCCCGGTAAATTGAATATGAATTTTTTCACTGTCGATTACTTTCAGGGCATCTGTGATATTTTTTCCGTTAAACGAAATGCGAAGCTCTTCTCCGTCTATTTTATCACAATCGATGTTTTCCGTCACTTTCCCAATTTCGGAGGAAACGGAGTTGATCTCTACCCTTCCATCTCCGAGTGTTTTTAAGTTGATCACGTTGTTTTTTGTTTCTCTTGAAAGCAGCAATGCCCGGTCAAGTGACTGGAGTAATTCTTTCGTATACAGCTCCACCCCGGTTTTCGTTTCAGAAGGAATCATATTTTTTGTGACTGGATATTTCCCATCAAGAAGCCGGGAATAAAACAGGAGATGCGGAAAACGGAACATTACCTGGGTTTCCGTAATAATAATTTCCACCGTGGCATCATCATCGCTCAGCAGGCGGCTTAGCTCATTCAGGCTTTTACCTGGAATGACAATGTTAGACAGGTCAGGTGCATCCGAACCTGCTTCGAGATTTGCTTTCCGGAGAGCAAGCCGGTGGCTGTCTGTAGCAGTACAGATCAGTTCTCCGTTCTCACTTTCAAGGTTTACACCTGTCAACACTGGTCGCGTTTCCTGGGCCGACACGGCAAAAACCGTCTGGCGGATCATGTCCTTGAGTAAGCTCTGGGGCAAATGAAACATATTTGTATCATCCAGCTTTGGAAGCCTTGGGTATTCTTCTGGGTCCAGACCATTCAGGTTAAATACGACAGAGCCGGAACGGATCGTAGTCGCGAACTGGTCCTGTACGACGACTTCAATTTCTTCCCCTGGAAGCTTTTTTACTATTTCCGCAAAAAAACGGGCCTGGAGCACAATGCTTCCCTGCTCCTGCACCTGAACATACTGATTATCGTTTTCCTCTGTGGGAATGAACGTTTCGATGGATATATCAGAATCACTGCCGGTTAACGTTACGCCATCAGCAGCTGCAACGATTTTAATTCCGGTCAGTATTGGAATTGTCGTTCTGGAGGAGACAGCTTTATTTACGTTTTGTACATGTTGCACAAATTGATCTCGATCGACGGTGAAATGCATAGGTCATCTCCCTTTATATATATTGTTTTTAAAGTAGTAATAGTAGTAGGGCTTGTTAGTAATGTGGATAAATAACATTTGAACTGCTAAATCGGGCATTTGTCCCTGTGAGTAAGTTGTGTATAACTTCGGTTCGTTATCCACACCTATGTGCGTAATTGATCGATGATCCCCTGGACAGTTTTTTGCAGTTCTGTATCTGTCGACATCAGATTTGATATTTTTTCGTGGGCGTGAATGACGGTTGTGTGGTCTCTGCCTCCAAAAGCCTCACCGATTTTCGGCAGAGAGGCATCCGTCATTTCCCGTGACAGATACATGGCGATCTGACGCGGAAAAGCAATGCTTTTTGTACGCTTTTTTGCTTTTAATTCCGGCACAGGCATCTGAAACTGGGTAGCCACCCGTTCCTGGATATGCTCAATGGTGACTGTCTTAGGCTGGGCGGTAGGAATGATATCTTTCAGAGCTTCAGCCGCCAGGTCAGCATTCATGTCCTGATTGATCAACGAAGAATAAGCGACGACACGGATAAGTGCCCCCTCGAGTTCACGAATGTTTGTATCAATCTGATTGGCAATATAGAGCATGACTTCGTTTGGAATATCGAGCATTTCCGCTTTCGCTTTTTTGCGCAGAATAGCGATTCTAGTCTCGAGGTCCGGCGGCGTGATATCAGTGATTAATCCCCATTCAAACCGGGAGCGGAGCCGGTCTTCAAGCGTTGGTATTTCCTTTGGCGGACGATCGCTGGAAATGACAATTTGTTTGCTTTCTTCATGAAGAGCATTGAAGGTGTGGAAAAACTCTTCCTGGGTCTGCTCTTTTCCTGCTAAAAACTGAATATCGTCAATAAGCAGTACATCGACGTTTCGATATTTGTTCCGGAAATGCACAGCTTTGTTGTCCCGGATAGCATTGATGAATTCATTGGTAAACTTTTCAGAGGACAGGTACATAACTTTGGCATTTGGATTATGATCAATAACGTAATGACCGATGGCATGCATTAAGTGGGTTTTTCCAAGGCCGACACCGCCGTAAATAAACAATGGATTGTACGCTTTGGCTGGCGCTTCGGCTACTGCAAGCGATGCAGCGTGGGCAAAACGGTTCCCGGAGCCGATCACGAAAGTATTAAATGAATATTTATCATTCAGCATGCTCTTTGGAGGGTCCTGGCTGGAGCCGGACGGAGCTGCTTTTGGGGGCGCTGGTTCATTTTCAACCGGAACTTCAGCCTGCGGGATCACAAATTTCACCTGCAGCGCGGATCCGGTAATATCTTCTAAAGCATCCGTAATCAGGTTTGTATAACGGCTCTCAAGCCAGTCGCGGGCAAACTCATTCGGTGCTTCAATAATTACGGTATCTCCTTGAAGATCCGAGGCCTCTGTCGCTTTCAACCACGTTTCATAGCTTGGTTTACTTACTTTTTCCTGCATTAGTTCCAATGTCTGGTTCCATAAATCAGTAATATTTTCCAATAAGGACGCACTCCTCTCGTACAGGTTTAGCAGTATACAATGGTTTGGCTGGAGACTCAAATCGCTGGAAAGACAGAAAAGGCTTCTATCTTATCATGGTGAAAGAAAGAAACCCAATAAGTGAATATGCGGGAGATGCATATTGTATGCGTTATAAAATTATTGTGCAATAATAATAAAATTATGTAAAAAAAGAAATACACATAATGCACAGGGCTGTGAATAACATTGTCCAATGGCTGTGGAAAATTATCCACAAAGTTATCAACAGCTGTGGATAAGGTTGCATTGTATGGAATGTTATTAACAGAAACTTAATCCATGATAGCAAATAAAAAGATGAATAACAACGGGAACATATTTGTTTATCCACAAACTCAAGAACTTGTGTATAGAAACTATCCACAGCACTAGATTATGTGTACAGGTTGTTCATAATGCTGTGGGCATTTTTTATGTTCGCTTTTATTTATCCACACAGCAGAAAAGAATTGCTGTGCACAAATGCAGGAAACACAGCCAGCGGTATCGGCCAGGGGGTGGTTGACAGTTTTTCTTATTCTCTATATAATTTACGGGAATGTTTTCGAACGTTTATTACTCCTTAAGGAGGTGCGATACACTATGGGAAAACCAACATTTACCCCTAACAACCGGAAGCGTAAAAAAGTACACGGTTTCCGTGCGAGAATGGGAACAAAGAACGGTCGTCAGGTTTTGAAAAATCGTCGTCGTAAAGGTAGAAAAGTATTATCTGCATAAGAAGGCCACGGATTTTATCCAGTGGTCTTTTTTTCTGTCTTCAGCCGGAAAGAAAAATAAAAATGCCGGTGGTTTTTATAGGAAAAGGGGGAACCGGGTGATGAAAAAGCACAATCGTTTAAAAAAGAATCACGAATTCAGCTATATTTTTGCGCACGGAACTTCCTTTGCCAACCGGCAATTTGTGCTTTATACCTTAAAAAAAGAGGAACAGGTTCATTACCGGGCAGGACTTACCGTCAGCAAACGGATGGGAAACGCCGTCATGCGCAACCGGATCAAGCGTTATCTGCGTGAAGCTGTATCGGAGCTTGAGCCCCGGATCCCCGGAGGCTATGACCTGGTAGTAATAGCGAGGAAACCGGTAGCGGATATGGATTACCATGAAACAAAAAAAAGTCTGACCCATGTATTTAAAAAAGCCGGTTTGTTAAACTCAGGTAAAGCAAAGCCCAACAAGTAGACACAAAGTTGTTTTCGCTTCTGGCCGGCAGCGGCTGGGGGCGAAAAATACTTTTAAAATAGAGGGATTTCTGCTGGTGCTGAAGAAATTGTTTACAAGGACCGTGCGTAAATAAACTCAAAATCACTTTACACATACATGTACGTGCAGCATAAGCATATACATGCCCGTAATAAACGAAAATCGGGTACTTAAGAAACGTAAGGAACGAGGAGGGCGGGGTAACGGTGAACCAATCGATGAAGGTTTCGGGGAAAACAGTAGAAGAAGCTTTAGATACAGCTGTGCGGGAATGGGAAACAACAATAGACCGTATCGAGTACCAGGTGCTTGAAGAACCAAGAAAAGGATTTCTCGGCATTGGAGCGAAGCAGGCTTTCGTAGAAGTATCCCTTCGAATCGACCCTGTGGAGGAAGCGGCTGCATACTTAAAAGATCTGATTCAGGCTATGAACGTAGAAGCAGAAGTGGAAGTACAGATCTCAAGAAAGCATACCGCGATGGAGATCAAAGGCTCTTCTCTCGGCCTTCTGATTGGAAAGCGTGGAAAGACCCTCGATGCGCTCCAGCATCTTACGAATACAGCCGCCAATAAGCATGCTGACGCCAAGCAGCATATAGTACTTGATGCTGAAAATTACCGTGGGAAACGAAAAGAATCGCTGCAGAGGTTTGCAGAGCGGATGGCCGGAAAAGCGCTCCGGGAAGCCAAAGCAATTAAACTTGAGCCTATGGACGCAGCGGAACGAAAAATTATTCATCAGGCCCTGCATCAGCATAAAAATATTGAAACAACTTCTTCAGGAAAAGAACCAAGACGTCACGTAGTAATTACACCTGGTGCAAAAGAAAAGTTAAAATGAGACAAATTGCCGCCTGGACTGCCGGGCGGTTTTTTAAAAAGAAACAGGCAGATGTACACAGGTTATCCACATGTGGATAAAAACCTTTTTCGAACTGCTTTCATATGATATTCTATTTAGTTAGAAGCATATAAGGAAACTGACGAAAGCGATGCCGAAAAAGGTGTCGTCCTTTTCGTGTGTCTAATAGATGAAGAAAAACCCAGGGAGGGTTGATGAATGGAAACAGATACAATTGCCGCGATTTCGACTCCGAGCGGGGAAGGAGCTATTGCGATTGTCCGCCTGAGCGGAGACGAAGCGCTAAATATTGCGGATCATGTGTATAAGGGCAAAAAATCTCTTCATGACGTGGAAACCCATACGATCCATTACGGGCATATTATCGACCCAGCGGACGGCTCCGTGATTGAAGAATCCATGATTTCTGTCCTCAGGGCTCCAAAAACATTTACAAGAGAAGATATCGTGGAAATTAACTGTCACGGAGGACTGGTTTCGGTCAATCGTGTCCTTGATAATGTATTAAGTCAGGGAGCGCGGCTGGCGGAGCCTGGAGAGTTTACGAAACGGGCATTTTTAAATGGGCGTATTGATCTGACGCAGGCGGAAGGTGTCATGGACCTGATCAGAGCTAAAACCGACCGGGCGATGCAGAGTGCTTTAAAGCAGGTTGAAGGAAGGCTTTCTGAACGCATCCGTAAGCTTCGCCAGAAGCTTCTTGAAACAGTAGCCAATGTGGAAGTGAACATTGACTACCCTGAATTTGATGCTGATGTTGTGACGACAAATGTTTTGAAAGAGAATGTTTCGTTTGTCGGCGAAGAGATCGATCAGCTTCTCGTAACGGCGCGGCAGGGAAAAATCATGCGTGAAGGACTTGGCACAGCGATTATCGGCCGGCCGAACGTGGGAAAATCCTCCCTGATGAATAATTTGGTACATGAAAACAAAGCAATTGTAACGGAAGTGCCCGGCACCACAAGAGACGTGCTCGAGGAGTATGTAAACGTCCGGGGGGTGCCGCTTCGTTTAATTGACACCGCCGGTATACGTGAAACTGAAGATATTGTGGAAAAGATCGGCGTAGAACGCTCCCGCCAGGTGCTGCAGGAAGCGGAGCTGATTCTTCTTGTCATCAATAGTGCAGAGCCGCTCTCCGATGAAGACCGAGCATTATTTCAGGCAGTTCAGGGCATGAATGTTATTGTTATAATGAATAAAACGGATCTTCCTAAACAGGTCGATGAGGAAGAACTCCGGGAGTATACCTCTGGGCGGCCGATTATTGCCGCTTCTTTTCTGAATGATGAAGGCATTGACAGTCTTGAAGAAGCAATTGCCCACCTCTTTTTTGATGAAGGGGTGGAGGCAGCGGACATGAATTATTTGTCCAATGCCCGTCATATTGGGTTATTGAATCAGGCAAAACGTTCGGTAAATGACGCTTTGGAAGCCGTGGAAATGGGAGTACCAGTAGACATGGTACAAATTGATATTACCCGGGCCTGGGAACAGCTCGGAGAAATTGTCGGGGAAAATGTGCATGACGGATTAATTGATCAGCTGTTTGCCCAGTTTTGTCTCGGAAAATAGATACACCCGCTGCAGGCGGAGGGTAATACTAGAAGGAGGAACTGTAATGAGTTACAACGGAGGAAATTATGACACGATTGTCATCGGCGCCGGACATGCGGGCGTAGAAGCAGGGCTTGCTTCTGCACGCATGGGAGCTAATACATTGATGCTGACGCTGAACCTGGACGCCGTAGCGTTTATGCCGTGCAACCCGTCCGTAGGAGGGCCGGCAAAAGGCATCGTCGTCCGCGAAATTGATGCGCTCGGCGGAGAAATGGCTAAAAATATTGATAAAACCCATATCCAGATGCGGATGCTTAATACAGGAAAGGGACCGGCTGTTCAGGCGCTCCGTGCGCAGGCTGATAAATTTCTTTATCAGCAGGAAATGAAGCGGACCCTTGAGAACACAGACAATTTAACGATCCGCCAGGGACTGGTGGAGGAGTTGATCGTTGAAGATAACGTATGTAAAGGCGTAGTCACTAATACTGGTGCGAGCTATTATTCTTCCTCGGTCGTAGTGACAACGGGCACTTATCTGCGCGGCAAGATTATTCTCGGAGAACTCGCTTATGAAAGTGGTCCGAATAACATGCAGCCTTCCATCAATTTATCGGACAGCATTAAAGCGCTCGGGCTCGATATGGTCCGGTTCAAAACCGGCACTCCGCCCCGGGTGAACAGTAATTCCATCGATTACAGCAAAACAGAGATCCAGCCCGGCGACGAGCAGCCGCGGGCCTTTTCCTACGAAACGGTGGAATTCATTACTGATCAGCTCCCGTGCTGGCTCACCTATACCGGCGCAGAAACGCATGAGCTGATTACAAACAACCTGCAGCGCTCCCCAATGTATTCCGGTATGATCGAAGGAACAGGTCCGAGGTACTGCCCTTCAATTGAAGACAAAATTGTCCGTTTTAACGACAAGCCGAAGCACCAGATTTTCCTCGAACCCGAAGGCAGAAATACAGATGAAGTTTACGTGCAGGGGCTCTCAACCAGTCTTCCGGAGGACATTCAGTTTGGCATACTCAAAACGATCCCGGGACTTGAAAACGTAAAAATGATGCGCCCGGGATATGCGATCGAATACGATGCAATTGTTCCGACGCAGCTGTGGCCGACCCTTGAAACAAAAACCGTGGAAGGTCTCTTTACGGCCGGTCAGATTAACGGTACTTCGGGTTATGAAGAAGCTGCCGGGCAGGGGATTATGGCCGGAATCAATGCAGCCTGTAAAGCACAGGGCAAGGAAGGCGTCATCCTTGACCGTTCGGATGCGTATATTGGAGTACTTATTGATGATCTGGTCACTAAGGGCACCAACGAACCATACCGCCTGTTAACATCGAGAGCGGAATACCGCCTGCTTCTACGTCATGACAATGCCGATCTGCGTCTAACCGATATCGGTCATGAGATCGGATTGGTTCCGGAGGCCCGCTACGAACGATTTGTGCATAAAAAAGAATCGATCGAGGCTGAGAAAAAACGATTGGAGAGCTTTACTCTGAAGCCGCATGAAGAAATTAATGATATGCTCATTTCCCGCGGTTCAACAGCGATGAAGGAAGCAGCTTCGGCGGCCCACCTGATGAAGCGGCCGGAAATCGGTTATGCTGACGTTGCTCCATTTGCAGACGCGCCTTCGTCTATTGCGCCGGATGTAGCCGAACAGGTGGAAATTCAGGTAAAATACGAAGGATATATTTCCAAACAGCTTGAACAGGTCGAGCGGATGAAAAAAATGGAAGAGAAAAAAATTCCAGAGAGCATCGATTACCACTCCATCTCGGGTATTGCGATTGAAGCGAGACAAAAGCTTTCAGAAGTACGTCCGCTTTCTGTCGGACAGGCATCCCGTGTATCCGGGGTGAATCCGTCCGATATATCTATACTGCTTGTGTATATTGAACAGGGCCGTATGGCAACAACGTAACAGTGCGTGATAAAGCCCCTGCTTACTGAAAGCAGGGGCTTTTTTTAAGACAACGCCGTTTTGCTAAGGGGTAAACACCAGGAGTGTGAGCGTTGTCGTATTATCCAGTGAAGGGCAGGAAAGAAAAGAATGAGTAAAGAAACGTTTCCGGAATGGCTTGAAGCCATACATATTTCTTTGGACGATAAACAGAAGAAGCAATTTGAACAGTATTATCAGCTGCTAGTGGAATGGAATGAGCGCATGAATCTGACAGGCATTACTGAAGAACGGGAGGTATATGAAAAACATTTTTATGATTCTCTTACCGGGGCTTCCCTTTCGGCCTTTAAGGCAGAAGGAACCCTGATCGATGTCGGTTCAGGAGCCGGCTTCCCAAGTCTGCCTCTTAAGATCTGCTTTCCGGAGCTTCAGGTTACGATTGTCGACTCTTTAAAAAAACGCATCGGTTTTTTAGAGGAAATCGTCAGTGAGCTTGGACTTGAAGGAGTGACCCTTATCCATGACCGGGCGGAGCAGCTGGCTCGTCAAAAGACGTACCGGGATCAGTTTGACGCAGCGAGTGCCCGTGCTGTGGCTAAGCTGCCAGTACTGCTCGAGCTCTGCCTGCCGTTTGTAAAGCCGGGAGGTGTTTTCATTGCTTGGAAGGGAGCCAGCGGGGAAGAAGAACTGCTTGAGGCAGAAAACGCCCTGTTAAAATTAGAAGCAGAAGCATTGGCCCCGAAGAAAATGAAACTGCCTGAAGAAGAGAGCGAACGGGTGCTTTTAGCATTCGAAAAAAGGAAAAAGACCCCAAAAGCGTATCCGAGAAAACCAGGGACCCCGGCAAAAAATCCTTTATAATCACCCACGGCTCATTCGACAACCCTTAGAAACGTGATAGAATGAAAGAGCAAATGTACGAAATCCACTAGTGAAACATCATGGGCCGCAGTTTTTAAGTGAGGTGATATACGGGTATGAAACAGTCGATTCAAAAATGGTTCGGTCTGGGAGACAACCAGGCTGAAAAAAGCGGCATTAATGAACACGAAGTTAAAATGATTCCCATCCATCAAATCATGGCGAATCCTTTTCAGCCACGGACCATCTTTTCAGATGAAAAGCTTTCGGAATTAGCTCAATCGCTGCAGACGCACGGCCTTCTGCAGCCAATAACGGTCAGAAAGCAGTCCGGAGGCTATGAGATTATTGCTGGCGAAAGGCGTTGGCGCGCTTCGCAGAAGCTTGGATGGAAAGAGATCCCGGCGCTGGTGAAAGAATTTAATGATACCCAGACGGCCTCAATTGCGCTTATTGAAAACCTGCAGCGGGAAGCATTGACAGCGCTTGAAGAGGCAGCTGCATACGCCAGGCTGCTTGAAATGAATCAGCTCACGCAGGCAAGTCTGGCGCAGCGGCTGGGAAAAAGTCAGTCGACCATTGCTAACAAGCTCCGTCTGCTGCATCTGTCTGAATACGTTCAGGAGAAGCTCTCAGAAAAAGAAATTACTGAACGGCATGCCAGAGCCCTTCTGAAGCTGCCGGAGGCGGAGCGCCAGGATCGTATCGTTAACGAGGCCATTGAAAAGGACTGGAACGTGAAACAGACGGAAGACAGGATTGCTGCTTTGCTTGATCCAAAGCCAAAAAAGACAAGGCAGCCGAAAAAGCACGTATCCAAAGATACCCGTATTGCCTTAAATACGATCCGGGAGTCGATAGATATGGTGACGAAAAGCGGCATGGCAATTGATACGGATGAAGAAGACTATGATGGTTATTATCAGGTAACCATTCGAATACCAAAATCGAAGCAGTAAACAAGAAGAACAGCATGGAACTGGGAAAGTAGGTGTATCGATGGCAAAAACTGTTGCTATCGCCAACCAGAAAGGCGGCGTTGGGAAAACAACAACAGCAGTAAATATTAGCGCCTGTCTGGCACATGTAGGACAGCGGGTGCTTCTCGTGGACATTGATCCGCAGGGCAATGCTACCAGCGGGGCGGGCATTGAAAAAGGGGACGTTGAAAAGTGCGTTTATAACGTTCTCGTTGAAGACACAGATATTCGTGATATTGTCCGGGGAACAGCCTTGGAACAACTGGACGTAGTACCTGCCACCATCCAGCTTTCCGGGGCAGAAATTGAACTGGTCTCCACTATTTCCCGGGAAATCAGGCTGAAAAATGCATTGGAGGATGTGGCGGCGCAGTACGACTACATAATAATCGATTGCCCTCCCTCCCTTGGGCTTTTAACGATCAACGCGCTTTCCGCTTCGGATTCGATTTTAATCCCTGTGCAGTGCGAGTACTACGCCCTCGAAGGATTGAGCCAGCTGCTCAATACCGTCCGGCTTGTGCAAAAGCACTTAAACCATGATCTGGAAATCGAAGGAGTCCTGCTTACAATGCTCGACGCAAGGACCAATCTCGGATTCCAGGTTATAGAAGAAGTAAAAAAATATTTTCAGGAAAAAGTATTCGAAACGATTATTCCCCGGAATATACGTCTTGGGGAAGCTCCAAGCCACGGTCTTCCAATTATTATGTACGACGCAAAGTCTAAGGGTGCCGAGGTCTATTTAGAATTAGCAAAGGAAGTGGTTGCTGGTGGCCAAAGGTCTAGGTAGAGGATTGAACGCTTTTTTCCCGGAAGAAACAGGCGGCAACGAAGATCAAATCACTGCCGTACCAATACAGGAATTACGGCCGAACCCTTATCAGCCGAGAAAACGATTTGAAGAAGAAGCGATTGAAGAGCTGAAGCAATCTGTGGCGGAGTTCGGTGTTTTGCAGCCAATTCTCGTTCGCAAAAGTATTAAAGGGTACGATATTGTTACGGGAGAGCGGCGGTTCCGTGCTGCCTCAGCGGCAGGCCTAAAAGAAATTCCGGCGATTGTAAAGGATTTAAGCGATGAGCGGATGATGGAAGTCGCGTTAATTGAAAATCTGCAGCGGGAAGATCTGAATCCATTAGAAGAAGCCCATGCGTATCAGCGTCTGGTGGAATCACTCGACATTACTCAGGATGAACTGTCCAAGCGGCTCGGAAAGAGCAGACCGCACATTGCCAATTATATCCGACTTCTGCAGCTGCCGGCAGAAGTGCAAAAGCTCGTTGAGACCAAGGAGATTTCCATGGGACATGCCAGAACGCTTCTTGGATTGAAAAAGAAAGAGCTGGCGGTGAAGGTAAGCGAACAGATTGTTAAACAGGCACTCAATGTCAGGCAGACGGAAGCACTTGTTCAGCAGATGAACGAGGGTGTTCCACGTGAAACAAAGCCAAAACAGCCGGCCTCTCCTTTCCTTGAACAAAAAGCTGAGGAACTCCAATCATATTTTGGTACCTCCGTTTCTATTCAGCAGGGAAAAAACAAAGGAAAGATTGAAATCGAATTCTTTTCGGATGAGGACCTGGATCGGATTCTTCAGCTTCTGAGTGAAGAAAAAGAATAAGGAAAGGGCTTCCGGTTTTACCCGGGAGTCCTTTCTATTTTGCATGGCTTAAAAGGCGGAGGGTAGGACGAAGTATCAGGCGTAGGAGGAATGGCGTTCAAGTACTACCATGGGATGCCCGTCGGAAAGGCTGAATGTGCGGGAAATGACAAATCCAAATGAATGGTAAAGATCGATCGCCGGCTGGTTTTTTTCGCTTGTATAAGCGTAAATTAAAGTATCCAGATGGTGATTTAATAGATATTTCAGCAAATAAGAGGCAAAGCCCCTCCGGAAAAAATCCGGGTGGACGACGAGTCTTGTGATTTGCAGCTTTTTTTCCTGGTATTCATAAGCAATAAAAGCGCAAAGCTCCCCCTCCACAAAGTAACCAACAAAGGTTTCCTTCGATGCCCGGATAGCTTCCACCGTTTCATTTAGAGCAGGGATATCAAAATTGTCTATAAGCACAGCTTCTGTATGGTAGGATTGCTGCTGCAGAGCAAGTATACTTTTAGCGGTATTGTATTTATGATTAGGTAAAAGGACGATCATTATAATCTCTCCTTAAAATGAAAGGGCAGAAAAAACGATAAAAGACATCAGCTATGTAACCTTTGCCTTTTAGGGCAAGCCCGCTCCAGTTCATTTTATAGTAAAATATTTAAAGCCAGCCCAAAAGGCACAAAAATCAATAGCCAAAAGCACAGGATGAAGAGACTCACCGTTGCTTCCGGCATTTGGACTGCACTTATCAGCGTATCCACAAAGGATTTCAAAAGAATATACAGAGAGAAATAAAGAAACAAATGGGAAAAGGGAGCGGACATTTATGGTGCTGACAGGAACATTGGTCAACGGAGTGACTATTATTATTGGATCATTAATGGGGTTATTGTTTCACCGTATACCGGAAAGAATGAAAACAACCATTATGCAGGCGTTGGCGCTGGCGGTTGTTCTTCTTGGCATTCAGATGGGACTGCAGACAGAACAATTTTTAATTGTCGTGGGCAGTCTGGTAACTGGAGCCTGGGCAGGAGAGCGCCTGCGAATCGAAGATGGTCTGGAGTCGGTCGGCCAGTGGGTGGAAAAACGAATGGGAAACAGCGGTACAGAGAACACAGTAGCCAAAGGTTTTGTAACTGCCACGCTGGTATATGTGGTGGGAGCTATGGCAGTGCTTGGAGCAATGGACAGCGGGCTGCGCCAGGAGCACGATGTGTTATTTACAAAATCAATGCTGGACGGATTTTCAGCGCTTATTTTTACAACGACGATGGGGATCGGGGTGTTATTTTCGTTTATCCCAGTCGTTATTTACCAGGGATCCATTGCCCTTTTTGCCGTCCAAATTGATAGGCTGGTGCCGCAGGAGGCCATGGATACCTTTATTACTGAAATGACGGCTACCGGCGGCGTGATGATTATTGCTATCGGCTTAAAGCTGGCAGGTCTTTTAGAAATCCGGGTGGCAAATCTACTTCCGGCGATACCGATGGTGGCTTTTTTTGTGTTTATTATCCGTCTGTTCGGCGGATGAAGCCTCCCGAAGGAAGCGGACATGGTCGTCCTCGTTATGGAAAGTTAACGGAGGGGTGGTGGCTTCTTCCTCCTTCAGGACATGCTGCGTTGAGATTGACCGGTCGGCAAGAAGGAAGCTTTCTGCTATTAAAGAAGCCATTGTGTCGATAGTATACAACCTGGTATTTTGCAGTACGAAGTATTCCATCATTCCGCTGACATTCACTATGCCGTTAATATGCATATCTCCAACCATTGGAAGCTTCTTTTTCATGGCAGCTCCCGGAGTTACTCCTCCTTCATTCAAAGTAACTTTCCCTACATTCTGAAGATAACCAAGACAGGCGTCTACAGCGATAATAAAAGCATGCGGATGCTCTGCGGCAATGATCGAAAGCGTTTCTTCTAAATTAACAGCATGTACCGGGTACTGGAGAGTGCCGTATATATAAAAGTTTTCCAGTTGCTTTTCAAGAAGCTTGCTTCCGGTTAAAGGCCCTAGAGAATCTCCGGTGGAGCGGTCTGTGCCAATACAGACCAGGATGATATCTTCATCTGTGACACGCTCCCGGATGTGACCGGTCAGGCAGTCCGCCAGCTCTCCAGCACTTCCGGGCTCATCCATGCTGACGTGGCAGTGAGTACGGTAGGCTTCACGTGAAACAGCTTTTTTCCCCATAGCAGATAACTCCTTTCCAGAATTCTCCCCAAAAATAATTGTATTAGCCTACTATACCCGCGTTTGGGTAAAAATAACTGTCGTATTTAAGCAAAAGCCGCCCCGGACAGAAAGATGAGAGTTTAATTGAGGTTTTTGACGGATTACGATAGGATAAAAAGTACCGAATCGTTCAGGTGAGATGAGAAGAAAGGAGAAAACGGGCCTTATGGTGGAAAAGCAGCCTTTTGATATCAATAGTATTGTGGAAATGAAAAAGCAGCATCCTTGTGGAGAAAATCGCTGGAGAATTATCCGGATGGGCGCCGATATCCGGATTAAGTGCGAAGGGTGCGGACATAGCGTGATGCTTCCGAGAAAAGAATTCAGTAAAAAGGTGAAAAAGGTGCTCGAATAATTCCGGTAAAGCTGCTCTTGTTGTCGCAAAAGTGAAATTATACTATACTCAAAGCAATATACTAACGATAAAGAGTTGCTTTTAAGGACAGCTGCGGTTGTCCTCTTTGTTATGTTTAGAGAAATATTAATTGAAAGAAAGAAGGAAATAATAAATGGCTTTAACTACAGGTATAGTCGGACTTCCGAACGTCGGGAAGTCAACATTGTTCAACGCGATCACTCAGGCGGGAGCGGAGTCTGCCAACTATCCGTTCTGCACAATTGACCCGAACGTAGGTATTGTGGAAGTGCCGGACAGCAGGCTCGAACAGTTAACAAATATGTTTCAGCCGAAAAAAACGATTCCTACCGCATTCGAATTTACAGACATTGCCGGCATTGTTGAAGGAGCGAGTAAAGGAGAAGGCCTGGGAAATAAATTCCTTTCGCATATCCGCGAAGTGGACGCTATTTCCCACGTGGTACGCTGCTTTGACAGTGATGACGTGACTCACGTCTCGGGGAAAATAGATCCGATCCATGATATCGAAGTAATTAACCTGGAACTGATTCTTGCAGACCTTGAGACGGCAGAAAAGCGGATCGATAAAGTAGCAAAGCTTGCCAAATCCAAGGATAAAGATGCAATGCAGGAGCATGCAGTACTCGAAAAGATTGTCGAAGCACTGAAAGAAGAACAGCCCGTGCGCAGCCTGGAATGGACTGAGGAAGAGCTGAAAATCGTTAAAGGCTTCCAGCTTCTCACGATGAAGCCGGTATTATACGTCGCCAACGTCAGCGAAGATGACTTAATGGAAGAAGAAGACAATGAGCACGTCTCCCGTGTCAAAGAATTTGCAGCAGCTGAAGGTGCGGGCGTTGTAGTTATCTCGGGGAAAATTGAAGAAGAACTCGCGGAGCTTGAAGGAGAAGAAAAAAATGAATTTCTTCAGGATCTCGGCATTGAAGAGCCGGGGCTTGACCAGCTGATCCGGGAAGCTTATTCCCTGCTTGGCCTGCAGACGTATTTTACTGCAGGTGAACCGGAAGTAAGGGCCTGGACGATCCGCAAAAATACAAAAGCTCCCCAGGCTGCCGGTGTAATCCACAGTGATTTTGAGAAAGGCTTTATCCGTGCCGAGGTTGTCGGATACGAAGACCTGATGCAGGCAGGTGCAATGAATAGCGCCAAAGAAGCAGGCAAGGTAAGGCTTGAAGGCAAGGAATATATCGTTAAGGACGGCGACGTTGTTCATTTCCGCTTTAACGTTTAATTTTTCCTCCGGGAATATTGTAAAATGCAATTCAAGCTGATATAATTTTAACTTGCGAGTTAAAAACGGATAAGCGTTTTTTGCTCCTTGTTCTTTTCCACCGGAGAAGAGCCGAAGACCAAAAGGAGGTGACGCAGCATGCGGAATTATGAAGTACTTTACATTATCAGCCCGAATGTTGACGAAGATGGTGTCAAAAACACAATCGAACGGTACAACAAAATCTTAACGGATAACGGCGCTGAAATTGAAAAAGTAGACGAAGTAGGAAAAAAACGTCTCGCATACGAAATCAATGATTTTCGTGACGGGTATTACGTTGTAACCTACATTAAAGGCACCGCGGACGCTACCAACGAATTTGACCGTCTGGTTAAAATCGATGATAACGTAATCCGCCACTTAGTTGTTCGTAACGACGACTAATTTCATTAACAATCAGGAGGGGTTTAAATGATAAATCGTGTCGTGTTAGTCGGTCGGCTGACCGCGGACCCTGATCTGCGTTATACCCCGAACGGCGTAGCAGTCGCTAACTTTCGCATTGCGGTAAATCGTCCATTTACCAACCAGCAGGGCGAACGGGAAGCAGACTTTCTTAACTGCGTCATTTGGCGGAAGCAGGCAGAAAATGTGGCCAATTACTTGAAAAAAGGCAGCCTGGCCGGTGTGGATGGACGTATGCAGAGCCGGAGCTATGAAAACCAGGAAGGCCGTCGTGTAACGGTAGTAGAAGTTCAGGCGGAGAGCGTGCAGTTCCTTGAACCGCGCGGAGCGTCCGGAGGCGGAGGTTCTTCGCAGGGAAGCGGCTATTCTCAACAGCAGAGCAGCCAGAGCTCAGGTTCAGGCCAGCAAAATCGCGATTCGTCTAATTTAAACGATGATCCGTTTTCGGATAACGGGCAGCCAATCGACATTTCAGATGACGATTTGCCATTCTAAAACCCCTGAGAGCATAAACAATCTTTTATAAAGGAGGATAAACAATGGCAGCAGCAGCACGTCGTAGAGGAAAAAGACGGAAAGTTTGTTACTTCACAGTAAACAAAATTACTCATATCGATTACAAAGATACTGAACTCTTGAAGAAGTTTATTTCAGAAAGAGGGAAGATTCTTCCACGCCGCGTAACTGGTACGAGTGCGAAATATCAGCGTAAGCTGACCCGCGCTATCAAGCGTTCCCGTCACGTAGCATTGCTTCCTTTTGTGCGCGAGCAGTAAAGGAAACATTTAAACACCCTTTTCCAGGCCTTATGCCCGGGGAAGGGTGTTTTATTGTATGGAAACTGGCTGTATGTTTAGGCCGCTCCCTCCCCGGGGTATAAATGAAGTAATTGTTAAAGCGTTTTATATACTGGGAAGGAGGTTTTCATATGGACGTTCAGTCTTATATTACAAAAATTAATAAACAGCTTGAAGAATTGAAGCAGGATGATATTCAAGCCGCAGAGGAAAACATAGAAGCAGAGGTTCCAAACGAATCTTCCTTCAAGCTGCCGAATGAAGAATAAATAAAAGCCCGGCTGCAGATAAATAAACGAAATAAGGCGCTGACGTAAGTCAGCGTTTTTTAGATATGTACAGCCTTTGACTATTCGGCTGTTCGTCTTTCTTTTTAAAAGGGAATAAGCTAAAATGAACGAATGGAATTTCCATGAGTACGAAGAGATAAAGGCAGCACTGGGATAATGTGGGAGTGAAAGCAATTGGGCGGCTGCTGTACATTTATTTGACTGCCTTTGTAAATGAGGTGAACGTGAAGTGAAAAATGCTAGAAGTGTCGCAGAAGCAGCCGTCTTTAGCGCTATTTTCCTGGTGCTGGTACTGCTGCTGATCTTTGTGCCGGTCGTCGGAAGTATATTAACGATAGCGATGCCGCTTCCGTTTATTATTTTTGTGGCAAGAAACGGATGGAAGCCGGGCATTTTTATGTTTATCGTCTGTGCGCTGCTTGCGACTTTGTTTACGGGTGGTATTGGTTTTCCGACTGCTTTGATTTTCGGTCTTGGGGGCATTGCAGCAGGTGCGCTTATTCATCAAAAGAAGCCGGCTTTTGCCGTTTTTGCTGCAGGGACTGTGGCTTATATCATCGGCCTGGTTTTATTTTATTTAAGTTCGGTTCTTTTGTTTAATATTGATCCGATCCAATTGATCCAGCAAACACTGAATGAATCTATTGCCCAGGCGAGAAGCATGATGGAGAGTATCGATCAGAATACCTCAAATCTGGATGCCTTAGCAGAGATGGTTACACTGATTCAATACATCGGTCCGGTGCTCCTTATTGGCACAGGCATTATTCTTTCATTTATAACCCAGGTGTTCGCTCATGTTATTTTGAAGCGTGTCCGGATGGATTACCAGCAGTTTCCGGCTTTTCGAAACTGGAATTTTCCGAGGTCTCTCATATGGTATTATTTGACCGGTTCCATATTTATTTTGATTGGGCTTGAAGAAGGCACGGCTATGTATATTGTTGTTATGAATCTTTTTCCTCTTTTGGAGCTGGCTGTGGCGATTCAGGGCTTTACCGTGATCTTTTATTTCCTGCATGCTAAATCCTATCCGAAATACTACGGGGTTCTCATTATCGTCGGGAGTATATTATTATCAACAATAGCATTATTTTTGGCCCGCATTTTAGGTATAATAGATTTAGGTTTAAACTTGAAGCAACGCATTCAAACCGACACGAAGTAGGGGTTGAGTTACATGCCGAAGTTTTTAATACGGCGGTGGTACGGCTATCATATCGTCGGATTGTTCATACTAGCCGGAATAGCACTTGCCTTTCTCACCTGGTTTCAATGGGAAATAGGGGCTGTAGGATTTGTCCTGCTTGGAGCTTTGGCTATTTATGTTATCCAGGCGGAGCGTTCATTTGAAAAAGAGCTTGAACGGTATATATCTACGCTGACCCACCGTGTGAACAAGGCGGGGGAAGAGGCAGTAACCGAAATGCCTATCGGCATACTGTTATATGATAAGAATTATCAGATACAGTGGGCGAACCCCTTCATTCTTTCCTACCTGCCGAAGGAGTTCATGGGAAAACCGATCAGTACTGTATCTGAACGTCTGGCTGCAGCGATTAAGCAGGGGGAAAGCGAAATACATTTAACGATGAGAAATCGTCATTATACCGTTTATATTCACCGCGAAGAACGGCTGCTGTATTTTTTTGATATGACTGAAACGACGGATATTCAGGCGATGTATCAAAAAGAAAAATCAGTTGTGGCGTTTATTTATTTGGATAATTTCACTGAAGTTACCCAGGGCATGGACGATCAGACAAGAAGCCGGCTGATGAGTCATGTGACTACCGCTTTGAATGAGTGGGCGGGGGATCATGACATTTTACTGCGCAGCATCGCTGTAGACCGGTTTATTGCTATCATGAATCAGGACGCCCTTGATCATCTTGAGCAGACAAAGTTTGAGCTGCTCGATTACGTACGTGATATTACGAGTAAAGAGAAGGTGACCATCACCCTTAGCATCGGCATCGGTTCGGGCGAGCCCTCCCTGCAGGAGCTTGGTTCCCTGGCCCAGTCCAGTCTCGATCTCGCACTCGGACGTGGAGGCGATCAGGTAGCCATCAAGGACGCGAACGGAAAGGTGCGTTTTTACGGGGGAAAGTCCAATGCGGTCGAAAAGCGTACCCGGGTGCGCGCCAGAGTTATTTCCCATGCACTGCGTGATTTTGTTCTCGAAAGCGACCAGGTCATTGTGATGGGCCATAAAAATCCGGATATGGATGCTATTGGTGCTGCGATTGGCGTGCTTAAAATCGCTGAGGTAAATAATACAGATGCGTATGTTGTCGTAGATCCGGATGAAATTAATCCGGATGTGAAAAAGCTGATGGAAGAAATCGAAAACCATGAATACCTTTGGTCTCAATTTATTACGCCGTCAGAAGCAATGGATGAAGTGACGAAGCACACGCTGCTCGTTGTTGTGGATACACACAAACCCTCCATGGTTATCGAGCCGCGGCTGATTGACCGCGTGAACCGTACGATTGTTCTTGATCACCACCGCCGGGGAGAAGAGTTCATTGAAGATCCGGTGCTTGTATATATGGAACCGTACGCTTCATCCACAGCCGAGCTTGTAACAGAGCTTCTGGAGTATCAGCCGAAAAAGCTCAGTATGGATGTGCTTGAAGCAACGGCGATGCTTGCAGGCATTATTGTGGATACGAAAAGCTTCGCCATCCGAACCGGATCTAGAACGTTCGATGCAGCCTCATTTTTAAAAATGCACGGTGCCGACACGACTATGGTGCAGATGCTCTTAAAAGAAGATCTCGATCAATACGTGGAGCGGTCGCATCTTATCGAGCGGGCGGAGGTCTACCGTGACGGCATGGCTGTTGCCGCCGCTGCGGAAGATGAAATGTACGGCCAGATTTTAATCGCTCAGGCAGCAGATACCCTGCTTACGATGAACGATATCAAAGGTTCATTTGTGATATCTAAGCGTCAGGATGATAAAATTAGTATCAGCGCCCGTTCGCTTGGTGAAGTGAACGTGCAGTTAATAATGGAAGCTTTAGGCGGAGGCGGTCATTTAACGAATGCGGCAACGCAGCTGACCGATACTACGATTGAAGAAGCGGAAAAACGCCTGAAGCAGGCCATTGATGAATATTTGCAAGGGGGCACATCCGAATGAAAGTCATACTGAAACAAGACGTAAAAGGCCAGGGGAAAAAAGGTGAAGTTGCAGACGTATCCGAAGGGTACGCCAGAAACTATTTATTAAAGAAGGACCTTGCTGTAGAAGCGAGCAAAGGCAATCTGCGGGACCTGGAAGCTACGCAGAAAAAACAAAAAGAACGTGAGCAGGAAGAGCTTGAGCAGGCGAAGAAGTTTAAGGAGCAGCTCGAAACAACAGACGTAGAGCTTACTGCCAAAGCAGGAGAAGGCGGTCGTTTGTTCGGAGCGGTTTCTACAAAACAGATTGCGGAAAAGCTGAAAAGCATGAACATGAAAGTGGATAAACGTAAAATAGAAATTGACCAGCCAATTCGTTCACTTGGCTATACTAAAGTACCAATCAAGATTCATCCTGAAGTCACAGCTGTCGTAAACGTACACGTGACGGAAGAGTAACAGCTGCGTGGATGAATAAAGAGCCTGTTTCCCCGTCATAAACAGAGGGTAAGAACCAGGCTCTTTTTTTCAACACGTTCTATAGAGGTGAAAGCAATGAATGATATTTTCACAGAACGGGTCCCCCCGCAGAATATTGAAGCAGAACAGGCTGTTTTAGGTGCTGTCTTTTTAGAGGGCGAAGCACTCATTACTGCCACGGAGCATTTGATGCCGGAAGATTTCTATCGTCAGTCGCATCAGCGTATTTTTAATACGATGATTGAGCTGTCTGAACGGGGAGAGCCGGTTGATCTTATTACGGTCAGCACGGAACTGCAGGCAAAACAGGTGCTCGAAGAAATCGGCGGTCTTTCTTATCTTACCGATCTGGCAAATGCTGTACCGACAGCGGCCAACGTTGGTTATTACAGTCAGGGCGTATACAGTAAGTCCCTGCTGCGGCGGCTGATACGTGCGGCAACTAACATAGTGAATGAAGGCTACAGCGGAGAACATGATGTAGAGGAAGTACTTAACGAAGCTGAAAAGACTATAATGGAAGTATCGCAGGAGCGTCGTTCGTCTGCCTTCGTTTCCATCAAAGATGTACTCATTGAAACATATGACAATATTGAAATGCTGCAGAACCGGGAAAATGACGTAACCGGAATTGCGAGCGGCTTTGCCGAGCTCGATCATATGACTGCCGGATTTCAGCGCAGTGACCTGGTGATTGTGGCTGCGAGGCCTTCGATGGGGAAAACGGCCTTTGCCTTAAACATTGCCCAGAACATTGCAACAAAAACCGAGGAAAATGTGGCTATTTTCAGCCTGGAGATGGGTGCTGCCCAGCTTGTGCAGCGGATGCTCTGTGCAGAGGGAAACATTGATGCTAACCGTCTTCGTACCGGTGCGCTTCAGGAAGAGGACTGGGAAAAGCTGACGATGGCGATGGGGAGCTTATCTTCAGCCGGTATTTTTATTGATGATTCCCCGGGCATACGGGTAAACGATATACGTGCGAAATGCCTCCGTTTGAAGCAGGAACGGGGTATTGGAATGATTCTGATTGACTATCTGCAGCTGATCCAGGGAAGCAGCAGAGGCGGGGAAAGCCGCCAGCAGGAAGTTTCGGAAATCTCCCGAAATTTAAAAGCTCTTGCGCGTGAACTTGAGGTCCCTGTAATTGCGCTCTCCCAGCTTTCCCGCGGGGTGGAATCCAGGCAGGATAAACGCCCGATGATGTCTGATTTAAGGGAATCCGGAAGTATTGAGCAGGATGCAGATATTGTATCGTTTTTATACCGTGATGATTACTATGATCAGGAATCCGAAAACCAGAATATCATTGAAATTATTATTGCCAAACAGCGTAACGGGCCGGTTGGTACGGCCGAGCTCGCTTTTATTAAAGAATATAATAAATTCGTTAATTTGGACCGGCGACACGACGATAATCAGATCCCGCCCGGAGCTTAGACTCCGGGCTTTTTGTATAAGCGAACAAATTAAGCAAATAAAACTTTTAATGTTCGTGTTTTATTGACTTTGTGTGCCGTGGTTGATAGACTATCTAAGGGATTTTCTCCATAATAAAATAAGAATATGAAAACTTTAGATGAAGCCAAGTGAACGTTATTGGATAAGCAAGAAAAATATGCCTAAGGTGCCGGCAGGAGAGATTGTGGAGGTGGACGCTGTGTCGTCAATAGTAATTGTAGGAACTCAGTGGGGAGACGAAGGAAAAGGAAAAGTAACGGATTACTTATCAGAAAATGCGGAGGTTGTGGCCCGTTACCAGGGTGGAAATAACGCTGGTCATACGATTGTCTTCGGAGGAACTAAATACAAGCTTCATTTAATTCCGTCCGGAATTTTTTATGATAATAAAACATGTGTCATCGGAAACGGAATGGTTATTGATCCGAAAGCGCTCGTTGAAGAGCTGGAATATCTGCATGAGCGCGGCGTTGATACAAGCAACCTGCGTATCAGCAACCGTGCCCACGTTATTCTTCCTTACCATCTGCGTCTCGATGCCGTGGAAGAAGACAGCAAAGGCACAAATAAAATTGGAACGACCCGTAAAGGCATTGGCCCGGCTTATATGGATAAAGCTGCCCGCGTAGGCATCCGTATTGCTGACCTTCTGGATAAAGATGAATTCCGGGAAAAACTGTCGCGGAATTTGAAAGAAAAGAACCGTCTGCTCGAAAGAATGTATGACGCAGAAGGGTTTGAGCTTGAAGATATTCTGGATGAATACTATGAGTATGGCCAGTTCTTTGCGAAGTATGTCTGTGATACATCGGTAGAGTTGAATGAAGCGATCGATAAAGGCCGCCGGGTGCTGTTTGAAGGTGCGCAGGGCGTGATGCTTGATATCGACCAGGGCACGTATCCCTTTGTCACTTCCTCAAATCCTATCGCCGGCGGCGTAACTATCGGTTCGGGAGTAGGACCGTCCAAAATTCAGCACGTGGTGGGCGTTTCCAAAGCATACACGACCCGCGTTGGCGACGGCCCGTTTCCAACAGAGCTGTCTGACGAAACCGGGGACCAGATTCGTGAAGTCGGAAACGAATACGGGACCACTACCGGCCGGCCCCGCCGTGTCGGCTGGTTCGACAGCGTAGTCGTGCGTCATGCCCGCAGGGTGAGTGGGATCACCGATTTATCTTTAAATTCCATTGATGTTTTGACCGGTATTGAAACGCTCAAAATATGCAAGGCCTATAAGTACCGGGGAGAGATTATGGAAGAATTCCCTGCGAGCCTGAAGGTACTTGCAGAGTGCGAGCCGATTTATGAAGAGCTGCCGGGCTGGACAGAAGACATCACCGGTGCTTCGTCGCTCGGGGATCTTCCGGTAAATGCCCGTCATTACATTGAACGTATTTCCCAGCTGACCAACATTCCTATCAGCATTTTCTCAGTAGGCCCGGACCGGAATCAGACAAATATGGTCCGCGGTGTATGGGCTATCCAATAAAAACCACTAAGCATCTGCCATAGAGGCGGATGCTTTTTTCAACGAATCACTTTTTTCATGCAAAACTAGTTGAAATTGCATCTGTGACGTGATAATATTACTCATGTTGTCGTTATCCACAGCGACAATTTCTTCATATTAGGAGCCATTAGCTCAGTTGGTAGAGCATCTGACTTTTAATCAGAGGGTCGGAGGTTCGAATCCTCCATGGCTCACCATGAAAGGCCCGTTGGTCAAGTGGTTAAGACACCGCCCTTTCACGGCGGTAACACGGGTTCGAATCCCGTACGGGTCACCATTTTCTTATCAAGCAGAAAATGAACATCACTGAAACAAACGATAAGATTCGCAGTGTATTCCCCCTTACTCATTTTTGGAAAGAAGACACCAGAAGGTTGAGTTTGCCAGGGAGAGAGCAAAGGAACGTACAAAGCGTACGTGACTGCAGCGAACGAAAGCAGCAGACGATAAGATTCGCAGTGTATTCTTTTTAAAAAGGGCCTGTGGTGTAGTGGTTAACATGCCTGCCTGTCACGCAGGAGATCGCGGGTTCAAATCCCGTCAGGCCCGCCATTTTATTTTCTGATTTACTCATGGCCAGGCAGCTCAGTCGGTAGAGCAACAAGCGATACTTCTCCGAATGTTCTGCGAGTTGTCCGTCCCGAATTGCTTCATCGAATAAGCAAAGAATGAGGGTAAGGACAGTAGCCCTGGAAGCAAGAGCAGTATCTAAGCAAAATTATTTTTTTAGCATGGCTCGATAGCTCAGTCGGTAGAGCAGTGGACTGAAAATCCTCGTGTCGGCGGTTCGATTCCGTCTCGAGCCACCATTTTTATAAAATAACCAGCGCCTGGACATTGACGTCCAGGCGCTTTTTTCACAGGCTTTCGGCCTCGATAGGAACAGATAAAGAGCTGTGTTACAATGTGAAAGAGAATTGTAATCCTCTTAAATATTTTGCAATAAACATAAAGAGGCATACCTTTGCAGGATGTTACTACACATAGATGATTGAATTTATGCCTTTTCACATTTGAGGAATGGAGCGGTGGGAACATGGATGAGAAAATATTAGTAGTCGATGATGAACAGCCAATTGCTGATATATTAGAATTTAATCTTCAAAAAGAAGGGTTTCAGGTTGTTTGTGCATATGACGGCGACGAAGCTTTAGAAAAGGTGGATAATTTCGGTCCGGATCTGATTCTTCTTGACGTCATGCTTCCAAACAAGGACGGCATGGAAGTATGCAGAGAAGTCCGGAAGCGGTTTGATATGCCCATCATCATGTTAACTGCTAAAGACGGGGAAATCGATAAGGTGCTCGGTCTTGAACTTGGAGCAGATGACTATGTAACCAAACCGTTCAGCAACCGGGAGCTTCTGGCCAGAGTTAAAGCCAATCTTCGCAGGAAGCAGCCGGCAGCAGAAGAAGGCAGCACCGAGCCGCAGAATGCTATAAAAATCGGTGACCTTCTCGTAGACCCGGATGCTTATTTAGTAACAAAACGTGGGGAGCCGATAGACCTTACGCATCGGGAGTTTGAACTGGTTCTTTACCTTGGCCGCCATATCGGCCAGGTAATGACAAGAGAGCATCTTCTGCAGGCCGTGTGGGGCTATGATTACTTTGGGGACGTACGTACCGTGGACGTAACGGTGCGCCGTTTAAGAGAGAAAGTAGAAGACAATCCGAGCTTCCCTGAGTGGATTGTGACAAGACGTGGTGTTGGATACTACTTAAAACATCCAGAACAGGAGAAGTAATGTATGAAGATTATCGATTTTTTCAAATCGATTCATTTTAAACTCATTTTGATCTTCGTGCTGCTGATTTTTGTAGCGATGCAGTTCATTACCGTATTTTTCACGAGCGCTCTTGAAGACACGCTCGTGGAAAATTTTAATGATACGCTCGCCGAGCAGACCGATCTTCTGGAGTATAATGTGCAGGAAGAACTGACACAGAGTCGAGGAGAAGACGATAATACGGTTCAGGAGGATATCGACAGTTTATTAAGCCAATTTGCCAATTCAGGAGCAAATAATGATCCGGGACAGTCGAGTCCGGAAGCCAGGGTGATCGGCTCCAATCAGATTATTTTAGGCACGTCGAATATAAACGAGCAGGATATCGTCAATAACCAATCGAACGATGACCTTGTGCAGCGGGCGTTATTAGGGAATACGCTTGAAGAAGTGCGCTGGGACGCCGACAGCGGCCACAGGGTCAGCTTAATTGTGCGGCCGATCGAAGAAGACGGAGAAATTCTGGGTGTATTGTACGTGCGTTCCGACATGTCGAGCGTATACAGCCTGGTAAATGACATCAGCAGTATTTTAATTGCAGCGAGCATTATTGTGCTGATTTTAAACGCCATCCTTGGTATTTTGCTAGCCCGCACGATTACAAGACCTATCGCGGACATGCAGCGCCAGGCTAAAATTATGGGGGAAGGAGACTTTTCCCGCAGAGTCCGCGTGTACGGCAACGATGAAATCGGGCAGCTGGCCCATTCCTTTAACCAGCTGACGCTGAAACTAAAAGAGAGCCAGGCAAGCACCGAGGATGAAAGGAAGAAATTAAGCTCGGTTTTGACCCATATGACAGACGGGGTTATAGCCACTGATGAACTCGGGCGCATCATTTTGATGAACAAACGCGCTGAGCAGCTGTTAAACAAAAACAGCGACGAAATGGAAGGCACGTACATTACAGAAGCTCTGCATTTGTCTGAGACGCTGACATCGAGTGATCTGTATGATTATAATGAAGCGATTATGCTGGATTTCAGCAGCGAGGAACAGGATTTTCTGCTGCAGGCCAACTTTTCCATCGTGCGAAACGAAGACGGACCGGTTACTGGTCTGATTACCGTGCTTCATGATGTCACGGAGCAGGAAAAGATCGAAAGAGAGCGCCGGGAATTTGTATCAAATGTTTCTCACGAATTAAGAACTCCGCTGACTACGCTGAAGAGCTACATGGAAGCTCTCGAAGACGGAGCGATGCAGGATGAAAATCTGGGACCCCGCTTTTTACAGGTGACCCAGAACGAAACGGACCGAATGATCCGGCTCGTGAACGACCTGCTTCAGCTTTCGCGGATGGACAGTGACGAAATCAGCCTGGACTTTTTTACTGTGGACCTGTCTGAAATGATTAATCAGGTGATTGAACGCTTTGAAATGATTAACAAGGATAAAAATATTGCTTTCTATAAAGAAGTCCCTTCCTACCCGGTATACGTAGATATGGACAAAGACAGGATTTATCAAGTCTTTGATAACGTGCTTTCAAATGCCGTGAAGTACTCGCCGGATGGCGGGGAAATCAGTGTGCAGATGTTTACTCGTGCCGATGCTGTAGACGTGGAAATCAGCGATCAGGGTGTAGGCATTCCAAAAGAAAGCCAGCACCGTATTTTTGACCGGTTTTACCGGGTGGATAAAGCGAGAGCGAGAAACCTCGGGGGCACCGGACTGGGTCTTGCGATTGCCAAGGAATTTATCCATGCGCACGGCGGAAGAATTGCGGCTGACAGTGAATGGAAAAAAGGAACCACTATATTAATTACGCTGCCATATTCAGTGATTAATAAAGCGGAGGCTGGATCATGAAAGAAACAATCAAATCCTGGGTGTTAACGATTTTAGTAATAGGCAGTCTGCTTCTTACCTGGCAGAACTGGTCGTTTCAGCCCGAATATGATAGCGTCAATTCCTCTGAAACCGTACAGGAAACGACAGAAATAGCAGAGACCCGGGAAGCAGGTGAAATCGTCCGGCCGAATCAGGGAGTAGTGCGTTCAAATGGCAGAAGTGTTCTCATGACCGAGGACCAGGCTTCAACTGACCTGGACAAAGCCTTCCGGCAGCTCGAAGAGGCAAGCATCACAGAAACATCAGCGACTGACCTGGAGCATGATGAGCTGTACGAAAACGTCTCTTCAGCAGAATATTCGATGGAGCTTGTATTTCCGTCGTCGGTATCGTGGTCGATGATCAATGAACTGTTCAGCTTTGAGGATGAAAGCGATGAAGCATCCAGCATCCTGGATGGCTCGATTGACCGGATTATATTAACAGCTTCACCGGCAAGTGAAGAACTGAACGCTGCGTTTGTTTCCTACGATCAGGGTGTAGTTGTAAACAGCAACACCAGCCTGGATAAAAGCGATGTGGAGCACGAACGGTATCTCTCGGAATACGAAAACATGCTTACTTACAGTGCTGATGAAAACGGGTATGAAAAGCATATTTATATTCCCGAAGATCCGGGATCCCGGACGAATTATACCTATGCTTCCACGAGTTTATCAGCCAACAGCTTTCAGCAGGTGTTGCTGCCGGAAGGAAATGGACAAAACCTTCAGACGTACAACTATGATTCATCAGAAGTCATCACAGACGGCACGAGAGAGCTGCGGATTAATAATGCCGGGGATTACCTTCGTTATGCCAACCCAACCTATTCGGAGCAGACAGACGGTAATGATACAAGCAGCCTTGTTTCTTCCTTTGAGTTCGTGAACAATCATGCCGGCTGGTCGGATAATTACCAGTATTATGATTCCACCACCCTGGACGGAGAAACAACGGTTACCTTCAGAATGAATAAAGGCGGTCTGCCAGTCTTCCGGGACTCCAATGGCAGTGATTTTGCTTCCATTCAGGTGTCGAATGTAGGCACGCAGACAAGTGGGTATTCCCGGCCGCTGTTTGATTTGGAAAATAACCCGGTCAGGACCGGGGCTGCTGGTGTCTCCACCGATCTTCCCACCGGGGAAGAAACGCTCGATGCTGTACAGGAGCAGTGCAGTTCTTCGCTGATTGAAGATATACAAATCGGCTACAGCATTTCAAGAAACGGGGAAAATTCCGGCTATTATGACATGGAGCCCGGGTGGTTTGTCCGCTGCGATGGCAGCTGGTCTCCAGTGGATTTTGGCGGAGACGATAACGAAGAAGGAGGAGAATAAGATGGACTGGGCGAGAACAAAGACCATTTTTATTATTGTTTTCCTGCTTCTTAATACATTTTTGCTTTCGAGTTATTTAGAACAGCAGACCAATTACCAGGAAAGCTCTGCCTCCCAGACAGGCGGTGAGGAATCAGAACAGCGGCTCTATGGGTATCCAGAGGATGATCTGCCGGACCGGATTGAACAGCTTCATCTAGAAGCAAGCTACGTGGATTTTGAAGACGGGAGCCGCTCTCAAAAGGTAGAAGACAACTCAAACATTAGTGAAATTACGTATATATCAAACGAACGACTGATTGGAATGAGTGCTACGCTCGAGGAACCGGTGGAAATATCTGAAGCTAACCGGAACGAGGATCTGGCCTCCTTTTTAAGCGACTATGTCTGGAGTGCAGACGATTATGAACAGGGCCAGATGGATGAAGAGTTAAACAGGCAGTACTATTATCAGACGTTTGACGATAAGCAGATTTATAAACCGGAGACGTCTGCCCAGCTTGAGCTGGTGTTTAACGACCAGGACGAGATTGTGGGCTTCCGACAGTCGTATTTTGAGCTCGATGCCACTCCGGCAGACAGCACCATTCCTCCGGAGGATGCTATTGAAGCCCTGGGGAACCCGAGCAACGGTATTCTGCAGACAAACGATACGGTGAGCGATGTGAGCGTCGGTTACTTTAACCAGGTTACACCTCAGGGAGAAAACGTTTATTTATATACACCGATGTATATTGTGGAAGTAAACGGAGAATCGAGGTACCTGGTGAATGCCAGAACCCAGCGCGTCCAATCATGGGAGCAGGTAATGGAGAATAACGGCGAAGAGGATATCATGGTCGAACCGGAGGTGCCGGAAAATGACTCTGACCCGGAAGAAGATGCTGAAGAAGATGGTTCAGCGGAAAACGGGGAAGAAGCACCGGCTAATGAATAGGGAAAGCAGGAGGATAGAATGACACTGCAGTTCAGTGTACTTGCCAGCGGCAGTACAGGCAATGCTATTTACGTACAGACTGGGAAGCAGCGTTTGTTGATTGATGCAGGATTGAGCGGCAAAAAAATAGTGGAAAATTTAAATGCGATCGGTGTGGATCCAGCAGCTTTGGACGCGCTGATAGTTACCCATGAACACAGCGATCATATTAAAAGCGTCGGGGTATTAAGCCGGAAATACCAGCTGCCGGTCTATGCCAACGTAAAAACGTGGCAGGCGATGGAAGGGCTTATTGGGAAGGTACCCCTGGAACAGAAATTTCACCTTGACCGAAATCAGCCGGCTGCATTTGGCAATATTGAGCTTGAGCCATTCCACGTTTCGCACGATGCAGCAGATCCTATGTTTTTTGTGTTTCACCATGAAGGCAAAAAACTGGCGCTTGCCACAGATATGGGATACGTCAGCGACCAGATCAAAGGCACGGTAAAAAATGCCGATGCGTACGTTTTTGAATCAAACCATGACATTAATCTGCTTCGTATGGGCCGCTATCCCTGGAATGTTAAAAAACGAATCCTGGGTGATTCCGGACACGTGTCGAACGAGGACTCCGCTTATGCGCTCGCGGATATTGTCGGAGAGCGGACGAGCAGAATCTATCTCGCGCATTTAAGCCGGGACAATAACATGAAAGACCTGGCACGGATGACAGTAAAGCAGGTGCTTGAAGAAGAGGAAACAGGAATAGGTCATACGTTTCATCTCTACGATACGGATCCATTTCTTCCTACAAGCCTGCATACCCTTTAAACCAATATATATGGTACACCTTAGGGGTATTCTCTATAAACGTAAAAAATTATCAAAAGCGCGCCCTTTTACTGGACGGGGCGTGCTTTTTCTTCGTACAATAAATATACATCCCGGCACCCGAGACGGGTATGATAAAGGGTCTTCATTTCAGTATGTGTCAAAAGCACTGAAATCAGCCCCGGTATCTTATGAAAAAGGAAGTGTCGGAATATGGGTTATTATGATGATCATGCAAGAAAAGAAAGTCAGAAGCAAAAGAAAAGTCGCAGAAATGTAGGTATCGCGGGCTTTGTGGGGGCAATTCTCGGTGCAGGGGTAATGACAGTATCAGCACCGTTTATATATGATTCGGTTTCAGGGGAAAATACTGAAACGATTGACGGGACGGCGGATTTATCGGACAACGGTTCCGGATCCGACGTCTCTACGGAAGAAGTCAGTGCAGAGGCTGGCACGGTAACAGCAGCAGCAAACGAGGTTTCCGGGGCTGTAGTCGGAGTGTTTAATCAGGTTCAGTCAGAAAACGCCGGTATTCAGGGCAGCGAGGACCAGGGCGAAGAATCTGTCGAACAGGGGACCGGCTCTGGCGTTATTTATAAAAAGGAAAACGGCTCAGCGTTTATTGTTACCAACAACCATGTGGTAGAAGGAGCAAATTCAGTAGAAATCAGCTTAGAGGATGATACCCGGCTGGAAGCAGAGATTGTCGGTACTGACCCTTATACTGATCTGGCCGTGTTAAAAGTAGATGGCGGACAGATAGACACGGTAGCTGATTTTGGCAGTTCGGATGACCTGCAAGTAGGTGATCAGGCAATCGCCATTGGGAATCCGCTCGGCACAGATCTGTCACGAACAGTGACAGAGGGAATCATCAGCGCGAAGGACCGCAGTATTCCGGTGGATTACGACGGGGATGGACAGGATGACTGGGAAGCAGACGTCATGCAGACGGATGCAGCGATCAACCCCGGCAACAGTGGTGGTCCTTTGGTCAACAGCTCAGGTCAGGTCATCGGCATTAATTCGATGAAAATTGCCCAGTCTTCGGTGGAAGGCATCGGGTTTTCGATTCCAACATCAGTGGCAGTGCCGATCATTGAAGATTTAGAAGAAGACGGCGAAGTAGAACGCCCGCAGCTGGGTGTTGCTATTCAATCAATTTCTGAACTGTCAAGCTACAACTGGACAGAAGAGCTGGGACTTCCGGAAGATGTGGATCACGGAGTGTACGTGACCCAGGTCCAGCCAAATTCTGACGCGCAGGAGGCAGGACTCGAACAAAACGATGTGATCACTCAAATTGACGGCGAAGAAGTACAGGGAGGCAGCGACCTCAGGAATTATCTCTATAACAGCACCGAAATCGGAGATACAGTTACTATAACGTATTACCGGAACGGGGAAGAGCAGACAACGGATATAGAATTAACACAGACAGCATCCACAGGTGAATAAATCAATTCAGGGCCTTCCATTGAAGGCTCTTTTTTTGTGGATAAATATAGATATGGTCGAACTGAAGAAAATATATGCTACAATAGACGCGGAGAAAATTGTATGGAGAAAGAGAGACAAACCCTTGCTATACTGCTGTAAAGAACATATAAGATAATTATTGGATGACGTATTGTAAAATGAAAAAAGTATAGCTGTGGGTGTGGATAGGATTGTGGATGAAAGTGAAAAAATATCCACACCCTGTGAGTATCGGGGAGAAAAAGCAGAATATATCTTGTCAATTTAGGCTCGTTCACTTGTGAATATGTGGACAATTTCTGTGGAAAAATAAGCTGGAGGGAAAAGACCTGTGAATATATTGATTATTGCCGTCGGTAAATGCAAAGAAACATTCATCAATGAAGGAATCGCAGAATATAAAAAAAGACTGAGCAGGCAGGGCTCCTTGGAAATTGTTGAAGTAAAGGATGAAAAAACACCGGAGCAGGCCAGTGATAAGGAAAATGAGCAGGTAAAGAATACAGAGGGCGAACGCATTCTCAAAAAGATTCCTGAACGGGGATACGTGATTGCTCTTGAGCCGGAAGGCAGAATGATTTCTTCTGAACAGCTGGCTGCAACCTTCCAGGATTTAGCCGTACAGGGAACGAGTACAATTGTTTTTGTCATCGGTGGATCGCTCGGCCTATCCGGGGAAGTATTAAAGCGGGCTGATTTCAAATGGTCATTTTCTGCGTTAACCTTCCCCCACCAATTAATACGCCTGATGCTTACAGAGCAGATCTACCGTGCAGTACAAATTAATGCGGGTAGCCCGTACCATAAGTAAAAGGAATGTAAAAAGCGCTTACTCTTAAAGGAGCAGGCGCTTGTTTAACAGTTAATTATTGTAGGCGCTTAACTGTTCTTCATAGGCGAATTCGACCATAACAAAATCATAGCCCCAGTCGTTGTAAGCGTTTTGCAGAAGCGTTTCCTTTGTACCTGTGTCGATGGAAAGCTCTGATAAGCTCTCGTAGGCAGCTCTCTGCTCCTCTATGACGAAATCCTGCATGACGTAGTCGTCAGGCCAGTCGCTCTCTGCATTTTCTTTAATACGGGTCTCTGCCTCTTCTTCAGTAATCGAAGCGATAACGTTCGTGTAGCTTCCGTCTGTCTCTTCGCTGGAATCGGATGAAGCTTCTGTCTCTTCTTTCTCCTCGTTGAAGGTCCCTGCTTCTTCTTTTAATTCTGCGTTTTCTTCCTTAAGCTCTTCGTTTTCTTCCAGTAAATTCTGGTTCTTTTCCTTTAGATTTGTTTTCTTTTCTTTTAGACTGTTCTTTTTCTCGCGGAGTTCTTCATTTTTTTCCTGCAGATTGGACACTTTTGTTTTCAGTTTCTGGTTCTTTTCCTTTATTTCCTGCAGTTCTTCCTTCACAGAAGACCCTGAAGCAGCTTCGGTCTCTATAGAAGTACTGCAGGCTGAAAGCATGAATAAGGAAACAAGACCTACGACAGGTACAATCTTTTTGTTCATATAACCTCCTAATAAAATGTATTTAATAGTTATATAGTACTGCCGGTGAGAAGGATAAACAAGTATTTGTTTGCCGGCCATTTCTTTTTATAGGCAGCTGCTTTTTTTGCAGGGATGCTTTACTTTACGGACAAAAATTCGGCGCTTTTAGGTGTAAAAAACCTAAAAGCGCCGATACTTTTATCATAATACAAAAACATTTAACGTAATGATAGCTCCTATTATCGTTCCAATTAAGCTGAAAATGACTCCGGCCAATGCTGCTTTTCTTCCGCGGTAATGATAGTTTTTAATGTCCTTTAATGCTTTAATCCCGGTCCACAAACCAATAATACCGAAAATTACACTGAAAGGAAAAAGAATTACAAGAAAAATGAATGCATCAAACCCCAGGACTAAGGAAATGATGGCTTTAAGGCTTCTTGGCTGGGTCGCCACTGTATCAGTTTCATTCATGGGCTGCCGCTCCTTCACTATACCAGATCACATTATCGTCTTTTTTATCGTAACGCGACTGTGAAGCAAAAACAATGAACAGGAGTGGCATTCTATTGACATTTCCCGGACTGCTTACGTTTGATCTTTCTAAAAAAAGGATATTAAGGATTTAGAGCATACAGTAAAAGAAATCAGCAGGCGAAGGAGTCGACGCGGCTATGGAAATTCTGCAGAATGACTGGGCTCCTGTGCTCGAAAAGGAATTCGAAAAAGAGTACTATCAGGAGCTGCGGGAATTTTTAAAAAAAGAATACCAGGAAAAGACCGTCTATCCTGATATGCACGATATTTTTAATGCGCTGCATTATACAGGATACGAGAATACAAAAGTGGTTATTCTTGGTCAGGACCCCTACCACGGGCCGAAGCAGGCCCACGGGTTAAGTTTTTCCGTAAATCCGGATGTTTCCATCCCCCCATCGCTGAAAAACATCCATGCAGAGCTGGAAGAAGACCTGGGCTGTGAAAAACCGCGTCATGGTTCCCTCGTTTCCTGGGCAAAGCAGGGAGTGCTTCTGCTGAACACAGTACTTACGGTGCGAAAAGGGGAAGCGAATTCGCACAAAGGACAAGGATGGGAAACCTTCACAAATGAAGTAATCCAGCAGACTAACGAAAAAGAGTATCCCGTGGTATTCATTTTATGGGGCCGCCATGCACAGGCAAAAGAAGAGCTTATTACAAATGAGCATCACTTAGTCATTAAATCTCCACATCCGAGTCCGTTTTCCGCTAATAAAGGATTCTTTGGAAGCCGCCCGTTTTCAAAAACCAATCAGTTTTTGAAAGAGGCCGGGCGTCTGGAAATTGACTGGTGTATTCCAACAGAGGAGGAAGATCGTACATGAGTATTCAAACATCTGTAACAACCTTAGCAAACGGAGTAAAAATGCCGTGGTTAGGCCTTGGCGTCTATCAGGCAGAAAAAGGTGAAGAAGTAAAAAATGCTGTTTTAACCGCCCTGCAGGCAGGCTATCGCTCCATCGACACCGCTTCCTTTTATGACAACGAAGAAAGCGTCGGAGAAGCGATTCAGGAAAGCGGAGTGCCGCGTGATGAATTGTTTATCACCACAAAGCTTTGGAACAATGAACACGGCTTTGACGAAGCGCTGGAAGCCTTTGAGCGCTCCCGTAAAAAACTCGGCGTTGATGTAGTGGACCTTTATTTGATCCATTGGCCGGTTCCCGGAAAGTTCAAAGAAACTTGGGGAGCGCTTGAGAAGCTGTATAAAGACGGCAAAGTACGTGCCATAGGAGTCAGTAACTTTACCGAACAGCACCTCGAAGAGCTGCTGAAAACAGCAGAAATCACGCCGATGCTGAACCAGGTGGAGTTTCATCCGCGTCTTTTCCAAAAAGCCCTGTTAGAATACTGCCAAAGCCATGATATTCAGCTTGAAGGCTGGAGACCGCTTGGGAAAGGCGATCTTCTTGAACACGATGCGGTGAAAGAAATTGCTGACAAGCATGGCAAAACGCCGGCACAGGTTCTGGTACGGTGGGCCCTTCAAAATAAGGTTGTATCTATTCCTAAGTCTGTTACAGCCGAACGGATCCGCTCTAATGCAGAAGTGTTCGATTTTGAACTCGATACGAAAGACATGGACACGATCAACGGCATGAATGAAGACGCCCGTTATGGTCTGCACCCGGATGAGTTCGATTACGCGTCAACGACAAAATAATGAAGTAAAGCAGCCGGCATATTCGCTATGCCGGCTGCTTTTTTATGTTTACCATCTTTAAGACTGCTGAAGGCCAGTTTCAATCATGCTCGTTATTTGCGGATCGGTCGGTTTTGTACTGCTTTTGAAGCTGCCGAGAACTTCGCCGTGGCGGGAAACAAGAAATTTCTCAAAATTCCATTCGATCTCACGGTCTGGGCTCGTCTGCTCCAGAAGCCAGTCGAACAGGGGATGTTTTTCGTTTCCTTTGGCATGGATCTTATCAAAAATATCGAAGCTGACCCCGTAATTGGTTTCGCAGAATTCCGTGATATTTTCAATAGTGTCCGGCTCCTGGCCGCCAAAGTCGTTCGAAGGAAAGCCGAGTACCTGAAAGCCACGGTTTTTGTATCGTTGATACAGCTCCTCCAATTCTTCGTACTGCGGAGTGAATCCGCATTCTGAAGCAGTGTTGACAATCAGCAGTACCTCTCCCCTGTACTCGTTCAGTGTTTTTTCTGTGCCATCAGCCTGCACGGCCTCAATGTTGTAAATACTGGAAGTCATAATTTCCTCCTTTGAGCGAATAATACGTTTCATATAACCTCCGCCATTCCCATTCAAACTCCTGTGCTGTGAATAAAATGCAATTAATGCAGGAAATAGCGGGAAGGTTTTTCAATTTCATCAGGATGCTATAATATTAACCGATATGGATGAATGAGGAAAGAAGGCATCAGGATGAAGCGGACAAAACTTTTATTATTAGCAGCTGCCGTACTAACAGGCAGCTTGTTTACCTACTTACAGCTGCCGGCAGGATGGCTGCTTGGCGGGCTCGTGACAGGGATTGTTTGCGGGATGGCGTACAAACGGCTCGTTTTTGATGGCTGGCCGTTCCGCACCGTTCTTGCTTTGATTGGATGCAACATTGGTTTTATGATGGAGCCCGGCATCTTTGCTCTTCTGGGACAGTATATTTTTCCGCTGATTCTTACCCTCAGCTTAACAATGGCGCTCGGCGTTGGTCTCGGCTGGCTGATGAACCGCTGGACGGATCTCGATCCGCTGACGGCTTATTTTTGCTGTGTCCCGGGAGGCGCTTCGGAGGTGATCGGCTTAAGCAGCGATTACGGAGCTGACAACCGCATGGTCGCGGCATTTCACACTACGCGAATAACGCTGTTTGTGTTAACGATACCAATTTTTATCGGTCTTACGACCCCGGCGGATATTGGCTCGATAGGAAGTGCCGGACCGGCGATATCCGAAGTCTCTCCTACAGTAATGGGAGTGTTCGGTATTTGCGTTGTGGCCACGGTTCTGCTTTATTATTTGTATAAAGTACCGGCAGGAACGTTGTTTTACGGGTTACTAATTGGATTTGTCGTTGGCCACTGGGTGGTGACAACAGACAATGGACTCCCCTCTGTTATCGGTGGGAGCGGCCAGGCTCTGCTCGGAGCGATGGTCGGTATCCGTTTTGACCGTCCGACCTTTTATAAATTAAAGGAGATCGGATGTCCAAGCGCGGTGCTTCTCGGGTTTTACTTCATTTTCAGCCTGCTGCTCGCTCTAATGTTTCACGCTGCTACGGGTCTGCCGTATGTGACGAGTCTTCTCAGCACAGTCCCTGCAGGGGCAGCAGAGATGAGCAGCACGGCGGTTGCCTTACATCTTGAACCGACTCTTGTATCGAGTCTCCATATTATAAGAGTGCTTGTGTTGTTTCTCTGCCTGCCATTTTTTGTGCGTCTGCTGCAGAGGCTTATTCAAAAACAGTCGGTATAGCAGAACTGAATAGAAATAGACAGCTGGGGCGATAATTAATTTTATCGTCTTTTTTTTGGGAGAAAACGCTGGAGAAAAAATAAAAAGACTATTATTTTAAGGTAACGCTTTCAAAAATAATGAAAACAAAATTATTTCGTAAAATAATAAACCTTTTGAACCCGTTGCATATCACTGATTTTTCGGATTTTTAAGTCATAAGGAGGATATTTTTGTGTGAGATTATCTTACATAGTACTAGATTCTGAAAATTTAAACGGTAAAATACTATTTAACGCAAGATGTTAGCTAAGTTCACATGAATCTTGCACGATAATAACAGAGGGGGAAAAAACGTGGATCCGATAGTATTGCTTGATAACCTTTGGGTTATGCTTGGATTTATTTTAGTTATTCTTATGCAGGGTGGATTTATTCTATTGGAAGCAGGTTCGACCCGGATGAAAAACGCGGGTCACATTGCAGGAAAAACAATCTTTACACTGGGGATTTCCTCACTTGTCTTCTGGGCTGTCGGGTACGGTTTTATCTACGGTAACGACGTTGGAGGCATCATCGGGCTTTCGAACTTCTTTTACGGGGACGCAAGCACCGCAGACGGTTTAACGCCTGCCATCGACTTTATCTTCCAGCTCGCATTTGCGGCGATTGCCCTTACGATTGCTTTTGGCGGTTTCGCTGAACGTGCGAAGCTTGCAGCTTACGTAGTCTTCGCTATTTTATTCTCTGCCATTGTGTATCCAATAATTGCACACTGGATCTGGGGCGGCGGCTGGATTTCCGGTCTTGGCAAACAGGACTTTGCCGGTTCCACAGTAGTCCATTTGACTGGTGCGATGGGTGCTCTTGCGGCAACAATTTTACTTAAGCCGCGTATTGGGAAATACAATAAAGACGGTTCGGTCAACAATCTTCCAGGTCATAACCAGGTGTTTACTGCTTTAGGGGTGCTTTTCCTGTGGGTCGGCTGGTTCGGCTTTAACGGAGCGAGTACCTTCGGTGTAGCGGACGGTTTCTTTGGTTATGTTGCAATGAATACACAGCTGGCAGCGGCGGCGGGTGCTTTTGCAGCACTTCTGATTGCCTGGGCTGTGCTCGGAAAAGCAGACGTACCAAGCATGCTGAACGGAGCACTGGCAGGACTTGTAGCAATTACCGCTTCCTGCGCATTTGTAGCTCCATGGGCATCCGTGGTTATCGGCGCAATTGGTGGAATACTCTGCTTCTTCAGCGTTCGTTTCTTTGAAAAACGTAACATCGATGATCCAATTTTCGCCCTTTCAGTTCACGGTATGGCTGGTATCTGGGGTACGCTTTCTACCGGTTTCTTTGCTACACCGCAGCTTGCTGAAATGAACGGCGGCCGTGCCGGTTTATTCTACGGCGGCGGGCTGACCCAGCTGGGTGTTCAAGCAATCAGTGTCGTAGCTTGCGGACTGTTTGCACTCATCGCTTCTTACATTATTCTCTTAATTACAAAATCGATCATCGGCGGCCTTCGCGTATCGGAAGAAGAAGAAATCATGGGTCTTGATATGAGTGAGCACGGTGCATACGGGTACCCGGAAAACGTGCAGCCTACTACAGACAATTCTTCGGAAAGAACAGGAGCATAAATTATGTCGAATTCTTCATTCTCACAAGCACAGGGATTTTCAGCAGAACCTTCCTTTAAGAGCTATGAAGAAATAAAAAAAGACAAAGAAGAGAAGATGGACGATTTGGCGGGAGAGCCAGTAAAGCTTAATGAAGCCCACGATATGTGGATTTCAGAAACGGTTACTCTTGCTGTTCATCATCACCAGAGTGAGCGGGGAGACCTTCCTGCTCACTTTGCTTTTTTTCTTATGGGAAGCGCGGGAAGACAGGAGCAGGCGAAGTTCAGTGATCAGGATCATGGTATTGTTTTTGAAGGGACAGACGACGAACACCAGGATTACTTTCTCGGCCTCGGAGCAGAAATACGTGAAGGAATGGCGATCGTTGGATACCCGCGCTGTGAAGGACTGGTTATGGCTTCGCACAAACGCTGGTGCCACGGGGTGGAAGGGTGGAAAAAGCAGGTGGATGGCTGGATTGAAGCCGATGAATGGGGACCGTTCCGCCACCTGCTCACCTTTATCGATGCCAGGACGCTGGTGGGAGAAGATGAGCTTCTTGAGGAAGTAAAGGAGCATGTCTTCGAGCAGGCCGGCCAGCGAGACGTATTAAAGCGATTATCCGAAAACACTGCGTACCTGCACAAGGGCCTCAACGCTTTCGGCCAGCTTCTCCCGGAAGAAAAAGGGCAGTACGCAGGCTCGATGCACATTAAAGATGTTGGATTTTTCCCATACGTTCATGCTCTGCGTCTGCTTGCGATCCATGAGGGGATTCATGCTTCCTCCACGATAGAACGCATCCGGCAGGTGTCGGAAAAACATTCCTATGTGAAGGGCAAGGACGTGCATTTTAAAAATCTGCTGGAGCTGCGGGCTTCATTTTCCAAGAAACAGAATGTTTATGAAGATGTTCACTACGTACCGCTGCAGCAGCTTTCGAAAGCCCAGAAGTCCGAGTTGAAATCTGCATTAAAAGAAGGAAAACACTTGTTTCAGCACACAAAAAAAATCATGGAGTCGGGTGATTTTTAGATGTTTCAATGGATGCGCAGTATTTCTAGTCGATTTGGCGGTCTGGACTCCACGAATCCCCAGCATCAGTCTTTTATGCGTCAGCTGCAAAAAGATGTAAAGGCAGAGCAGCCTCTGCAGAAATCGCTGTCTTCACTGAACGTCACCGTCCTTGATCTGGAAACCTCGGGCTTTAACGCAGACGCCGGAGATAAGATATTGTCGATGGGAGCGATTAAAATTAAACACAACCGGCTGGTCCGGGACGATGCCTTTTATACGCTTGTCCATGAACCAGAGGCTGTGTCCCCGGAGGTAAGCGAAGTCACCGGTTTAACAGCGGAGGAATTGGAAGCAGACGGCCAATCGATCAGCGAAGCTCTCGAGCAGTTTTATCAGTTTGCCCAGGCGGATATACTCGTAGCGCATCACGCCTCCCATGAACGAAAGTTTCTGCAGAAGTATACGTACCGGACGATGGGAACGAACCTGCAGCATCGTCTGCTCGATACTTCGTTTGTGTTCAGTATTGCTGCCCCGGATTTTGAATTTCGTTCGCTCGATGACTGCTGCAACTATTACGACATCCCGATAAAAGGAAGACACAATGCTCTAGGGGATGCCATTATGGCGGCTGAGCTCTGGACACGCTCCATCCAGACGGTACAGGAGCTTGGCTATGAGACACTTCAGGACGTATATGCACATCTCAGCCACCGCCGGAGGTAACCCCTTACGGCAGGCTGAAAAAATTTATAAAGGAGGAGGGCGCGGTGAAGGGTAATATTCCTCGTAATGCTGCTTGTTTTCCCATTAGCGTGGTACAAGAAATCACATCATTGTCAGCTCGCCAAATCCGTTACTACGAAGAACAGGGGTTGATCAATCCAGAGCGAAATCAGGGAAACCAGCGCCTGTTTTCGATGAATGATATTGATCGGTGTCAGGAAATCAAAGAGCTTATCGACCAGGGGTTAAATATTGCCGGTATCAAAGCCGTGCTCTCCGTCCGGGATAAGAGTTCAAGTTGAGGAATTATCGCAGGATATGCATTAATAAAAAAGTCCCTTTTTTAAAAAAATTCTTTATATCTGTTTGAATAAAGAAGTGAACGGGAACACTTTCGAAACAACGGAGGTGTTTTATTCATGTCATTTATCATAGTAGAAGATATTCAAGTACCGGCGAAAAAATTCGACGAGCTTGAAAACGCCCGTGAAGACGCATCGGAAAAGGAAGTAATTGTCCGCAATAACGATGGCCAGTACTGGGTGATTGACGAAGAAGACTATGCGAAGATCGAAGCCTACGGCTATGAGCTTGTAGAGAAGTAAACGCAGACGTATAAGAGTCCGCACCTGATTCAGGGCGGGCTCTTTTTTAAATGTACCCGGGACAAGAGGGAAACGGGTTTCAATGGAAAGAAGAAGTGAAAAAGTACAAGTAGTGCAAACACGACTCAGGCAAGTACAAATAACAGGATTTAAAAGGGGGGACTGGAATGACACGCTATGAAGATGACAGTTTATCGCTCCATACCGATTTATATCAGGTGAATATGGTGGAAACGTATTGGCGGAGCGGCATGCATACCCGGAAAGCCGTATTTGATCTATATTTTCGGGAGCTCCCGTTTGGCAATGGGTTTGGCGTATTTGCCGGATTGGAACGGGTCGTACACTTTTTGGAAAATTTCCGGATGACAAAGGAAGACCTTACTTATCTGCGGGAAGAAGCAGGCTACGGGGAAGATTTTCTTTCCTATTTAGCGGAACTCCGGTTTACCGGCAGTGTTTATGCGATGAAGGAAGGCGAGCTTGTCTTCGGCAACGAGCCGATGATCAAAGTAGAAGCGCCGCTCGGAGAAGCCCAGCTGATTGAAACCGCGCTGTTAAACATGGTGAACTACCAGACACTGATCGCTACGAAAGCAGCCCGCATTAAACAGGTGACGGGTGGGGACGGACGAGCGATGGATTTCGGTCTGCGCCGGGCCCAGGAGCTTGACGCCGGGCTGTGGGGGAGCAGAGCGGCTTTTGTCGGCGGTTTTGAAGTAACGAGCAATGTCAGGGCCGGAAAAGTATTCGGGCTTCCTACAGCGGGCACACATGCGCATTCTATGGTACAGGCATGTGAAACAGAGTATGAAGCCTTTAAAATGTATGCCGAGCACCACACGGATTGCGTATTTTTAGTGGATACGTACGACACTCTCCGCTCGGGAGTACCTAATGCCATCAAGGTCGCAAAAGAGATGGGTGAAAATATCCGCTTCAAAGGCGTGCGTCTCGACAGCGGGGATCTGGCCTACCTGTCCAAAGAAGCAAGAAGAATGCTCGATGAGGCCGGCTTTACAGACACCCAGATTATTGCCTCCGGAGACCTGGATGAATATACAATTACCAATTTAAAATCCCAGGGGGCAGAAATTGATACGTGGGGTATCGGTACCAAGCTTATCACCGGGTATGACCAGCCTGCTCTTGGAGCTGTATACAAGCTTGTGGCGATTGAAAACAATAATGGTGACATGCGTGACACGATGAAAATTGGAGCAAAAAAATCCGGCAATCTGGAAAAAATGACTACCCCGGGCGTGAAAAATGTTTACCGGATAATAAATACTGAAAACAAACGCTCGGAAGGAGATTACATTACGCTTTCCGGGGAAGAGCCAAACGAGCAGGAGGAGCTGCACATGTTCCATCCGGTGCACACGTATATCAGCAAAAAAGTTCAGAATTTCAAAGCGGTGAATCTTCATGAAACAATATTCAAAGACGGTAAGCTGGTTTACAGTCTCCCGTCCATGACAGATATCCAGACCTATATGCAATCAAATCTGCCGCTTTTATGGGAAGAATACAAACGGTCGTTAAATCCTGAAGAATATCCAGTTGATTTAAGCCCGAAATGCTGGGAAAACAAAGTGCAGAAGATGCATGAAATTCAAAACGAATTTAGTCGGTAAAAGAACAGTCTGCCGGGCCGAATTTTTCGGTTCGGCAGTTTTTTTATACTATCTGCCGGAAAATTGCGAACGTCTCGTGACAATGAGGAGAAACATAGGGCTGCGGGCTGTACATATGATATAATTTGACAGAATTCCAAATGTGAATGCTTTGAAGCAGAGAAAGGGAGGGCAGAGCCTATGCAGATATCTGTTCAGACCGTGATTGAAAAAATGGAAGAGGAACTGCTCCAGCTCGCAGAGCAGGGGGAAAAGGGAGACGAGCGGGCGCTGCAGGAGCACGCAAGAACGCTTCGAAACTATTGTGATATTCTGCTTTCTTCCAGGGCCGGGGAAGCACAGCGCCCGGCTGCAGAACCTCCGCAGCCAAAAGCTGCGGCTCCTGCCCCGGAAAAGCCTGCAGCATCGAGGCCGAGCCGTGAAACGGTGGAAGAGGAAAAAGATATTCCGTCAACGGAAGGTAATTTACTGGATTTTTAATTAAGAAGGAGACTTAGGCATGCTGTGGAAAGTACTCGTTGTGTTAGGGGCAGTAAACGCTGCGTTGGCAGTGGGAATTGGGGCGTTCGGTGCCCACGGCCTGGAGGGCCGGCTGTCGAACCGGATGCTTGAAACGTATAATACCGGAGCGCAGTATCATATGTATCATTCCCTGGGACTGATCGCTATCGGTGCTGTAGCAGCTTATACTGGCGGAGGATCAGCGCTGTTGGGATGGTCCGGATGGCTGTTGTTTGCAGGAATTGTTTTATTTTCCGGCAGCCTGTATGTGCTGTCGCTTTCTGGCATTTCCTGGCTGGGGGCCGTAACTCCTTTAGGCGGAGTGGCTTTTATTGCCGGGTGGATTTGTTTAATTATTTACGTGCTGAAAGCCTAAGAAAAGCCGGCTGCGGTTAAAAATCCGCAGCCGGCTTTTCTCTTTTTCATGGGAATTACACTGCTCTGGTACGATCGATCCGGCCAAGGAAAAGCGCCAGGCCGAGGCCGACGGCAAACATTACCAGGCTGACGATAAAAGCAATCACACCGTCATTTAAGCCGGGAAATATAACGTAAAGCGACCCAAGGAGCAGGCCGGTAATCACCGCATACGTTCCGACAGTATGAGCACGCAGCAGGTAACGAAGGAGCTTACTCATAATGGCGATCCCTACGAGCACGCCGACTCCGAAGGTGAAAAGCACAGGCAGGTTCAGTTCTGTTAAGGCGTTGATCACCGTCTGATAAACCCCGATGATTACGAGCACAAACGAACCGCTGATGCCGGGGAGAATCATCGCTGTGCTCGCAAGCCATCCTGAGAAAAATAAGGTGGCAAAGCTTCCTGCGCTGCCGGTGGCAATGACAGCTGTCTCCTCATCCCCCTGGAAAAGACCTGAAAGAAGGACAATTACGGCTGCGATCAGCAAAATGACGTAATGATGCTTTTTAAAATTCGTTTTGTAATTCACCTTGTATAAAATAAAAGGAATCGTTCCGAGAATTAATCCAAAAAAGAAGAAAAACGTCGGCTGCGGGTGTTCGGCAAGCAGCCATTCAAGCAGATGAGCAAGTGACAGAATAGCTGTCCCCATCCCTACACCGAGAGGAATTAAAAAGCCGAGCTGCTGCTTCCACTGGCGTGAAAAAAGCAGGCTGATGGCAGACAACAGCCGGTAGTAAATACCAAGGATTAACGCCAGAGTGCCGCCGCTTACGCCCGGTATAACGTCACTAGCTCCCATGGCCATGCCGCGTAAAATATTTTTCCATTCAATCATGTACATCGAGACTCCTCGTTCATCAAAATTGTTTTATGTAAAAACTGCAAATTTTTCACAGCATCAATTCTTTATATCATGTTTTGAAAGAAATTACTATAAGTCGCCTGCGGCCCATGAAAAAAACCGAACGAAGGGTTCGGTTTAAAAAACGGCACCGGGCTCAAGTTCTTCATTTTCTTCACGCCGCAGGCTGCGCTCAAATACAAACGGGCCAAATGGGATGACGGATACAATAACGGCAATAAGCATGCGCAGAAACGGCCAGCGCTTCTGTATCCAGACAAATAAAGCAATAGCTACATACAGGACGAACAATCCGCCATGGGCAGCCCCAACGACACTGACAGCCATGTCAAAGCCTGCCCCGTATTTTAAAGGCATAGCAATAAAGAGCAGAAGCAGAAATGAGATTCCTTCAATGATACCGGCCCATCTAAGCGCTTGGAGAGAATTCATGCACGGCCTTCCTTTCTAATGTCAAAATCACGATAAGAATATATCGTTAACATAGCACAGGGAAAGAACCGGTACAATGGACGAATTGTGACAGTTGAATCAGGGGCGGGCTGCAGCATATAAGCTGAAGGAACGGTTCCACCGTTTTACAGGACGCTGATAAGTCATCCCAATATTTTCAGCTACTTTAATAGAAGGCGTGTTTTCAGGATCGATGATTGATATAAGCATTGAAATATCGAGTGAATAAAATGCGAAATTCCGGACCGTAGCAGCGGCTTCAGATGCATATCCGTATCCCCAGTTCTCCGGTGTGAACAGGTATCCAAGTTCAATAGAAACGCTGCCCTCTATTTTTTCGGGGACAAGTCCGCACTGGCCGATAAAGCGTTGGTTCTGCCGGTCTTCCACGATCCACATTCCGACCCCGTACGATAGATAGTGACTTTTATTCCAATGGATCCATTCATCGATTTCTTTTTCGGACTTTAACGCGGAGTAATAGCGCATAACGTCTTCATCCTGGAAAATGTTTTTCAGCAGCCGGTGATCTTTATGCTGCATGGAACGAAATGAAAGACGTTCGGTGGAGCGGGGTAGTCGCAACGCTTTCACCTCTTTGATTAATTGATGACTGTCAGTGTTTCGGTAAAGCATTCATATGGCTGCTTAAAGCTGCCTGGAAAGAATATTCTTTTGAATTTCCTGATTTTTTTCCGCAAACCGCTCGTTGTGGGAAGATACCATGGCTTTTGCTCCGGCACCGGGTTCAAGAAACTGTTTGACGCTGTTCGCAGCTGAAGCGCCTTCCACAAATGCGCCGGCAATCAAATGGACTTTTCCCTGGTGGCTGGTAATATCCCCGGCAGCAAATAAACCTTCGATATTTGTCCTCATCTGCTCATTTACGAGGATTTTATTTTCTTCTGTCTGCAGCCGCAGGTTTTCAAGAAGCTCGAACTCCATCTGGAAACCGTGATTCACGATGACAGCATCCACTTCTTTTTCCATACTTTCGTTGGTCTCAAGGTTTGTGCAGAGCACCCGTTCGATAGCAGTGCCCTCGTCGTTGCCGTGAAGTTCCGAAAGAGCAAACGGCGTCTGTACATTTACTTCGGAATCCTTCATTTCCTGAACGTGCCGTTCATGACCGCCGAATTCATCGCGCCGGTGCACGACTGTGACTTCGCTTGCGATCGGGCAGAGAGCGTTCGCCCAATCCACAGCAGAGTTGCCGCCTCCGGAAATGACGACCTTCTGGTCACGGAATCGCTCAAGCTGCTGAACGGTATAGTGCAGATTCGAAAGCTCAAATTTTTCTGCGCCTTCGATGTCGAGCTTTTGGGCATGAAGAATGCCGTGGCCGACAGCAATGATAACCGCACGGGAATAATAGATGCCTCCTGTTTCTGCCTCCAGACGGAAAAGCCCGGTCTCTTCCTTTTCCACATGAATAATTTTTTCATTTGTAGTAATTGCCGGGTGAAACGTTTCTGCCTGGGCCACCAGCTGATCCATCAGCTGTTTTCCGGAGGAAGGAGGCAGGCCGCCGACATCCCAGACGATTTTTTCAGGGTAGGCGTGAATTTTTCCGCCCAGATCAGGCTGCGCTTCGATTATATGGGTGTCGAGCGCACGCATCCCGCAGTAAAAAGCAGTGTATAGACCAGCAGGACCGCCGCCGATAATAGTAACATCATGTATGTGAAAGTCAGACAAGGTGTCCAGCTCCTTTAGTGATAATCGTTATCAATTACATTGTACGCTCTTTTTGTACAAAAGTAAAAGGAAGATGGGAAATAGCTTCACAAACATAAAATGTTCCACGTGGAACATTTAGCATTTCGGGGGAGAGAGCTTATAATACATGCCACCGCTATGTTCAGTAAAACGAGTAAGAAAATTAAATAATTAAAGAAGTTTTATTCTCCGGTGCGGGTTCCGATGCTGTAAAAAGCGGTGTTACAGAAAAATGCTTCTTTTTTGTGATACGCGGCGAAGGAAAAGAGCACATAAAATAAGTAAGCGGTCCATCATAGATATTCTTAAGTATAAAAAAGCCCTGCGGCAGCTGCTGCAGGGCTTTCCTTTTATGAGAATTATTCTTTGGCGGAGGCAGACGTTTGTGCATTGGCTACTTGGATATCGTTGTCATTCACCGTGATAGCAATATTTTGCACGTCTTCCTCTTCAAGCATAAGATCAGCAATGCCGTCTTCTACTTTCTCTTCGATTACCCTGCGAAGAGGGCGGGCACCGAATGAAGGGTCGTAGCCCTGATCGGCAAGCATGCGTTTTGCATCCTCAGATACGGTAACATTCAGTCCCTGCTCGCTGGCTGCTTCCAAGATGTCTTTGAGCATAAGATCTACAATGGTAACAAGGTCTTCGCGAGCCAGTTCTTTGAAGCTTACAATGCTGTCGAAACGGTTCAGGAATTCAGGACGGAAATAATCGCTGAGGGATTCCATGATTTTTGGTTCTACCTGGTCTTTGTCTCCAAAGCCTACCGTGACGCGCTTCATTTGCGAGCCGGCGTTTGAAGTCATGATAATGACTGTATCCTTAAAGCTGACCGTGCGTCCCTGACTGTCGGTCAGTCGGCCATCTTCCATGATCTGCAGGAACATATGCTGCACATCAGGGTGCGCTTTTTCAATTTCGTCCAGAAGAATAATGCTGTAAGGCTTCCGGCGCACTTTTTCTGTCAGCTGGCCGGCTTCATCGTGTCCGACATATCCCGGTGGTGAACCGATAAGCTTGGACACAGAATGTTTTTCCATATACTCACTCATGTCGAGGCGGATCATTGCTTCAGGGTCGCCAAACATTTCAGAAGCGAGTGTTTTGGACAGCTCGGTTTTCCCGACACCGGTTGGTCCGACAAATAGGAAGGAACCAATTGGGCGGCTGCCGCGGCGAAGGCCGGCACGATTTCTGCGAATCGAGCGGGCAACTTTGCTTACTGCTTCTTCCTGCCCGATAACATTTGCATTCAGACGTTCAGGCAGGTCGCGCATTTTCTTTTGTTCATCACGCTGGAGGCGGCGAACCGGGATACCAGTTTTATTTTCTACAATCATCTGGATCGTTTCTACATCAACGGTCGGTGTTTCTTTTTGAATATTGCCGTTTTGTTCGGCTTCCTTAACCTGCTCCTGCAGCTTGGCCTCTTCATCGCGAAGCTTAGCTGCACGTTCGTAATCCTCCTGCTGAGTGGCGCGTTCTTTTTCCGCAGCAATCTGCTCGAGGCGGCTTTGCAGGGATTCGCTGTCATCATCGCTGTGAGCGAGGTTTATTTTGGAGCCTGCTTCATCCATTAAATCGATAGCTTTGTCCGGCAGGAACCGGTCCTGTACATAGCGGTTGGATAAATTCACGCAGGCTTCAAGTGCTTCATCGGTAAAAGCCACATGATGGAATTTTTCATAGTTTGTCTGCAGGCCTTTTAAGATCGCTACGCTGTCTTCGAGGTTTGGTTCGTTAACCATGACCGGCTGAAAGCGGCGTTCAAGCGCTGCATCTTTTTCAATTTTGCGGTACTCTGCGAGTGTTGTTGCACCAATCAGCTGAATTTCTCCCCGGGCGAGCGCCGGTTTCATAATATTGCCGGCGTCCGAAGAACCTTCTGCCGAACCTGCGCCAACGATTTGGTGAACCTCATCAATAAAGACGATGACGTCCTGGCGTTCCTGCAGCTCTTTCAGCAGCTGTTTCATGCGTTCTTCAAACTGGCCGCGCACCCCGGTATTTGCTACAAGGGAAGTAACGTCGAGCAGGTAGATGCTTTTATTTTTCAGCTTATTTGGCACGTCGCCTTCTGAAATGCGGAGGGCGAGTCCTTCGGCGATGGCTGTTTTACCGACACCAGGTTCACCGATAAGAACCGGATTGTTTTTATTGCGGCGGTTCAATGTTTCAATGACCCGCTCAACTTCTTTATCGCGGCCGATGACTGGATCAATGAGGCCGGCGCGTGCAACATCAGACAGGTTTTTACCTAAGTCGTCAAGAAGACCTCCGCCCTGGCCGCCGCCGGATTGAGCCTGTTCCTGACCCTGACTGGAGCCTTGTTCTGCTCCGCCGCTCATCATGTTGTTGAAGAATTGGTCAAATGGGGACTGGGAGCCGCCGAAGCCGCCCTGGCCGGATGGCTGATTCATATTTTGACGAATTTCTCTATAGCACCGTTCACAGAGGTGCATTTTTTGATGACTTCCATTAACATTCATGTTCAGTTCAATGCGTGCTGGACGCTGTTCGCAATGTTCACATCTCATCATACTGAACCGAACCTCCTTATTTTAAAATAGTATTATTGACGTGTGCATCGTTCATTTTCATCTTCGGAAGGTCAGAATTATTTCATTGACTTTGACTATCTTTGACCTTGTAACAGTATTATATACCCACTTCCCGTATAATGCAAGAGATAAATTTGATTTTCTCTGACCAATTGATTTACACCTACATATTAGGAAATAGGGAAGAGAAATTCAAGAAATATGCTCGGATGGCATCTGTGAAAAAACGGTAAAGAATGTATTAACGTTTTTGCGAAAGTCTAAACATTTCTGACCAATAAAAAAATTGACTTCAAGAGAAGAAAAGCAGAAAAGGTTTGCAGGAAAAAAGGGAAAGGAAAAGAAACGAAAATGTTTAGAAAGGACGAAGCCAAATGAGAAACAATGAAAAGCGTTCACCCGCTAAAACATACAGATTATCAGAACCACGTCATTTGTTTGGAGAAAGCCGTCCGGTGCCAAGAAGAACATTTCCAGTCGAGAGGGTGCACCCGGTGGAGGTAAAACGAAAAATTGAAAATGGGAATCCGGTGGAAGCAGTGAGTGTGGCCGGAGAGCTAAAGGTAAAACTGTTCCGGTGGACACTGCTCCGTGTAGATATCCCTGCGCTGACAGTCCATCTGCACCGGCCAAAAAAATGAGCGGATAATGATTCGAAGACACGCGGATCAAGACACATAAGCTTTCTCGCTTTTTTTAAATGGAAGGCAGAGCCGGTAGCTGATAAGACCAACAACTCCCAGGAGAACGAACAGTGTCGACATTCCTGCAGCAGGAATGACGGCACTTGCGGTAAGCATAAAACTGCTGAGGAGAAGAGCGGTATTATACATCATTGACTCCATGGCCATATAAGAACCGCGGGAATCATCGTGAACGATGCCAGCGAGAATAGTCTGGCGGACCGGAATATAAATGATCTCTCCCAGAGTAAAGGCTGCAGCAGCTAGGATGAGGACTAAAAATGAAGTGCTGAATCCGAAAAAACCGAAGGCGAGGGTGTAAATACCGAGCCCGGCGGCCAGAACTTTTTTATAATCGAGGGAGGAAACCCGGGCCGAAACCGGCATAGTAAAGAATACAACGCCGAGGGTGTTAATAAACATAATAAGGCTGAACATTCGTACGCCCGTGAGTTCAAACCCGCCCAGCATCATATGAAATTGTTCATCCAGACGCACGGCCACGTATTTATCCAGCTGAAATTCCAGACTGGCAATACATACAGTCCCTACTAAAAAGAAAAGAAATCGACGGTCCTTCAATACGGCTGCATACCGCTTCCATATAGTGAGCGGTACCTGAATCTGCCGGGAGACGTTCCTGGAAAACGGAACGGTCTGTTGTTTTTCCTTTAATTTAAATGCGACGACGTACCAGATACATATGCTTACGAGAAATAAAGCAACAAATAAATAAAAGCGCCCGCTTTCGAAAAACAGTCCCCCAATAACTGCACCAAAGGCGTATGCTACATTGCCAAGCCAGTAGGCAAGCTGGTAAACGTAAGGGCGCTCTGCTTCAGAGCTGTAATCAATAATCATTGCTTCGGATGGCGGGTCAGCAGCGTTAAAACAAGCGTTAGCGATAAGAAAAGCTGCAAATGTAAGCCATACAGATTCTAATATGGGAGAGCTTGCCAGGGCCATTACACCAAGGCTCAATACCTGCAGCCCCTGAGCGGTAACTATAATTCGCTTTCGGCCGATGAGGTCCGATAAATGTCCGGTCCATAAACCAATTCCGATGCCTGCGGCCATAGTGAATGCGAGCAAAAGACCGGCGGTGCCGGCTCCGAGATGACTGCTGAAATACACCGCCATAAACGGAAGAATGGCCATCAACACAAATTCCATAGAAAAATCAGTAATAAGACGTATTTTAATGTTTGTGTGCAGTCCCTGGAATTTAGTCAACGCAGATCTCTCTTTTCCAATAATATTGAAGTATAAAAATGATAATACCTAAATATGGAAATGTTATCAATGTGTTTCCTGTAGCTTTTAAAATATAAAAATCACGTACTCTGACTATAAACTCCCTTCTGCTTAGTCTTTTCTTTTCACGTTGGACGTGAGAAGATCACGGTAGACAGCATTTTGTATGCGCTGACATTTTAAGGGAAAGGGTGACTGTGATGACTTGGGAACCGGAAGAGATGAAGAAAAGGGATGAGGAAAGTATTTGGCATGCTATGAGGCCTTACAGCCCGGGGGGAGGGATGGTTGTAGAGAAAGCGGAAGGCTCATGGGTAACAGACGTGGACGGAAAGCATTACCTTGACGGAATGTCCGGTCTCTGGTGTGTAAACGTCGGCTACGGGCGGCAAGAAATTGCCGAGGCAGCCTATGAACAGATGCTGAAGCTTCCATTCTATCCTTTAACGCAGAGTCACACTCCGGCCGTGCAGCTGACTGCAAAGCTTGATGAATGGCTCGGCGACGGCTATATGTACTTTTTTTCCAATAGTGGCTCGGAAGCAAACGAAACAGCATTGAAGCTGGTGCGTCAGTATTTTCAACAGATCGGCGAAGGCAGCCGCTATAAGACTATTTCACGCTACCGTACCTACCATGGGAGTACACTTGCCACCATGGCAGCAGGGGGACAGACGCAGCGGAAATACCGGTACGAGCCGCTTCCACCGGGCTTTGTGCATGTAACGCCGCCGGACCCGTACCGCAAGCCTGAAGGCCAGAGTGATGAAGAGTACAGCCTGGCTTGTGCTGATGAAATTGAACAGGCCATTTTATGGGAAGCGGAAGAATCTGTAGCAGCGGTTATTATGGAGCCTATCATCACCGGCGGCGGAGTGCTGATTCCCGAGGCCTCCTATATGAGACGAGTGCGGGACATCTGTGACCGCTACGGCGTTCTTTTGATCAGCGATGAAGTTATTTGCGGGTTTGGACGGACCGGGAAGCGCTTTGGGTTTATGCACGCAGATGTGAAGCCGGATATTGTAACGATGGCGAAGGGAATAACGAGCGGATATATGCCATTATCTGTAACCGCAGTGCGAAAGGATATGTACCAGGCATTTACAGGAAGTGAAGCCTATGACCATTTCCGCCACGTGAATACCTTCGGAGGCCATCCAGCTGCCTGCGCAGCCGCTGTGAAAAACCTGGAAATCATGGAACGGGAAAAGCTGGTGGAACGATCGGAGAAAAAAGGCAGGGAGCTCCTGGAGGCGTTAAAGGAGCTGGAAGAGCTTCCCTGCATAGGTCAGGTACGGGGACGTGGGCTTCTAGCTGGTATTGAATTTGTCGAAGATAAAACGACTAAAAAGGCAGCACCGGAAAAGCTCGTGAAGCAGGTTCTTGCAGCCTGCAAGAATGACGGGGTCATTGTCGGTAAAACGTCCGATATTGCCAAACACCATAATAATGTTTTAACTCTTTCACCGCCACTGAACATCGAAGACAAAGATCTCCAGCTGCTCATTACCACACTGAAAAAGCATGTAAAAGCTGCAGTGCATCCGGCATAAAATACAGAAATGTCCCCGCCTTGAGTAGGGGGCATTTCTATGAAGGTTTTTCTACTTTCTCAATCAAAATGAAAGCGCTTTCTGTTATAATTAATATCAGGAAACTGTCGGTTAAGCCAAAATGTATTTAATAACGGATCAAGGGCGGGAGGCAGGGTGATGGAACACTCATATTTGCCGGCTGTTCATGACGCCATTACGTACATGCATGAACATCTTCAAGAACCAATGGATCTTGCCGGGCTGGCCGCGCAGGCTGCCTATAGTCCGTACCATTTTTCGCGACTGTTTAAAAATAGTGTCGGGGTGCCGCCGCTGTATTACCTATCTGCTCTGCGGCTTCAGAGGGCAAAGGAGCTGCTGCTTGAAACAGCTCTTCCTGTACGTGACATTGGTATGGAAATCGGCCAGCAGAGCGTAGGAACGTTCACCACAAGCTTTGCGTCGAGGGTAGGAATGACGCCGGGAGTTTTTCGTGCATCAGCTGCTTCCACAGAGGAATCTTTGTACTCGTTAAGAAAGTCCCGCCATTGGGCCGAGCCGGTTTTTCCTTCGGCGAAAACGTGTGTCAGAGGCCGTATTTACAGTGAAACGCCTTTTGAAGGGTTTGTGTTAATCGGACTCTTTCCCCGGCCGATGCCGGAGGGCCTGCCATTGTACGGCACGCTGTGCGATGCGTCGGAAGAATACTGTATCCGTGGGGTGAAGCCGGGAATATATTACATGATGGCTACCTCGGTCGCCTGGAAAATGAAGACTGCCGACATTCTCATCCCTCATCACACACTTCGCACACGCTCAAAAGAGCCGTGTCATGTAGACGGAGCACTTGCAGAAGAAAATAGAGACGTTTATTTATACCCGCCGCGCCTCGATGATCCTCCCATTCTCATATCATTGTCGCTATTGATGAATAATTTTCTAAAGCGCCAGGCTAAAACCGCAATCGGGAAGAAATAGGGTGGAAGCGACCTTGCTATAGTGAAGGTAATCATTAAATAGAGGAGGATGTGTACGATGATTACCGGGATGACTCCGTACCTCACTTTTAACGGAAAAGCTCGGGAGGCGACTGTTTTTTATGAAAAAGCCCTGGGGACAAAAGTTATCGAAATCCAGACTTATGCAGAGGTCGAAGGCATGGAAATACCACCCGGAGCCGAAGAACTCATTATGCATGCTTATTTAAAAATCGGTGATATGGAGCTGATGCTCTCGGATACCTTTCCAGAAAGCCCTGCTCTGGAAGCTCCGGGGAGCCTGGTGTCGATCGCACTTAGCATGAGTAACGCTTCCTCGGCAGCAGCAACCTTTCACGCTCTTGAAGCCGGCGGGGAAGTAATCATGCCTATGGCAGAAACGTTTTTCAGTCCGGCTTACGGGCAGTTGAAGGATCAGTTTGGTGTGCTGTGGCATGTGGTTGCTTACGAAGAAGGAAAATGACAAAGAGGGAGGTGCAGAGGCAATGAGTCTGCAGACAAAGCAAATATTTGTAAATATTCCGGTTAAAAATCTTGAGGTCTCGATGGAGTTTTTCCAGACTATCGGCTTTTCATTTGATCAGCGCTTCACGGATGAAAATGCTGCGTGCATGATACTGGGAAGCGGTATGTATGTCATGCTGCTCCAGGAAGCATTCTTTCAAACCTTTACTAACAAAAATGTAGTGGATACGAGCAGGGAGGCGGAAGCCATTCTGGCCATTTCTGCAGACAGCAAGGAAGAAGTCAATGAGATTGTGCAGAAGGCGCTGGACGCAGGGGGCCGTCCATCCAACGAACCGATGGACGGAGGCTTTATGTACGGATGGAGCTTCCAGGACATCGATGGGCATCTCTGGGAGGTAATGTATATGGATGAAAACGCAGTGTAGCAGTAGAGCATCAGTAAACAACAGCAGCTTCATCCGGAAGAAAGGAGCAGAATTTAATGGAAATCATGCCATTTCAGGAATGGAAGGAAACCAAACTGACCCTTCAGCTTCTCTCTCAGATTCTCGGAAAAATACGGCTTGAAACAGCGCCGCAGGAGCCGCAGTGGGAGCATGTGATGCTTGAAGTTACCCGTAACGGATTCTCTACAGGCATGCTGCTTAAGGAGCACAAGGCATTTGAGCTCGAAATCGACATTCGGAACAGCCGGCTTGTGTTGGCAGTCGAAGATGCTGTGGAAACTAAAAGCCTTGAGGATGGCACGCCCATTCAAGCGTATTACGAATGGATTTTCAAATATCTTCACCAGGCAGGGGTGCACGTGAACATCCATCCCAAACCACAGGAAATGCCGGTAACAGTACTTTTTTCAGAAGATCAGACGCATAAACGGTATGATGCAGAGGCAGCCATGAAGGGATTCAAAATGATGCAGGCAGCGTATCAGGAGGAGCTGGCTTTTATCGGGCCGCTGCGGTGCCGTAAAATCAAACCGGGTTTATTCTGGGGCACCTTCGACGTCTCGACGATTATCGTGGAAAATATTCCGGAGCCTTTTCCGGAAGATAAGACAATTGAAAAGGCTGCTTTTGACGAACAGTTTATCGAATTTGGATTTTGGCCCGGCGATGAAGATACAGCTGTGCCTGCTTTTTTCGTGCTGCCATACCCTTTTCAGCAAAAGGATTTAAACAGTCCAGCGCTTGAGCCTGAAGACGCCTATTATGATCAAAACGCAAGTGAATACTTTCTGCCTCTTACAAACGGCTTTGACGAAAAGGCCATACAGAGGTTTTTCCATACGACGTTTGCTTTACTGCATGCAGAACTCGGATGGAAGGACCGGGATTACTTTTACCGCCCGCTTTTAATGAAAAAGCCTCCAACCATTAAATAGAGAAACCCCGTGCAGGAGAGCCTGCACGGGGTTGATGTTTATATGGCTAGAACGCGTCCGTCTTCGTATACACGGTACGTTTGGAGTAGGCCATCGTCGCCCTGCTCAATAAGGGAAAGGTCCAGTGCCTGCACCTGGTAATAAGCCTTGCCGCTTTCACTGATCGAAGGGTATTGATCAATTTTCAATTCCGCATCTGTGTCTTCCTGATCTCTTACTGTCTGTAGTGCTTCATAGGGGGTGAATTCCTGCTTCTGTTCCTGCTGAACAGTCGTTGGGGCTTCAGAAGCCTGCGCCGGGACAGCCGATCCTGTTACAAATAAAGCTGCGAGACCGACGATGGAAAAGAATTTTTTCATAGATGATCTCCTTTCAGTTGAAGGTATATTTCTACATTCCCTCGAGGAAATAAAACGTAACCAACAGCAGCAAATTCAAATCGAAAGTTGGACCTCTGCCTGCGCAGTTAAATAGTCTTGAATCATAAGCCCGGCAGAGGAGGCAGCCACTGCTGCAATCCCCGGGCCCTGGTGAGGTTAAGAGGAAACAGCTTCCTGAATATATTTTTCGTAAGAAGCAGCATCTTTATCACTAAACAGCACAAAGCGGATATGCCGAACAGAAGCAGCGTGAGAAAGCTGATCCAAAAAGGCAGGCATAAAATCCTCAAGAGCCTGATCGAGAGGGTAGCCAAAAGCCCCAGTGGAAAGAGCAGGAAACCCAATGCTTGTTATGCCTTTGTCTTCGGCCAGCTGCAGGGCATTAAGGTAGCAGGCACGAAGAAGTTCGTCAGAAGGCTTGTCGACGCCGTATACGGGTCCAAGACAGTGAATAATGTAATCGTTTGGCATTTGAAATCCCTCCGTAATCACTGCTTCCCCGGGGGAAATAGGAGCCAGCGGTTTGCAGGCTTCCTCGAGCTCCGGACCTGCCGCCCGGTGAATAGCGCCGGCAACCCCTCCGCCGATTAAAAGCTGGGCATTGGCGGCATTGACTACAGCTTCGAGACCCTCCTGCTTTGTAATATCGCCTTTTATAGATTCGATAGTAATACCCTTATATTCTGTCTGCATAAAAACTTTCGCCTCCAATCCATTGTTTGTAGAGGCTTTTCCCTCATCTTTGTTTTTTTATGCGGAGAGTCTTTTGTTTATCATTTTTTATACAGGGGTAGGGTATTTACAGGAATCATATTAAAGGAGGCGGGCTAATGGCACATGAACACGCAGATCACGAACAGGAGCATCAAGAACATGAAGGTCATGGCGGCGGACATGATCATCATGAACATCACAGCGCTATGATTGCTGATTTTAAAAGAAGATTTTTTGTATCCATTATTTTAACCGTTCCTATTTTGCTTCTGACCCCGATGATCCAGGGATTCCTTGGTCTCGACTGGGGTTTTCCTTATGATCAGTGGGTGCTGTTCGGACTCGCAACGATCGTATTCTTTTACGGCGGCTGGCCGTTTTTAACCGGAGCAGTAGACGAACTGAAGCAAAAAAGTCCGGGAATGATGACACTGATCGGGCTTGCGGTCGTTGTAGCTTACGGATACAGCACTATGGTGGTGTTTGGCTGGGAAGGCACCCAGTTTTTCTGGGAGCTCGCTACGTTAATTGATATTATGCTCCTCGGGCACTGGATCGAAATGCGCTCGATTATGGGAGCATCAAACGCCCTGCAGGAGCTGATTAAGCTCATGCCTCATGAGGCCCGCCGGGTGAAAGCAGACGGGGAGACAGAAGAAGTCAGCGTAGACGATCTTCAGCAGGGAGACCACCTCCTCATTAAGCCGGGGGAAAAAGTGCCGGTGGACGGAACGATTATAAAAGGACGGTCCTCGGTGGATGAATCCATGCTGACCGGAGAATCGCTTCCGGTGGAAAAGAACGAGCAGGATGAGGCGATTGGAGGAGCAGTCAACCAGGACGGAAGCTTAACAATTGAAGTAACAAAAACCGGCGATCAGACGTATCTTTCGCAGGTGGTTACGCTTGTCCAGGAAGCCCAGGAATCCAAGTCGCGGGCTCAGGACCTGGCAAACCGGGCGGCTAAATGGCTGTTTTATGCTGCGCTTGGGTCGGGCATCGTGACGTTTATTATCTGGTGGCTGGTAAGCGGCTCGACAGACAGTGCAGTAGAACGGGCCGTTACTGTAATGGTCATCAGCTGTCCGCACGCTCTCGGACTCGCAGCTCCTCTCGTTGTTTCTGTCTCTACGGCATTATCCGCAAAACAGGGACTGTTAATCCGGAACCGGCCGCCGTTTGAAAGCTCCCGGAAGCTTGATGCAGTCATTTTTGATAAAACGGGGACCCTGACCCAGGGAAGCTTCGGCGTAACCAACGTTGTCCCAAGCGGCAGTTATTCTGAAGAGCAGGTACTCGAATTTGCCGGCTCGGTCGAACAGGAATCGGAGCATCCGCTCGCAGAAGGCATCGTTAATGAAGCTAAAGCGCGCAATATCAAGCTGCATGAGGTGAAAGACTTTCAAACAATGACCGGCCAGGGGCTTGAAGGAACTGTGAACGGGTCAGCGGTGAAAATTGTCAGCCCCGGCTACATGAAAGACCAGCAGCTGACGTATGATGAGAAAACCTTCGAGGAAAAGGCAGAAGAAGGAAAAACGGTAGTATTTGTCCTTGTTGATGGAGATCTGATTGGAATGGTGGCACTTGCTGATATGGTGAGAGAATCCGCCAAAGAAGCTGTGGAACGCTTAAAGGAACAAGGAATTAAACCAATCATGCTCACGGGAGACAATCAGCGCGTGGCGGATTGGGTAGCTGCCCAGCTTGGCATTGAAGAAGTGTATGCGGAGGTGCTGCCGGACCATAAAGCAGAGCAGGTGAAGAAAGTCCAGCAGTCCGGGCGGAAGGTTGCGATGACGGGCGACGGCATCAATGATGCGCCGGCGCTTGCGACAGCGGATGTTGGTATTGCGATTGGCAGCGGTACAGATGTTGCTATGGAAACCGCCGACATTGTACTCGTGCAGAGCAATCCGCTCGATGTGCTTTCCATTATTGATCTGTCCCGGAAAACGTACCGGAAAATGGTTCAGAACCTCTGGTGGGCTGCCGGCTATAACATCGCTGCTATACCACTTGCAGCCGGTGTGCTGGCGCCTGTCGGAATTCTGCTGAGTCCGGCTGTCGGAGCGCTGCTGATGAGTATCAGCACGGTAGTAGTGGCTATAAACGCTCAACTGCTGCGAAATTAGGAAAAACCCGGAGGGCTTTCTGCCTCCGGGTTTTTTAATGGAATTACAAGGGTTTATTTCACCGTTTATTTTTTTCGAACGTTTCAGCTCCGCTGTCTGTACCTGCAATGATGACATCTGCCATGTCGGCAAATAAACCTGTTTCCACGACGCCGACGAGCTGAATCAGCTGGTGATGCAGCTCATCCGGCCGCTCGATCAACTGGAAATCACAATCGAGCACGTAGTTGCCGTTATCTGTTTCGAATGGATGGCCGCTATCGCGGCGAAGGACGGGGTCACAGCCCAGCAATTGAATATCTCGTGCTGTTTTCTGCCACCCAAAGGGCGTGATTTCGACCGGCAGTGGAAAGGATCCGAGCTGTTGAACAATTTTGCTTTGATCCACAGCAATAATCAGCTTATCTGCTGCGTCGGCAATAATTTTTTCTCTGAATAGGGAGCCGCCGCCTCCCTTGATCATATGAAAGTCAGGATCCACCTCGTCTGCGCCGTCAATGGCCACATCTGCTTTCGTCATTTCAGTGGAAAAGTATACGAGCGGCACGTGAAATTCGTTTGCCCACTGCTCGGTAGCAGGGGAGGAGGGGATGCCCTGGACGTGCATTCCCTGCTGAACAAGTTCTCCAAGCTTCTGCATGACCCAGTACATCGTGGAGCCGGAGCCCAGCCCGATAATAGAATTATCTGGAATATACTCGACAGCCTTTGCTGCTGCATCTTGTTTTTGCTGTTCCCTGGACATAAAAAAAGCTCCTTTAGGATGTATTTAAGCAGGCTATTTCCTTTTCTGACTCTGATCAAACCTGGGAGTGCTGGTTGGTCCCTGCAGAAATAAGCTTCACTCCATTTGGATCGACAGTATCTTCAAAAGCAGGATGTGACATCCAGGCTGAATGAAGAGCATGACGGCGAGTGATAAGAGATTGTACGCCGGAAGAATGAGGGTGAAGCAGCTGGTTTATTTCATGGTCAAGGCCTTCCGCAGTAGTTTCAATGTTGATGCTCTGGAGCCGGAAGGAACTGTCAATCTCGTCAACCGCCTCCTGATGTGTCTGAAGCTCCACCCGGAATGAATGACTGGTGGAAATAAACGTTCTTTTTTCTCCTCGTTGGATATGCAGTCCGGCCGTCTCAGCCTGCTGGCAAATAATCCCGAGCCGATGTTCATTTGTAAGGTAGCCGATATGGTCAAACATGATCCGCTTTCCCTGGCCGAACGTAATATTAACGGAGCCTCTGCGCATTTCAATAATACGGAATGTGATTGGTCTATTGCGGAAATCATCCCAATCCAGTGGAGGGTCAAAGGAATGATAGCTGCCTTTATATTTTCCAATACGCTGGGAGACGCGAAACCCCAGCCGGGCATAAAACGCTTCGGTTTGTTCTAAATAAGGGGTCCAGTGATGATAATGAAAAAGCATATGACAGCCTCCTATTTCCATTTCCTGCTATTGTACCAAAATCATCCAAAGGAAAAACCGGCCGTCATAATTTCGGTAAAAGAGGGTAGAGAAAAGTGAACGTATCACGATAAAAAGGAGTGTCTTCGATGACGGAGCCAGTATTTATTATTTCTACCGGGAGAAGCGGATCAACGGCTGTGTCCAACTGCATTCATCTTCATCCTAAACTTGTAAGCCTGTCTGAAACGATTCTTTCTGTTCATTATAATTTTGGGATCAGCGGCGAAGAATGGAAGGAATTCGATAAACAAACGCGGACAGGCAGTGAATTCTGGGAGATGCTTTCTCAAAAAGAGCCGGTACGGCTGGCTCCGTACGAAAAGAAAGGGCTATACAATAAAGAAGTGCTTTATGAGAGAACAGAACATACGTTATTTAACGAGAAAACGGGCTTGCCTGCTATAGCATCCATCACCCTTCCTCACTTAACCGATGAACCGGATAAGCTGTATCAGGAGCTTGAAGAAATCGTGCCGGCGTTTCCGGAAGCTCCGCTTTCGGAGCAATACGGCCGGCTGTTTGCGTGGTTGCAGCAGCGATTTGATGGAGACACGTGTGTGGAGCGTTCCGGATTTTCTACAGACGCAGTCGAACACTTAATAGACATGTTCCCGAATGCGAAATATGTTTTTTTGTACCGGGATCCGCGGGAAATTGCGGTGGCTTTTAACCGCTTCCAGACGATGAAGATGGGAAAAGCTATTTTGAAGGCGATGGAAGAAACAGGGGCTGACCCCTCGGATCCGTCGACAGAGGCCGAAAAGCTTGGTTCCTACCGGTGGCTGCACCCCGATTATTTTGAGCTTGAACAACTGCACCAAATGGACATGCCGTACAGGGAGCTTGGGTCCTGGATTTCGAGGTCACTGCTGCACGCAGGCTGTGTGATCGGGGGTCTGCCGGAGGATCAGCAGCACTGGCTTCGGTATGAAGACCTGCTGAAAACACCGGAAAAAGAGCTCGGGCGTCTGATTGCTTTTATAAACCCGCCGTCTGCGTCAAAAGAAACGAACGAACAATGGATAAACAAAAGCGCCGGTCACATCAACCACAAGCCGGATACGTGGCCGGACCTCCCGGAAGACAAAAGAACTGCGCTGATAGAAGCGGTTCAGCCTGCGCTTCGTTATTTAGGCTACGAGTAACCAGGTGTTTACAAATCAGTATAATCGGAAAGAGTATTTAAAACCAGTAACTCCAGACACGAATTAAAATACAGAAAGGCTGGTCTTAAAATAATGAAAGCAGTAACGATTCAAGGCAAAGAACACATGGAAGTCAAAGAAGTTGCAGACCCGAAAATTGAACGCAGCGATGACATGATTGTACGCATTACAGCCAGTGGTATTTGTGGATCGGACTTGCATTTATATAAAGGTGGTATTCCGACACCGGAGGACTATGTTGTCGGCCATGAGCCGATGGGAATCGTAGAAGAAGTCGGCCCTGATGTAAAAACGTTGAAAAAAGGGGACCGGGTTGTTATTCCATTTAACATTGGATGCGGGGAATGCTATTACTGTACCCATCAAATGGAAAGCCAATGCGACAACTCCAATCCTCACGCCGAAATGGGTGGACTGTTCGGCTTCTCTGAGGATTTCGGGAACTTCCCGGGCGGCCAGGCGGAGTATCTGCGCGTACCATATGCTGACTTTACCTCCTTTAAAGTACCGGAAGACAGCGAGCTGAAGGATGAAAGCGTATTGTTCCTTTCAGACGTCGTGCCGACTGCATTCTGGAGCATTGAAAACAGTGGAGCGACATATGGAGATACAATCATTATTTTAGGCTGCGGGCCTATCGGGTTAATGGCCCAGAAGTTTGCATGGATGAAAGGGGCTTCCCGAGTCATAGCCGTCGATCAGGTGCCGCACCGTCTCGAGCATGCAAGAAGAACCAACAATGTGGAGACGTATAATTTCAGTGAAACAAAAGAAATAGGCAAACTGCTCCATGAAAACACAAAGGGCGGCGCAGATGTAGTCGTTGACTGTGTAGGTATGGACGGTACGGTACCACCGGATACAACGTTCGGTTCCGAAAGCGACAACCAGTTTGGCACTATCAGCCCGATTGTGACAGCTTCCCAGTCTGTGAAGAAAAACGGAGTCGTGCAGCTGACAGGCGTTTACGGCACAGAAGCCAACAGTTTTCCAATTGGTGACTTCTTCACGAGAAACGTTGCGCTTACCATGGGCCAGGCACCGGTTATTCATATGATGCCAAGTCTCTACCGTATGATCGAAAATAAACTGTTTGATCCAACTGACATTATCACACACCCAATTCCATTGGAGGATGCAGCCGAAGGCTACCGCATCTTTGACGAAAAAGAAGATGGTAATATTAAAGTGATCCTGAAGCCATAAAATAATTCTAATATAATAAATGCGGACCCTCTAATCTTATTCAGGGTCCGCATTTATTATGTTAAAAATAGAGAAATCAAAATAAAATGTTTCACGTGAAACACTGTATTTATGCATTTTTATAGTAGACAAGGTTATCTGTCCATGCGTCATTTTCGTAAATGAACTTCCGGCGCAGACATTCGTATTCCATTCCGGCTTTTTCTGCAAGAGAGATGGATGGGTGATTATCGACATTTATGTGAGCTTCTATTCGATGAAAATGCAGATTATCAAACGAAGCGCGTAGAACCTCCTGGACGGCTTCTTTGCCAAACCCTTGATTCCAGTACTGGTTATGAATCATATAGCCGAGCATTCCCCATTGAAACTCTTCCCGTATTAACGTAGTAATATCAGCATGTCCCAGATGCCTTCCGTCTTTATGAAAAATATCATACACATAGGTGTAGTCCTGCGCAGCCATTTCTTTTCGCTTTCGAATCATGTCCGTAAACTGTGTTTTGGTAAAGCGGTTGATTTTTGGACGACCGGGGTCGTATACATGCTGGGAGGCTTTTCTTTCCGAGAGGGCATGCTGGTAGTTATCAAAATCATTTGGCTGCAGGGGGCGTAGAATCAAACGCTCTGTATGCCTGTTTTTTTGCGAAATGTTCATCATACACCTCCTGTATTCAATATATTAATATAATATAAATCTTGACTTTCACACATATTTTCAAATGAAAAAGCCCCGCCTCTTTGAGCAAAGAGAGGAGCTTAAGGATGCTGTGAAGTTAATGAATATGTTTGACGCGTCCTACCTGGCCGTCTTCGAGCCGGACTTTAATGCCGTGCGGATGGCTCGGGGAATTGGTCAGCAAATCCTTAACAATCCCCCGGGTCAGTGCGCCGCTCCGCTGATCTTTTTTCAATACGATATCGACTTCTGCTCCCGGGGTAACATCTTTACGCTTTGTGCCGTCCATAACATGTCCTTCCTTTCAAAGGTGATGCTTTATTATAGCAGACAAGCGAAAAGAGAAAACAATAAATTCTCTTTCCTGCATCGCTGCACCACCGGTTTAAATAAAAATGCCGAGCCATACGGCACTTAGCATAGCAACCAGCAAAAGGCTTTTCTCTACAGCTGATACGTGCTCGGGGTTGGAGTTATCCATTCGGCTGACAAGAATAAAAGATATAGCCATAAGTACGGCCAGCCCTGCTGCCGCCCACAGGCGGTCACTGCCGAGCCAAAAAATAGTAAGCCCCGAAATCACTAAATAACATACAGCAGGCATATGAGCGTAGGATGAACCAAATTTACGGGTGAACCAGACTACAGTAGTGCGCTTTTCGGGAGAGGCCTGCATATCCGCTTCCCGGTCCGGGATGTGGTGGACCATCACCCAGGCCAGACAGATCATAGCATTGATAAAGGCGTTCTGCCAGGCCCATTCCGGAATGTTTCCAAGCGCCAGCCATGCTCCTCCGAGACCGAGTGAAAATATGGATGGAAACAGGCTCAGCCATTCTCCGAGAAATGGCTTGTAGCTGAGGCTGAGCGGCGGAAGGGAATAAGAAGCCGCAGCCCAGATGCCTATAAGAAGAAGCACGCCTACTTTAAAGTAGCCAAAGATAAAACAAAGCACGGCGGCCACAATCAGTGCGATAGCGAGCCATTTTCCCACCAGCCATAATGATTTTAGCGACATGGCGTTGGTCTGTAGAACGCGGCTCCCGCCGGAAAGAATAGCAGGGCTGTGTTCATCCGTGCCTGAAAGATAGTCAGCATAATCATTAAAAGCATGAGTGAGAAGACCATGAATAAGAAAAGCGCCAATGGCCAGGAGAATAAAAATGGCTGTTAAATAAGAAGCAGGGAAAGACGAATATAAAAAAAGCGGCAGCATGGTAGAGATAATCGTAGCGATGCTTGAGGATATAACGGCAATGGCACGAACAAGCATCCACGCACTGCGCAGCGTTCCGGCGAACTGATTGGCCATCCACATCCTTCCTTTCTGGTTCCTGATGATTTCAATTTTTCTGGTACCAGTATCCCATTTTCTGGCGGTTTCGTACAGCCTCCAGAGGAGAAGAGGCGGCATAGGACAGTAAAAAAGGCGCTGTTCTATAAAAGAACAGCGCCTGCGGCTGCACCGCTGAAAACGATTACCCACGGCGGAAGCTTCCAGAAGGCAAGCATCGTGAATAGAAAAGCAGCTAGTATAAAATCAAGGGAGGACGTAATGGATGAGGTCCAGATTGGATTATAAAAGGCAGCCAAAAGGATACCTACAACAGCAGCATTTACACCGGTCAACACGCCTTTCATATGAGTGTTTTTACGGAGCAGGGACCAAAACGGCAGCGCTCCGATAATTAAAAGGAAAGCCGGTAAAAAAATGCCTGCAGAAGCGACCAGTGCTCCCTGCCAGCCGGACAGGACCGTGCCCAGGTAAGAAGCAAAGGTGAATAAAGGTCCCGGTACGGCCTGGGCTGCCCCGTAGCCTGCAAGAAACGTCTCTTCACTCATCCATCCGGTCGGAACAAACTCCCTTTCCAGCAGAGGAAGCACAACGTGGCCGCCGCCGAATACAAGTGACCCGGCCCGGTAGAAGCTGTCAAACATAGCTACGAAGGTGGAGCCGGTCCATTCCCGCACAAGCGGAAGTAGAGCGAGCAGAACAAAAAAGAGTATCAGGCAGAAAGCACCTGTTTTGCGCGAAACGGTTTCGATGACCTCCGAATTATCTGCCTCCTGGACCGAGCGGTACAGCACCCAGCCGGCTCCGCCTGCTGCCAGTATGACGAGTACCTGTGCAAGTGAGGTCTGCCATAAAAGGGTACCGCTCATGGCGAGCAGGGCGATGGTGCGCCGCTGAAGATCAGGCGTGAGCTTCTGGGCCATGCCCCATATCGCATGGGCAACGACTGCCACAGCGACAATTTTCAGTCCCTGGAGCCAGCCGGCATCGCTGACGTCGAGGCCCTCAAGTGCGAGGGCGAAGATCACTAAAGCAATAACGGAAGGAAGTGTGAACCCCAGAAATGAAATAAACCCTCCAACGAGACCGCCGCGCACAATGCCTATTCCTATGCCGACCTGACTGCTGGCGGGGCCGGGGAGAAACTGACATAAGGCAACCAGGTCCGCATAGCTCTGCTCGTCGAGCCACTTTCTGCGCCGTACGTATTCTTCATGAAAATAGCCTAAATGGGCGATAGGACCGCCGAAAGAGGTCAGCCCCAGCCGGGTGGAAATCAAAAATATTTCCAGCCATTTTCGGCCCAATGTTTTTCCCATGGCGTTCTCTCCTATCCTTACTTGATTTCTTTAAACAATTCATAAGCTTTTGCGCGGGCTTCCTGCAAAATGCCGGCTCCTTTATCTGTGGTGGTATAATATTTACGGATTTTTCCGTTCACGTTTTTATTTTCTTTGTGTAAAAGGCCGTCATTTTCCATAGCATGGAGAATAGGGTAAAGAGTGCCCGCACTCATTGAATAGCCGTGTTCCTGCAGTTCCTCAAGCATCCATTGCCCGTATACGGGATGCTCGGAGGCATGGTGCAGAATGTGAATGTGAATGAAGCCTAAAAAAAGCTTGCGAAGCGTTTTATCTTCCATGATCGATCATCCTTTCGGATTCCGATATCGAAATCCGATATCGGAATAGTAACAATTAATTTTTATTATAGCAAGAGGGGAACACAAATTTGAAACCCTGCCGGAAAAATGAAAAACGGCTCCGCTGGCTGGCGGAGCCGTTTTAGGTGCTTAAAGACTGTTCGTCTGTTCAAGTTCTGCTTCTACAATGTAACGATCAGGAGCACTGCCGATATAGTCAAAAGGATAGCAGGTGGTGAGCGTAAGGGTTGGCTCGTCTTTGTCGACAATGACAGAGCGGTCCTCTGCGTCCGTCACCCATGTTTTCTGCAGCCGGTACACGTACTGGGTGTTTTCATACTCGACGATAAGAGAGTCCCCGTCTTCAAGTTCGTCAAGCCCGGTGAAAACCGTGTCCCGGTGACCGCTGAGCACCGTGTGGCGTGACTCGTCCGGAGTGGTTGTCCATTCACTGACATACATACCAACGCCCTGATCAAGCGATGTATCATCTGTACCCCAATAGACGGAATAAGAGTTGCCAAGCTCCGGAATTTTTAATTTGGCTACATTTTCACCTTTATCCCATTGCTCTATTTCATCGCTCATCACCGCCGAATCTCTGCTGTTGTCGGAGGAATCTTCGTTAGGTGTCGTGTCTGTATTGTTTCCTTCAGGAAGCGTATAGGCTCCTGGTTCCCCAGCAGCTTCCACGCTGGAGGAATCATCCTGCTCTTCGGAGTTATTATCGTCCGGGGCTTCCGCTGATTCATTCGTAGAATCAGTGATAACGTCTTCTTCGTTGGTGGAAATTTTATCTACGCCTGCTCTGGCATCAAACCACTGGTATCCGAAATATCCGGTAATACTCAGCCCGATAATAATCATTGCAATAAATACTTTTTCCATATAGGCTCACTCCAGTAAAAGGACATAACAGACTGCAATAGGCATTACTATTATTTCCATAATACATGGTCCATGGAGAAAAAAACAACCTTCACCCAAGAGGTGAAGGCTGCGCGCTCGAAAGGTTATTATGCCTGCTGGCGGCGTCTTGTCCAAAGCAGAGCTCCGCCGGCCAGGCCTGCAAGGGCCAGGCCTCCAGCCATATAGGCCGGATCGGTGCTTGCTGTTTCAGGCATTTCTCCGCCTTCAGCGCCTTCTTCCATTGAGGCACCATCCTCAGACATGCCTTCTTCAGGCATCTCTTCCATGCCGTTCATTCCGTCCATGCCTTCCATTTCATCCATCGGTACAGCTTCATTCATGACTTCCTCCGGCACAGTAATATCACCGACGCTGTTGAAGTTGGAATAGGTGGAATCAGCTGTCAGGTTCATGTCTGTTGTGATTTCTTCCATCTCATAGGAAGCATCCAGATTAATGGTGCTCGCTGTCATGTAATGCGTTTCCTTATCTACGGTCAAACTCATGGATACGTCCTGAATATTAATCATACTCCAGGTCTCTTCCATCATTTCCTCATCAGCCATGCCGCTTCCCATATCCGACTGCATCATTTTACTGGCTGCTTCTTCTATCTCTTCACCGCTTCCTTCGTATGTGAGCACGTAGGAGTTCTCGGTCTCTTCTACATCCATCTCGTCAGCAAAGGACTCTGAAGCTCCCATATGCATGCCTGGATTTGTGGTCATCTCTTCCATGCCACCCATCATGTCTCCGGGCATCATTGTCCAGCTGCCATCCGGCATTTCTACATAGTAACCGTCTTCTGTCCAGTACATTTCTGTGGACACTTCTTCACCGCTGACCGGATCGACCGTATTAGTTGTCTGGTGGAGAGCGAAAGGGTCCATCGTAATATCCTGTTCCGATGTGGAGCTGTTTGTTATTGTTTCCCCTTCGCCAGCGGCATTTGTAATTTCCTGTGAAATTTCGGTGGTGGCAGAGTAGCTGTCGAGCTCAGCCATAGTTTCATTTGACTGCTGCAGAACGTCCCCTGCATTCATCTCTTCTGCCTGGGCGGGTATTGCGATTACACCGAGAGCTAAAAAACCGGCGCTGCTTCCTGTTATCCATTTTTTCATCATTATTCGTCCCTTCTTTTCTTTCATGTATTCGGCAAAAGCTTATGTGGTAAACCACTGGCTTCTGGTATTCTATGGTAATTTTACCTTATAAATGTCGGAAATAAACGCATTTTTTAAAAATATGTGAAAAAATATGTGAAAAAAAGCCCATACAGCCATATTTTATAGAGGCTTCGGGCTTAAAAACCGGCGGGAGCTTAAGCATGCCGGGCACGGGGGAAATATCTGCTTTTTTTCGCCCGGCGGCTATTTTTCACATGAAGAAGAATAAGCCCCGAAATGACCAAAATTAAGCCGGCAGCCTTCATCCATCCAAATGACTCCTGAAAAAGCAAAATGCCTGCTACGGCTGTTAAGGCAGTGCCAAGACCTGCCCATACAGCATAAGCAACAGATAACGGGATCGATTTTAAGGCGAGGCTCAGGAAGAAAAAAGCCGCGATAAATGCTATAAAAACGGCCAGAGAGGGAATAAGGTTGGTAAAACCTTCGGAAAGCTTCAAGGATGTAGAAGCAATAACCTCAAATAAAATCGCAGCAAATAATAAAAGAACAGCACGCATACATTATTCCTTCCTTTCATCCTAAATTCATCAAAAGAATACCAATTACCAGACAGACAATACCTAAAGTATTCGTTTGATTCATCTTTTCCCTAAAGTAAAAAACGCCGATGCAGGTAGTCAAAATGGTGCCAAGGCCGCTCCATGTAGCATAAACGACACCGAGCGGAAGAGTTTGAAGAACGAGAGCGAGCAGGTAAAAAGCAATACCCATGCCGGCTGCAAAGCCAATAGATGGAAGCAGCCTGGTAAAACCATACGAAAGCTTGAGCATGGAAGAAGCGAATACTTCGCATACGACAGAGATAATAATGAGCACATAAACCATTACATTTCTCCTTCGTCAAAGCGTCTCAAAAGGTTTTGAAGCAGACGCTCAGCCTGCGCAAGGGGCATGGTATTAATTTCAAAAATATGTGAAAACCAGATGCCGTCACTTAACAGCCGGATCATCGAGGCTTCATCAGCTTGAAAAGCATCGTAAGCAAAAAGTGCCTGCCAGCGTTCATTGTATTCCTTCCAAAGATCGAGCACCTCTTTGTGATCAGCAAGGGTGGCAAGCAGACTCGCATTTATTAAAAAATTGCTTCCCGATCGAAGCTCTTCGAGCGTTGCTTCCGCATAAGCTTTAATATAGCTTCCGCCAGAGCTTTGTTTTTCTTCAATTAATTCATGAAACCGGGCAAGCGCATAAGCATTCATTTCATATACGAGCCGTTCTTTATTTGGAAAATGATAAAGCAGACCGCCTTTACTCACTTCCGCTTCATCTGCCACAGCGTGCAGAGTTAGGCGGTTAAAGCCATCCCTGCGAATGATGCGGGCGGCAGCATGCATAATCTCTACTCGTTTACTCATTTTTGATTCTCCTTTAGTAGTTAACAGTCTGGACGGTACAGTAAAAAGTGTACCAGAGGAACGGATAAAAGGCGAAGAAGACCGCCTATCCATAACTGGTGCAAGGTTCTGTATAAAAAAGATGGAGCCGCGGAGCGCTGAGGCGCAGACTGGGGCCTGAATGGTGGGAGGAGGCCGTGGTGTTTAGCCAACTTTTTGTTAATTTAACCATTTTAGTGACATTCCTTTTTTTTTATTACCAGGTGTTCCGGGAGCATTCCTTTTCACGTGTAACCTCCATTCCAATGAGGATGTTTACCGGCGTATTGTTTGGCGTGCTCGGCATGGTGTTAATCGGATTTGGAATCAGGGTTAACGAATATACCCTGCTCGACCTGCGTCATATTCCAATTATGGTTAGTGCTTTATTTGGTGGATGGTTGCCTGCAGTAACAGCTGCGGTCATTATTTCCTTTTCCCGTCTTGCAATCGGTGGAGGGGTGATTGTTTTGTATCCGCTCAGCATGATTATTTTCAGCACGGCGGTGTCTATTTTTATCGCCCGGATGGTACGGAATCCGTGGCTTGCAGCATTCTATATGCTTCTATGCTCCAACATTTACTTTCTCATTATTATGATATACCAGCTGAATACTGTGAATCTTTACATGGAAGTGGTGCTCAGCTATTGGTTTGTGTCGTTTGCCGGAGCGTTTGCAGCAGTATATATGGTAAAGCGGCTGACTTATTCCAATCAGCTGCTTCATAAGTACCGGGCAGAGTCTTTAAAAGACCCACTTACGGGGCTTGATAATCCGAGAAGCTTTGCGTATTCGTTAACAAAAAAACTCGAACAGGCTTCAAAAATGAAGCAGGCAGTCTCATTGCTCATTATCGATATCGATCATTTTAAAGACATTAATGACCGTTACGGCCATGCAGCTGGAGATGATATTTTAAGGCAGCTTGGCACCGTGCTTCTTGAAATGGTCCGGCCGGAGGATTCTGTGTACCGCAAAGGCGGAGAAGAATTTACGGTTATATTGTCCAATTGTGCAGCGTCCAAAGCAGTCGATATCGCTGAACGAATAAGAGAGCGGGTGGAAAAATATCCTTTCCTCACGGATCATCAGACATTGTATATTACTGTGTCGACCGGGGTTTCAATATTTCCTGAGACAGCTGTAGAGGAAAGAGAGCTGTTTAAGCAGGCAGACGACGCTTTGTATCAGGCAAAAAACCAGGGTCGTAATCAGACATGCATGTACTCGAAAAAAGACCTTATAAAATAGGTCTTTTTTATTGTTTGTAAATAATTGAGTCTTTTTTATAAATATGTATTCGGAAAAGTGTTTTTAAAATAGTTTATTGGGTATAAAGTATTAATGATATATAATAAAAAAGAACTAGAGAGGTATTCACCATGCAAAAAACAAAAAATAACGATCAGGTATTAGACACGTCCCAGGTTTTACGTGCGCTGGAACAGTCGCTCGCTATCATTGAGTTCGATCTCAATGGACGGGTGCTGTGGGCAAACCACAATTTTGCTGCAGTGATGGAGTACCATGAAGAAGATATGGCAGGAATGCATCACCGGCAGTTCTGCACCCCGGATTTTGCCTCAAGCCGGAATTATGAAAGATTTTGGCAGGATCTTCGCGCGGGAAAATCCTTTCAGGATAAAATACAGCGGATGACGCGAAGCGGTAAGCTGGTAAGGCTTGAAGCTACGTACATGCCGGTGCTTGATGACGCGGGGAATGTCCATGCGGTGTTGAAAGCAGCGACAGATATTACCCTCCGGGAAGATGAAATGACAAAGGTGTCAGATTCTGTGCAGAACATGTCTGAGGAGCTGTTAAAGAGGGCGGAGGACGGCATGACAAAAAGTCGTGAGATTACTGAAAACTCCCGGCAGGTAGTGCAGGAGGCGAATAACAATCTTGCAATTCTGGAGTCATTGGAGCAGCAGGCGGATTCTATCAGGGGGATCGTAAAAACGATCCGCGAAATTGCTGACCAAACGAATATGCTAGCTTTAAACGCAGCGATTGAAGCTGCAAGAGCCGGGGAGCACGGCCGGGGATTTACGGTAGTGGCAGATGAAGTACGGAAGCTGGCGACTAGAGCCCATTCCTCCATCCAGGAGGTAAACAGTCACGTCGAGGGGATCACTGGGGAAGTGAGTAAGATCAGTGAGGGCACGATCCGTTCCCAAAAAGGAATGGAAAACAGCCAGGAGCATATTAGGGAGGCTGTAAAAGAATTCGAACATATTGGCGCAGCAGCGAGAGGCCTCGAAGAAAGAGCAAAGCAATTCCGGCATATCTTATAAAAGGCAGCGGACAAACATCCCTGCTTTTTTATTTGCAAAAAATGCATGTAAAACTTTAGAATTAGTTCAAATGAACTATATATAATATGTGTCATGCTATAATAAATACATTTCCAATTAATTGTATTAAACATTGTAGTAAAGGAGAGAGCACATATGGCGGTACGACCTGAATTACTTATGCGTCTTCGTATCGAACAGCCCATTATTCAAGCCGGAATGGCCGGCGGGGTCACCACTCCGGAATTAGTAGCAGAAGTCACAAAAGCAGGCGGGCTTGGGACTATAGGAGCCGGATATATGACTGCAGAGAACCTTCGCTCTGCTGTTCGGCTTGTGAAAAAGCAGACGTCGGGCCCGTTTGCGGTAAATGTTTTCGTGCCGGAAACTCCGGAAGTGATCGCTGAAGATGTTCAGGCAGCCAATGAAAAGCTCTCCCTGATTCATAAAGAATTAAAATCGGAGCCTCAAGCAATGCCTGAAAAGCTGTCTTCTTTCTTTGAAGAACAGCTCGAAATTATGATAGAAGAAGAAATTGCGGTTTGCAGTTTTACCTTCGGCATTCCTCCTGCTGCACAGATTGAGCGGTTGAAGGCCCACGGCGTCTTTTTGATCGGTACTGCCACCACAGTTGAAGAAGCCGTTCAAAATGAACAGGCAGGGATGGATGCGGTCGTGGCCCAGGGAAGTGAAGCCGGCGGGCACCGTGGGACCTTTGCAGAATCCTTTGGGAAGGCGATGATCGGAACAATGGCCTTAGTGCCTCAGGTGGTGGACGGGGTCAACATTCCTGTAATTGCAGCTGGGGGAATTATGGATGGACGCGGTATTTTGGCTGCGCATGCCCTCGGTGCGGGAGCAGTGCAGATGGGCACTGCTTTTTTAACAAGCAGGGAAAGCGGCGCCCCGCAGCCCCATCAGGACGCGGTATTAATGAGTAAAGAAACGGACACCGCTGTTACTTCCATATTCAGCGGCAAGCCGGCTAGAGGAATTACGAATAAAATGATGATATGGATGGAGGCGCTTGAGCACAATTGGCCGCCGTACCCCATTCAAAATATGCTAACACAGCCGATTCGAAAAGAAGCGGCCAGACAAAACGAGCCTGCATTTATGTCTCTCTGGAGCGGTCAGGGCACACGTCTGAGCGTACAGGAGCCGGCAGGTGCCATGATTAAGCGTCTCATGGAAGAGGCGGAGGAAACATGGGAAAGCCTTTAGAAACACCCCGTATGTTCTGTTTGTTAAAATGAAAACATCATAAAAACAAAGGAGCAGAACGAATGGCGTTATCGAAGGATTACAACGAGAGACTCGCCGGGGAAAAAGAAGGACTAACGTACCGCGACCCTGTTGGTGAATTGATTCGGGAGCACGAAAAAAAGGGTGGCTTTGACAATCTGCCGGGACGCGGCAGGCCGCTGACAAAGGAGTATCTGCAAAGCGACACCTTTGACACTCTTTTAAAGCGAAACGGATTTGTGCCTTCGTGGGTCCGGCTGCAGCGGGAAATCCGGGAGGATCTCGGGCGGGTGCTGAAGCAGCAGACGGATGAAGCAAATTCTGATCGCCGTATAAAAAAAGAAATCGGTAAAATCAATAAAAAAGTCCGCCGGTACAATCAGCTTTGTCCAGCACCAAGTCTGCAAAGGCGTTTAATAGAGAAAGAAAGCCTGTACAGCCAGTATGAGCGGTGGCGTTAAAAGTTGCTGAAAAAGCGCTTGTAAGTTCCACGTGAAACGTCGAATTGATTATAGTTTTCTGTGCTTTCAGTCTCCGTCTGCTGGCGGAGACTTTTTAGTTGCTCCAAAGCTTAAAGCATTTAAAACTCTGAAGCCTCTCTCATTAAAAAGAGGAAAAGAAGGTTATTGTTATACTCGAGAGGGTAAAACGGGAAAGAGTTCTTAAATATTTAAGGTTCCAGGTTATTGGTCGTGAACAGACGGAAGGAGTCAATGCTTTATTACCGCTACGCTATCAATTGTTGCATTTATACTTTCTGCCGCAGTTTCAGTGTTTTCAGCTGTGAAATTGTCAGGCTATGCAGATATTATCAGCAGAAATACGAAGATTGGCGGGCTGCTGGCGGGCACTATTCTGCTTGCCGTTGCTACCTCTCTTCCTGAATTAACCGCAACCATCTCGGCAAGTGTGATCGGCAATGCCGATATTGCTGTAGGCAATGGACTTGGAAGTATTATTTTTAATATTTTCTTTTTGTTTTTGCTGGATATTTACTTCCGGAACAAACGGTTGTTTCTTAAAGTATCAGACGACCATCTCTATACGGCTGTTATTGCTCTTCTGCTCTGTGTGGTCACAGCTGGCGGGCTGATACTTCATTACCCGCTCTCCTTTTTTGGGGTAAGTGTGATCAGTCTGCTGGTTGTTGCTATTTACACCGGCGGGATGCTTTATATATCTAAAAAGCAGAACGACACTGCAGATGAGGGCAAACAAGCTTCGCCGGACCAGAATGTAAATATCCGGCGCACTGTTATTAAATTTATCACATTTGCTGCGATCATCTTTGTATCCGGAAGTGCCCTTTCTATATCCGGGGACCTGATGTCGAGCACTACAGGCATCAGCGCTACGGCAGTCGGCAGTATTCTTGTCGCAACCGCTACTTCCCTCCCTGACGCCGTCAGCGTATTTGTAGCACTTCGGCTGGCTAATGTGAATATGGCGATCGGCACGATTCTTGGAAGTAATATCTTCAATGTGCTTGTGACAGCCATCGGTGACGTATTTTACCGTGGGGGCAGCATATGGGTAGATACGAGCAACCAGACAACAGTGGTCGCTGTAGCCGGATTTGTGCTCACGGCTCTTGTAATGATTATAGTGAAAAGGGACCGGACCAAAAATGCGTTCACCTACATGATGCCGTCGCTTGTAGTCGTGATCGGCTATATGGTTATGATTGCTTCGATTTTATTTTATAACGGAAGCACGTAAAAGCAGGCAGCCGCCTGCTTTTTTTAGTAACAAAAGAACATGGCCAGGCGTATTAGTTGCACGAGCAACTAATTATTTATATGGTGGGTAGAGTAAAATATAGACAAAGGAGTAATCAAGTTGTCTCAAAAGCTGGCTATACTATCCATTTCGCTGATCACCGTTATGGCAGGAGCTGCTATTTCTCCGGCGCTCGGTTCCATTTCTGAAGCTTTTCCGGATGCCAATGAAACCTCGATTAAATTAATTAATACCCTGCACGCATTGTTCATCATTCCATTTACTTTTATATCAAGCCGGCTCACGAAACGAGTGTCCAAAAAATCTGTTTTAACAGCCGGACTCATTCTTTATGTCGTTGGAGGTCTGGGAGGGGCTTTTGCTCCAACGCTTTGGCTGCTGCTCGTTTCAAGAGCGGTGCTCGGTATTGCCGTCGGATTGATCATGCCCATATCGACGAGTCTGATTCCAGATTTTTACGAAGGTAAAGAAAAAACTGTCATGATGGGAAGAGTGAGTGCCTCCAATCAGCTGGGCGGTATTATCTCCATCGTGCTTGCGGGCATACTGGCAAGTATCTTATGGAGGCTGACATTTGTAGTTTACGGCCTGGCCCTGCTGGTGCTGGTGCTTGTCTTCCTTTTTCTTCCGAAACAAAAGCCGGAAGCGGCATCGGTGTCAGAAGACAGCTCATCGAGGGGAGTGGAAAAGCCTATTTTTGCTCTTGCCGGCGGTATGTTTATTGTCTTCTTATTCTTTTATTCCATTCCGACGAACATGGCAATCTTTCTGCAGGAGAGCAATATTGCTTCTGCTTCCCTGGCCGGGGTGATGATTGCTTCTTTAAACGTAGGAGGCTTTGCCGCAGGCTCGATGCTTGGCAGCATCACTAGCCGGCTGGGCAGATGGACAGTCCCTTTACAGCTGGCTGTAACTGGTCTCGGGTTCGTTCTTATCGCTTTTGGCGGACAGGCAGTATTGATCACAATAGGGATCGTTTTGATTGGTATCGGGCTTGGTACAGTTATTCCGTTGATTTTTGACCGTGTGACGAAGGTGTCGAGCGCTGCCCAGATGTCTTTAGCAATGGCGGTAGTGCAGAGCTTTATGTATTTCGGGCAGTTTATGTCGCCGCTCGTGCTGGATGTTGTCGGCCGTCTGGCGGGCAGTTCGGTCGGTACCAATCAGTTCATATACGCCTTTTCCGGCCTCACGGCTCTTGTAGTGGCAGCGATGGTGTTTCTGTTTAAAGCTTTCGGGAAACGTAAAGCTCCGGAGGAGGAGAAATAGTATGACTGTTTATTCTGTGGGAAAATGGGCAGCTGTTATTCAGCGTTACACTCATCAATATATTGATAAACGATTCAATCATTTTGGTTTAGGGAATACAGAAGTGCTTGTACTTTTAACGTTATACGCTCAGGAAAATGTACCTCAGGAGTACATTACCAGGCAGATAGTGATGGATAAAGCTACAATTACGCGCGCTATAAAACGCCTCGAAGAAAAAGGATATCTTTACCGGAAAGAGAGCGTTTCGGACCGGAGGGAAAAGATCGTTTTTCTTTCTGAAGCGGCCTGGAAAATAGAAGAAGAGATTTCAGAAGCGATGCGGGAATGGACAGACATTATGACAAAAGAGTTTACAGAGGAAGAAAAACAAACGCTTCTCAGGCTCATGGAAAGAGCGGCAGAGGGGGCGAGGGCTGAAGTGGAGCCCGGGTAGAGTGTTTGTGACAGTAGGCGGCTCATGGTAGCATAAAGGTATATACTTCGTATAATTCGATTATTCCCCCGTCGTTTACTGCCTTTCATCATTTATTCCTATTAATTTCTATCCGTGTATATTCCATATATAGGAGGTGTATAGTTACTTGCGAAGAGAAACCAAATTTTTATTTTCTTTTATGCCTTTCACTACCTACGATAAAGAAAAAAGCCGTTTGAAGGAGCAGCGCCAAAAAGGATGGCAGGTGCAGGACTGCTCTCTGCTCGGCTATTCTTTGTCGGAAGTAAGGGAAGAAGAAAAGGAATACCAGTTCATCATGTCGAAAGATTATCAGGGATTGCGGAAAATTTCTGAGGATGAATGGACACTTCTGTGTTCCTCCCCGGTACTCCACATATTTGAAGGGGAGAAAGATGCTTCGTCCTTTCAGGACCACTGGACGCTTTATTTTTTGGAGGAGTACCGGAAAAAGTGCCGGAGGTGGGGGATTACAGCTGCAGTAAGTGCTCTTTTGTTTATAGTATTTCTGCTTTTGGTGATAACTGATTTGAACCTGCCGGGCATGGCGGTGAATTTTGCCTTTTTTATGCTTTCTTTGTTCACGGGAATAGTAGCCTTTACCGTGATACGGTGGCTCCGGACGCTTACTGTCATCATTCAGGCTAAGCAGATTGTCAGTACCGGCACAGAATAATATTTTATCCTGTACATGAAAGGAAGGCCTTCATGGAAGAAGAGCTTCGCTATTTGAATGATGAGGACAAAAAACGTTTTGCAGAAATTCAGGCAATGCTGGAAAGAAATCTTTCGTATGACGACCAGAAAAAGCTCGTGACAGAGCTGGCAATACTGCGTGAAAGAAACGAACTCAGAAAAAGATCCCGGCCGGAATAGGCACGGGATCTTGCTGTATTTATGCCTCTGGTTTAATACATACAGCGATGCCAAGAGGGTAGTGAACACCGGAACGGGCGGGATGTTCGAAAGCGACTCCCTGCTGGTAATACAGCTGCAGCCTCTCCCACGGCCAGTCTTCTCTTGATAAGAGCTCTTCCCATTCCTCTGTCGTCAACTGATGGTAATGAAAAAGAGAATTGCTGGGCTTGTGCCTTCCCTGGCCGAAGGGCGTAGAAACGATGAGTGTACCGCCAGGCCGGAGGAGGGCGTACATACGTTTCATAAAGATACGGTCATCGGGCACGTGTTCAAGGGTCTCAAAGGAAACAATCGTATCGAACGTGCCTATCTGCAGGGGGAGATTCTCATCAAGAGCATCTCCTGTCTGGAAAGAAAGCTGGGGATGATAATAGTGCTTTTGGGCAAATGCTATCGCTTCAGCGTCAATGTCGACGCCGAGCACATAGTCTACCTCACGTTTTTTGCCTTTAGCTGTCATCTGGGCCCCATAGCCGACCCCGCAGGCAATATCAAGCACGCGGCCCTTTGCGTACGGCATGGCAAAATAATAGCGGGCCAGATGCTCAAGCAGCATACCGTTGGTCGGCTTCATTTGTGAAGGGATGATTCGTTCTCCTGTGTCTTTTAGCACGAATAGTCACCGCTATCTGTATAGTTTAGTCTTCTCATCATATAAAAAGAAAGAAGGGAATTGCAAGGCTGAAAAATATCACGGGAGGCAGCAGCTGCCGGTACGCAGCATATGATACATATTTGACAAACAGGAGAGCATCGTTTATATTTTTTATATACCCGCATGGGTAATGAAAAGAAATGAAGGCAGTATAAATAAATACTCTATTTGAAAGGAGGAGCCTTTCATGGAATACAATGATCAAATGAAAAACCGGGTAAAAAGGGTAGAAGGGCAGGTCCGCGGTGTTCTTCGAATGATGGAAGAAGAAAAAGACTGTAAAGAGCTTGTTTCTCAGATGAATGCTGCACGTACAGCGCTCGATCGAGCGATCGGTCTGGTAGTGAGTGCGAACCTCGAGGAATGTGTGCGTGAACAGATAGAAAAAGGGGAAGACAGCGAAGAGCTAATCCAGGAAGCTGTTAATCTTTTGGTTAAAAGCAGATAATAAACCGAGTTAATGAATTTTTAAAAGAAATAAAAGAAGCTATTGAGTATATACTGAAATAGGGAATAGATCAAGCTTTTTAATGATTATAATCCGCGTTCTTCCATGAAGAGCGCGGATTATTTAGTATGAACTATTGTCGTTTTTTTTATACATTTTAAATAGTTCATCTCCAGCAACAGGCGGACTGTATAAATAACCCTGGTATTCCTGACATTTTTTCTGTCGTAAAAGATTTAATTGCAGCGGGGTTTCAATACCCTCTGCTATAACATGAAAATTCAATTGTCCTGCAAGGTGTAGAATACTTTCGACAATAGCTGTTTCACGTGAAACGCCGTTCATGCCCTGAATAAATGTTTTATCAATTTTGAGCGTATCAAGAGGAAAATCCTTTAAATATCCAAGTGAAGAATAACCGGTACCGAAATCATCCAGAGAAAGCTTCACACCGATATTTTTTAACTGGTGGAGAACAGGGACAGCTTCTGTAGCATGCTGGATAATATTTTCTGTCAGTTCAAGCTCAAGCACAGACGGCTCGAGACCCGTTTCCTTCAGTGTTTCGGCCACCGTTGAAGAAAAATCGCTCTGCTGAAATTGAATAGTCGAGATATTCACGGACATTCGGGAAAGGGAAAAGCCTTCTTTCTTCCAGGCTCTGGCCTGGCGGCATGCTTCTGTTAATATAAAACGGCCAAGGGGAATAATCAGACCGGTTTCTTCTGCTAAAGGAATAAATTCATCCGGTAGAGTTAATCCAAGCTCCGGATGCTCCCAACGGACTAAAGCTTCCACCCCTTTAATTTCGCCAGTGAGAGTATCAATCTGCGGCTGGTAAACTAAAATGAATTCATTACGCTCGATGCCTTTTCGCATCCCTGCTTCCAGCAGAATTTTTCTTGAGACATTTTCATTCATATCTTCAGTGAAAAAACGATAACGGTGCGTGCCCTTGTTTTTAGATTTATACATCGCAGTGTCCGCATTTTTAATCAAAGCATCAGTGTTTTTTCCGTTTTCAGGAAAAAGACTGATGCCGATGGAGGCAGACACAAACATTTCAAAGCTGTCAATAATAATCGGGTCATTCAACACATCCAGAATACTTTCGGCCATATGAGCTGCCTGATAGCCTTCCACACGAGAAAGAACCACAACGAATTCATCACCACTCTGCCTGGCTAAAAGATCCTTTTTTTGAAGAAGGCTGTTAATACGGGCGGCCACTTCTTTAAGCAGCAGATCCCCGGTAGCATGGCCGAACCTATCATTTATGTTTTTAAAGCGGTCCAAATCGATAAACAAAACGGCAAGGGAGGGGCCCTTTTCAGCACCGGAGTCCAGACAGGCATCCAGATATTCCTGAAGCATTCGCCGGTTGGGCAGCCGGGTGAGTTCGTCCCGGTAAATGAGTTCTTCAATCCGTTTTTGATAGCAGACCCGCTCTGAAATATCCCGTATGATACCGGTCACGTAAGAATGCGTACCGCTTTGCTGTCCGGAAAGGGAAAGCTCTATAGGAAAAGAGATGCCGTTTTCATGAAGGGCCTCCAATTCGTAAGTATTGCCGGAGGACCCCCCGTCAGGTAAGGATTGGTAACGTTCAAATCGTTGCCAGTAGATCTGTTTATATTTTTCAGGCACAAGAGCGGTAAAGTAAGAGCCAAGAATGTCAGCTTCCTTGTAACCAAAGATCGTTCTGGCCGCCTGATTCCAGGCTACTATCCTTCCGTATTCGTCTAACGTAATAATGGCATCATTGGCCGAATGGATAATGGATTGATACAAATCATCCAGCAGGCCATAGCGGCTTTCGCTTGATTCTACCCTTCTGTCAAAAAAAGCAGCGATAAGAGCAATAGAAATAATCGCAGTAATACTGACACTGATAAAAATGGAAAGCATATGCGAATCAACGGTGCCAGCAGGCGTTACACTGCCCTCATCTGATTGAAAAGAAGCTGCTGCCATACCTGTATAATGCATACCTGAAATGGCTGCTCCCATAATTGCTGCGCTGCTCATATAAGCGATTTGGCTGAGAGACCGGCTTGGGTTGCCCGGCACTGAAGAAAACAGGCGGAGAGCGGTAAAGGAGGCACCTACAGCAATAACAATAGACAGGAAAACAAGCCAGGGATTGTAGGAAATGGAGGCTGGCATCTGCATTGACTCGATGCCCACGTAATGCATAGAGATGATGCCCGTTCCGACGAGACAGGAGCCGGCGGCGTGATAAAGGAGCCGCGGCCGGGTGAATTGAATAATGGCAAATGCAGCCCAGCTTGAAAGTATGGCCAGCAGAATACTTAAAGTTAAAAAAAGCGGTTCATAAGAAACGGGCATGCCAATGTCATAGGCGAGCATGGCCACAAAATGCATCGACCAGATGCCGCCCCCGAGAGACACTGCTCCCCCGGCAGTCCATAAGTGCTTATTTGCATAGTTCGTATGTACAACGCGGCCGGCAATATGAAATGCAGCATACGAAGCAAATACGGCGATGAACACCGATAAAAAAATGAGAGAAATAGAATAGGTTCCGGACAATAAATTCATAAGCATTGCTCCTGCCTTATTCAGTCAAAAGTAGGTAAATAGTTTTACAGCTAACGATATACCCTTGCGCTATACAAATCAATCAAACTTATTTATGTAATTATTATATTTTTAACATGTATATTAAGACATATATGTGCAATCAAAATTTTAAAGAGTTATACCTTTTTTTAAATTTACCGGATGATTACAGGATAAAAGGGGTATAGATTTTAGGGCGATCGGCATAGGTTAAACTAAAAATTAATAAAGGTGGTTTCGCAATGCAGGGAGAGGACCGTGAAGTAGTATTTATCTCAGACAAGATCCATGCAATTATTCTTTTTCTGGATGATATTATCATTCAGGAAAAATATCACATGAAGGATATTGAAAAGCTTCAGCCTGAAACGATGGAATCTCAAAAGCATAAATCAGCGATTATTTTAAACATTATGGAACGCTCGGCAGAATTACTTCGTGGACGGTTTCCGGACTGCTGTGAGGCAGGGTCGCAGGTTACTTACACCGTGAAGGATCTGGAAAAGACGAGAGAAGATTTAAAAACAATTCACAATGAAACGTTTAAAGAGTACGGAATTATTAAATCCACGTACGAGCCGGGAGAAGAAAACGAGGATTCTTTTATTACGAAAACGGTCGTAGGCCTGGTGAACTATAATGTACATTTATTTGAAACGAAGTTTCTGGACTACATAGACCCCCACGCTCTCTAGGTGAAAAGAGGGAGTTTGCCGGGAAATGGTTTAAACAGAGTCAGAATTGTTTATTAGAATAGCAGTAAACATTAAAGGGAGGTTCTTATGAAACCATTCGTGAGAGAATACACTAATGACGAGGCTCTGCAGCAGGACGTTCAGCGTTTAGCTGAGAAGGGCATTGATAAAAGTAACGTGTACGTTATGACCCACGATAACGACCGCACCGGCCGTATCGCGGAGAATGCGAATGCCAACACTGTCGGCATGAAAGAAGAAGGAATAAAAAATGCAGTAGGAAATATGTTCAGCAAAAAAGGCGATGAACTCCGAAACAAGCTGCAGGAAATTGGGTTATCCCAGGAAGAAGCTCATGAGTACGAGGATGAACTCGATGAAGGAAAGATCCTTCTCATTGTGACAGACACTGAAGGGGTCAACACGATTATTTAACAGTGAAAGAATAAAGCCGCTCTCCAGATGGAGGCGGCTTTACGTTTGTCGATTGACAAACTTTTACAACAAGGAATAGAATAACTTTAGACTTTCCTTAGGGAAACTTTTTTAATAGAGTGAAAAGGAGATTATATTATGGAGTGGTTTGCGGAGCTGCATCCTACACTGCAGGCGCTGATTGGCTCTTTGTTTACCTGGGGTATGACTGCAGCAGGCGCTGCGGTTGTGTTTTTTACGAACAGAAATAATCAGAAGCTGATGGATAGTATGCTTGCATTTGCCGGCGGGGTCATGATTGCTGCGAGCTTTTGGTCGCTTCTTTCTCCCGGCATTGATATGGCGGAGGAACAAGGCCAAATACCTTATATTCCAGCTGTTATTGGTTTTTTACTTGGGGGTGTTTTTCTGTTATTGCTCGACAGGGTCATCCCCATGATGGATGAAGACACATATTTCACGGAAATAAAAGACAAGTATGCCAAGCACCGGACCACAATGCTTGTTTTTTCGATTACTCTGCACAATATTCCGGAGGGACTAGCTGTAGGGGTAGCGTTCGGGGCGCTGGCTTCGGAATTCAGCAGCTCTACGCTCGCCGGAGCAGTAGCGCTTGCGCTTGGCATCGGCATTCAAAACTTTCCGGAGGGAACTGCAGTATCGATGCCGCTTCGCCGGGACGGAGTGTCGAAAAAGAAAAGCTTTTTTTACGGGCAGCTGTCCGGTTTTGTAGAGCCGGTGGCTGCAGTAATTGGTGCTGCTGCAGTTATCATCATCCAGCCGCTGCTTCCGTTTGCTCTCAGTTTTGCAGCAGGAGCGATGATATTCGTCGTTGCCAAGGAGGTCATCCCCGGTTCCCAGGAAAAGGGCAACGTACGGCTCGCTACCTTCAGCCTGATGATTGGCTTCAGCGTCATGATGATACTGGATGTAGCTTTAGGGTAAAAGGGGCGGCTGAAGCAGAGAAAGCTTTTTCTGCTTCAGCTTTTTTTGCTGAAATTAAGGATTTTTTATCTGGAAGGCCGTTTTTTAATGAATTAAGGATAAAATCCATGCTCCCTTTTGTGATAAAGTAGCATAGATGAACAAACGGACCAGGAAGCTGAATTTATTTATAGTTTCTGGAGAAAATGCTGAAAAGGAGCTTCGACATGCGGGCTGATAAACCGAAAAACGGGTCGGGTCCCATTTTTTATGGATGGGCGATTGTGGCTTTATCCGCGTTAAGTATGTTTTTTTCCGGACCGGGCCAAACGTATTCGATTTCTATTTTTATTGATTATTACATTCAGGATTTTTCGTATTCACGTTCCTTTGTCTCTGGTATTTATTCGGTTGGTACTCTGGCTGCCGGTATTACTCTTTTTTTCGTCGGCCGTGCAATCGATCGTCTGGGCCAGCGTCTGGTAATGGGGGCTGCAGGAGTTCTTTTGGCTCTCGCCTGTATTTGGAATGCCTTTTTGACAGGTGCTGTAATGATGTTTATCGGCTTTTTTGCTATTCGATTATTTGGCCAGGGATCGCTGACCCTGGTTCCTAATACGCTTGTGCCGCAATGGTTTGTGCAGAAGCGCGGCCGGGCCTTAAGTGTCATGGCGATTGGCGGTTTTGTCGGTGCCGCTGCCCTGCCCCCGTTGAACACATGGCTGATCCAAATGGTCGGCTGGCGGGACACATGGTTAATTTGGGGTGGACTGTTACTTTTTGTTTTTGTGCCGCTGGCTTTCTTAGTGGTGCGGAACCAGCCGCAGGATATTGGCCAGGAGCCCGATGGCAGAGGACCAGCGTCTCATGAGGAGGTCCGGGGCCAGCGAACAGGCATGCAGGAAAAAAGCTGGACCCTTCAGGAAGCGCGCAGAACCAGAGCCTTCTGGCTTATTCTTTTTTGTGTCAGCGTGCCGGCAATTGTAAACACAGGTGTTACCTTCCACTTAGTATCTATCGTAGAAGGAAAGGGTCTTTCGATTTCGCTTGCGGCATTAATTCTTTCCTTGATGGCTTTTATCGGTTTCCCGGTAACATTTGCTGTAGGGTATTTGGTGGACCGCATTGCTGTGCATTATGTGCTTGCGATGACGTTTGGGGTACATATTGTTTCACTTTTGGTGCTTTTAACTATAAATTCCTGGACAGGAGCTATCATTTTTGGAGTGCTGTGGGGGGTAGCCCACGGCTTTGAACGTATTGTGTTAAGCATTGTGTGGCCCAATTATTTCGGCCCCAGGCATTTAGGGAGTATTAAAAGCATTGCCCAGACGGTAATGGTTATTGGCTCCGCTCTTGGTCCGCTGCCATTTGGTATTTTTTATGACTGGTTTAATAATTATACGGCAATCTTATGGCTTATGATGCTTTTGCCGGCGACAGCTTTGGTTTTTGCTCTTTTGTCTCCGAAGCCCTCCTGACAGCTTTATTACTAATATACCCTTGTTCCGCGGACCTATAAATCCGCGGATTTTTTGCATCAAAACAGGATCAGGAAGTCTTTGCACATTAAACAAGGGTAAGAGATAATAAATACATATTAAGTAAACGTTTTCAATAGCATGAAAAATTTCCAGCTGAATATGGTGGTGAGGATATGATTTCAAAATTTATGGCTCCCGAAATTATTTTCGGAGATCATTCGATTCATCAGGTAGGTGAGAGCTTTCTGCGTCTGGGAGCGCAGCGTGTACTCGCAGTAAGTGATCCGGGCGTCAAAGAAGCCGGCTGGACGGTCCAGGCTGTGGAAAGTATACAAGCTTCCGGCCTTGAGTATCACCTTTTTTCAAATATTAGTACCAACCCTGACACAGCTCAGGTAGTAGAAGGTGTGGAATCCTATCATAAAGCCCGGTGTGACGCTGTACTTGGCATTGGGGGAGGAAGTGCGCTGGATGTGGCTAAAGCGGTGGCTGTCATTGTGAGCAATGGCGGAAAAATCGAAGATTACGAAGGCGTAGACCACATCCATAGTCCACTTCCACCAGTCATTATGGTGCCGACAACGGCGGGGTCGGGATCCGAGGTCTCCCAATTTTCGATTATTGTTGATCCGGTGCGGAAAAAGAAGATGACGATCGTTTCTAAATCGCTCGTGCCCGATATTGCGATTGTCGATCCGTTTGTCTTGATGACCAAAGATCATTTGCTTACAGCAGCTACCGGACTTGATGCAATTACCCATGGCATAGAAGCGTATGTAAGTGCGGCAGCGACGCCGCTGACGGATGTGCATGCGGTAAATGCGATGAAGCTGGCTGCTGAATTTCTGCGGCCGTCGGTGGCATCACATACAAATGTGGAAGCCAAGCGTGCGATGGCGATGGCAAGCATGCAGGCGGGACTTGCGTTTTCCAATGCCATTTTAGGTGCAGTACATGCGATGTCCCACGCGATTGGCGGACGCTATGCTCTTCCGCACGGAGAGATTAACAGCATTTTGCTTCCGCATGTCATGGAATTTAATCTAATTGCTTCACCTCCCCGATTCGCTGCTATCGGTGATATTTTCGGTGCTTCTGCGGATGCCGGGGAAATGGTCCGTGCCAGATACGGCATTCAGGCAGTCCGGGCTCTTGCAGATGACATCGGTGCTCCCAAGACACTGCGCTCTGTCGGTCTGAGAGACCCTGACTTTGAAAGCATGGCCCGCATAGCCCTTGATGACGCATGCATGATCACCAACCCACGGGACGTAGCTTTGAAGGATATCGAAATGCTGTTCAAAAAGGCTTACGAATAAAGGAGCGTCGGTATGTTCACAGAAAAAGAGATGGTGATTGAAAAATTAACCGGGGTCCGCGCCTCGAAAAAAAGCTATTATACAGACTTGAAAGCAACAATTGCGGAACTTGAAAAAAAGAATCGTAAGCTTGAAATTTTGAGCGAAGTAGCAAAGGGGTTTCAGGTTACAGGAACGATGGAGACGGCACTGCAGCATATTCTTGAAACCATTTACGAACTGTATCCGATCGACCGGGTAAGCTTATCGCTAATCGAGCATGGGGCCATGTCATTAAAAAGTGTCTATCCTCTCTATGCAGAGGACTCTGCAGTAGGTATGCACCTTCCGAAAAAAGAGTCGTTGTACTGGAAAGCAATCGAACAGAATATGATTGTTTTTCACGAATGGGAGCCTGCTGATGCGTATGCGTTTGTGGAGGAGCAGACGCTTTCGGCTTTGAATTTTTACTATGTGTGTGTCATACCGCTTCGGATTAAAGCATCGACCATCGGCGTTCTTACCTTTGCTGCGGCTGAACGGATCGAGTGTGACCAGTCTGATATCAGCTTCTTCCGACAGCTTTCGGACCATATCGCCGTTATGATGGAGAACGCGAGACTGTACCAGGAGGTGTATCAGGGCAAAAAGGAATGGGAGGAAACCTTTCAGGCTGTAGCGGACCTACTGATATTAACCGATAACGATCACCGGATCGTCCGCTGTAATCAGGCTTCCCACTCCTTTTTTGGCGAACCCCCCGAGGCGGTGGCCGGCCGCCGCTGTCATGACCTGCTTTTTCATGATACGAAAGAGTTCTGTCCAATTGAAGAGAGTTACCGCGGCGACTCGATGAAAAACTATCAGATGACATTAAAAAATGGCAGTGTTTGCGACATTCAGACATATCCGGTCCGGAACGGAGAGGGGATAATGAAAGGACTGCTTATTTATATTAAGGATGTCACGACGCGTATCAAAACCGAAGCCCAGCTTCAGCATTCCGGAAAGCTCGCGGCGATAGGGGAAATGGCAGCCGGAGTAGCTCATGAGTTAAACAGTCCGTTGACCGCGGTGATCGGCAACACCCAGATACTGCAGCGGAGTCTGCCAGAGGAAGGGCCTTCGAAGGAGCTTGCGGCGGCGATTGAAAGAGGGGGCCGCCGCTGCCGGACGATCGTGCAAAATCTGCTTTCTTTCTCCCGTCCGGAAAAAGAAGAAAGTACGGAGTGCGATATTAATGAAGCAGTTGAAGATGTACTGAGTCTGATTGGCTTTCAGATCGAAAAAGAGAATATCCTGATTGAAAAGCATTATACGCCCGCTCTGCCATTTGTCCAGGCAGGACCTCATCAGGTCGGTCAGGTGGTTATCAACCTGCTTCTGAACGCAAAAGATGCGTTAAAGGACAGCGCAGAGACGGATAAAAAGATCCAAATTAAAACCAGTGTTATTCATTCAAGCGTTGTGCTTGAGGTGAAAGACAATGGATGCGGAATCGCCCAGAGTCAGAAGCCGTCAGTGTTTGAACCTTTTTTCACTACGAAAAGAAAGCAGAACGGGACCGGCCTGGGTCTGTCGGTAAGTAAGGATATTGCAGAGAAAAATGGGGGGCGGCTGACGTTTACAAGCGAAGAGGGAAAAGGAAGTACCTTTCAATTGAAGCTGCCAGTTCATGGAGGAGGCGATAAGTATGAAGATATTAGTCATTGATGATGACTATGATATAGGCACGTTTTTTCGTTATCTGCTTGTAGAACAGGGTCATCATATTGATCTTGCCCATGACGGGAAGGAATATGAACGTCTTCGCGGCCAGAACCATTTGTATGAACTGGCATTTATCGACTTAAAGCTGCCTGACACGAACGGATTGAAGCTGCTTGCAGACTTGAAGCAGGCGCAGCCCTCGTGCCGCTGTATTGTTATGACAGGATACAGCACAATTGATACAGCTGTGGAAGCAGTTAAGCTGGGGGCGGAGGACTATATTGAAAAGCCATTTGAAGATATCAGCATTATTGAAGAGAAAATAAAGCAGCCGGAGTCAGACCCGGAAGTGTCAGGACAAATTGAACAGGCAGCCGCAAGAAGCGGCTTGATAACCGGAGAAAGCGAAGCAATGAAAGAAGTGGTGCGGCTGGCTGTGCGCTTTGCGCCAAAGCTTCTAACAATCTTAATAGACGGAGAAACGGGCACAGGAAAAGAGGTAGCCGCCCGCTTTATTCATGAGCTTGCCGGGTCGGGAGAGCGCTTATTTCTCGGTGTGAACTGCGGGGCACTGCCGGAGCAGATGCTCGAAAGTGAGTTGTTCGGTCATGAAGCAGGAGCCTTTACCGGGGCAAATAAAACACGGAAGGGTTATTTTGAACTGGCCTCGGAAGGGACGCTCTTACTTGATGAAATTGGAGAAGCATCACTCTCGACGCAGGTGAAGCTGCTGCGGGTAATCGAAACGAGAGAGCTTTACCGGGTGGGTGGTGAACGCCCGATTAAAACAAAAGCCCGTATCATTGCTGCCACAAACCAGGACCTGCATCTTGCTGCAGAGGCAGGAGAATTTCGTGAAGACCTGCTGTACCGCCTCGAGGTCGTCCGGCTGACTATTCCGCCTCTGCGGGAACGAAAGGAAGATATCCCTGCGGTGGCCCAGTCGATTCTCCGCAAAGAAGCTCCGGCAAACACAGTGATCAGTCTGGAAGCTTTGGAGGCGTTACAGGCTCACCACTGGCCGGGCAATATCCGGGAGCTTACAAACGTACTGATCCGGGCGGCCGCAGAATCAGACGGAAGGATTGAACGCCGTCATTTAAACATGAGGCCCTCAAGCCGGAAAACTGCTGCCAGGAACCGGATTGTATCAGGGGACTGGCTCAGACAGAAAAAGCAGGAGCTCGAAGAGACTAACTATTTGTCGCTTGAAAGCACTGTTGAAGATCTACGGAGTGAAGAAAAGAAAAGTATTCAGGATATTATTGACCACGCTTTAATGCTCACCCGTGGAAACCGCCGGGAGGCAGCAGAAATGCTCGGAGTGAATACCAGAAAGCTGCGCTACTGGCTGAATGAATAAATTCGGGAAGAAAAATCAGCAAAACCCGGCGGGAAGAGGAGCCCGTCCGGGTTTTACTTTGTGTAAGCGTTTCGTAACTTTACCGGTAATCTAGTCCTGAATTTTGAGTACAATCCTGCCGTTGATATCGCCTTTTTCCATTGAATCAAATACGTCGTTAATATCATCCATTTCCTTCGTTTCAATAATCGGGCGGATCCTGCCGTTAGCCGCGAGCTCGAGACACTCCTGGAGGTCTTTGCGTGTACCGACAATGGAGCCTTTAACGTTCACGGCGTTTAAGACTGTGTCAAAAATAGGAATTGGAAGGTCCCCGACTGGAAGGCCTACAATGACTAAATTTCCTCCCCGTTTGACCGTCGAGTACGCCTGTTCAAACGCTTTTGGACTGACAGCTACGCTGATAGCGGCTTCTACTCCGTTTAATTTTTCCATCAGTATCCTGCCGGGATCCTCGTTCATACTATTAATGGTCATGTCTGCTCCCATTTCCTTTGCGAGCTCCAGCTTGTCGTCGCGTATGTCGACAGCTACAACGTTTAAGGCCATGGCTTTCGCGTATTGTACGGCAACGTGCCCGAGTCCGCCGATGCCAAAGATGGCTACCCAGTCACCCGGTTTGGCTTCAGAGACCTTGAGCGCTTTGTACGTTGTCACCCCAGCGCAGAAAAGTGGAGCCACTGTATCAAAGTCCAGGCTGTCCGGAATTTTTGTTACATAGTGGGCGGGAGCTTTACAGTATTCCGCGTAGGCTCCGTCTACGGAATAACCGGCATTCAGCTGCTGCTGGCAGAGTGTTTCTCTTCCCGAAAGACAGAATTCGCATTCACCGCAGGCAGAGTAAAGCCACGGAATGCCGACGCGATCGCCGATTTTGATGGATTTGACGCCATCTGCAACCTTTTCCACTGTACCTACACCCTCGTGTCCCGGCACGAGAGGCAGCTTTGGTTTAACCGGCCAGTCGCCGTGAGCTGCATGCAAATCGGTATGACAGACACCGCATGAATGAATTTTGACAAGCACTTCTCCGTAATCAAGTTCAGGCACCGGAATATCTTTAATCTCCAGTTTTTGATGAAATTCATTAACTACTGCTGCTTTCATGAATGAACCCTCCTTATAATTTTGCAGGATGCACTCTATGTATATGCAAGGAACGTGCCAACATTGAAAGCGCAGTCAACAACTGGTACAAGCGGTCCAGGTTATAAATAATTAATGAAGTAAGCCGAAATTTCGGCTCAATGCGACAAAAAAAGGCTCCGAAAACAAAAAAACAGCTCTGCTGTTTAAGCAGAACTGTTTTTGGGGCGCTTGTTATTCAGCTTCAGGAAGACCGGCCATGACGAGCTGTGTTTCGCCGTCTTCATTTTCCTGGGTGTCGAGCGTAACGTCCTGCATTAAGTCTGTAACGCGGTTATCCACTGCTACTTTAATGCCGTTTGCTTCAAGCACCTGATCGCTCTCCTGTGGATCTTGAAGAACAAGACCGATTTGAGAGGATTCTTCCATTTCTTCGACTGCCACGCGAAGGTGGTCCATGTTGTTTTCTTCCATCAGCGGTTCTAGTACTGCTTTAGCACCGTTTGTAATTTCCAAGAGTGAGCCTCCTTAATTTTTAAACCTGTATAGAATATATCTATACCTTTTTTTCTATGCCTGCAAACTGCTGAATACATTCCCTGCTCTCCGTAAGTTTAAACTGCCGGAGCCGGGCGCTGGATAATTATCATTTGCAACTCTGCCAAGGGTAACAACAATATTGCTGTTATTCAACTAATTCATTCAGTAAGCCTGTCAGGTATTCATATTTCGAGCGCAGAAGGTGTCATATTTCCCGGGAAATGACCGGCTGTTTCCGGTCAGCCGCCAATGATTAACAGCCATACATAGAGGCCGACAAGAGTAATAAAAAGCGTTGGAATGGTCAGAATGATACCGACTTTGAAGTAATAAGCCCAGGAAATATGAAAGCCGAACTGACGCAGCACATGAAGCCACAGCAGGGTAGCGAGAGAGCCGATCGGAGTGATTTTCGGCCCCAGGTCGCTGCCGATCACATTGGCGTAAATAAGGCCTTCACGTACAGCTCCGGAAGTAGCTGTTTCTGAAATAGCCAAAGCATCAATCATCACTGTCGGCATGTTATTCATGACAGAAGATAAGAGAGCGGCGATGAAGCCCATCGAAAGTGTTCCGACAAATAAACCCTCATCAGCAGCTGCCTGTATCACAACTGCCAGCTGCTCGGTAAGCCCGGCGTTCTGAAGGCCGTAAACGACGACGTACATTCCCACTGAAAAGAAAACGATATCCCACGGCGCTCCCTTTAATACTTTGCCTGTTTCAACAGCCGGACTGCGGCGGGCCATCAGCAGGAAGAATAACGCCACGATACCGGCTATGACGGAGACGGGAACTGCTACGAATTCGCTGACGAAGTACCCGACAAGCAGCACCGCAAGCACCACCCATGAGAGCCGGAACATTTTTATGTCCTGGATCGCGTCCTTCGGATTTTTTACTTTTGTGACGTCATACTTTCCGGGAAGATCCTTCCGGAAAAAAAGGTAGAGGACAAGAAGGCTCGCCCCGATAGAGAAAAAGTTTGGAACAATCATCCGGGTCGCGTATTCAACAAAGCCGATACCGAAAAAGTCGGCAGAAACGATGTTTACGAGGTTGCTGATAATCAGGGGCAGGGAAGCTGTGTCAGCGATAAAACCACTGGCCATAATGAACGGAAGAATCATACGTTCCTTAAATTCAAGCGCTCTTACCATCGCGAGAACGATAGGCGTCAGTATAAGGGCAGCACCGTCATTGGCAAAAAGCGCAGCAACGACGGCTCCGAGCAGAATTATGTAAATAAACATCCGCAGGCCGCTTCCTCCGGCGATTTTTGCCATGTGTAGAGCAGCCCATTCAAAAAAACCAATTCTGTCGAGAATCAGACTGATAATGATAATAGCAACAAAGGCGAGCGTAGCATTCCATACGATGCCAATAACGGTTTCGACGTCTCCAAAGCTGACAACGCCTGCGATAAGAGCGATAATAGCGCCTCCGCAGGCAGACCAGCCAATATTTAAATTTTTCGGCTGCCAAATAACCAATACGAGCGTGATAAGAAAAATAATAACTGCGAGCAGGGTGTTCATAAATACCTCCAGGCCGGGCCGAAAACGATGCGGCATCCGTTTCTTTCTAAATTTAATCAGGCAATTGCTGAATTTATTATATAAGCATATGCTAATATAAATATATATAGAAGTCAAAGCACGATTCAATACTTTTAGAAAAAAGTGTGATTGCTAGGGTAAAAGAGCAGAAAAAATGTATAATGAGGCTAGAAGATGAAGGCAAAGGCGGTGAACCTTATGACAGAGGAACAGATGAATGTAACGGTGATATGCGGGAGTCTGCGGAAGGAATCCTATAACCGGAAGCTGCTGGATTTAATGAAAGCTGAGTTTCCGGAGCACTGGGAGGTCGAAGAAGCATTTTTGCATCACATCCCGCTTTACCATGCCGATGTGGAAGAAGCAGGAACCCCCGAATCTGTTGTAGAATTGAAACGAGCAATGATGCGTGCGGACGGGGTTATTATCGTAACCCCCGAATACAATAACGGGATGCCGGGCGTTGTAAAAAACGCCCTGGACTGGGCGTCCAGTCCGCCTGCGCACTCCGCTCTGACCCACCGTGCCTTTGCGCTTGCCGGAGCGACTCCTGGGGGCGGCGGCACGGCTTTATCCCAGTATCAGGTCCGGCAGACACTTACAGCTGCTGAGGCCTATGTAATGCCAGGGCCGAAAATGCTGGTGGCAGGAGTGAGAGGAAAAATGAACAAAGAGTTGGATACGCTTGAGGATGAAAAAATCACGCAGCACGCAAAAAAGTTCGTGCAGGCGTTTAATAGCTGGATGCACCGTTTTGACGGATGACGAAAAGAATCACAGGAGGAATGACAAATGAGAATCAGAGAACATGACCTGCCGGGGGTAGGAAAACGGATAGCGTTTGAAAACCGGGACGGTATTACCACGGTCATGATCGTACACCATAGCGGCAAGAGAGAAATTTATTTTGTGGAAGACGAGGACGATGATGAAGCGCTTTTTTCAACCATATTCACATCTGATGAAGCGAGAGAACTGGGCGCCCGCCTGCTTGGCGTTCATGAGGACCCCGTGGATGAAGAAAGCTTTGAGCGTTTTCGCCTGTTAAGAAAGAAAATGCTTGTCGACTGGATCAAGGTGAAAAAAGGCTCTAAGATGGATGTGCGTTCAGTGGAAGAAGCCCAGACATCAATACCGGAAGGAGTTTCTATTGTCGGCATCATGAGGGATAACGATATTCTTCCGAAGCCGGAGGATGATTTTATCATTCAGGCCGGGGATACCCTGCTCGTTGTTGGAAAAAAAGACATTATTGGGCGCTTTGAAGAAGTTTGTAAGGCGAAAGGATAATTCTTATGCCGGAGATGCCTGATTTGCTTGCTGCGGGATTGATGCTGCTCGTACTTTTTGTCGGGGGATGGATGTCCTTTAAAATGCGATTCCCTGATGTCATCATCTATCTATTAATTGGAATTGTCGTCAGCAGCTGGCTGGCAGATTCTCACCTGCTGTATTTTGCCGGTGAGATCGGTATTGTCCTGCTTTTTTTTATGCTGGGGATGGAATTTCCAGTCCGGCAGCTCATGCATGTCGCAACAAAAGTTTTCCGGGCCGGAGTCCTGGACATTGTGCTCAGCTTCGGAGTTACCGTAGGTATTACGCTGGCGTTTGGGCTTGGATGGCTTGAAGCACTAATCATAGGCGGAGTCACCTACGCGACAAGCTCTTCGATCACAGCCAAAATGCTTGAAAACTCTAAACGGATGGCAAACCCCGAGTCTGAATTTATACTCGGCCTCCTCATTTTTGAGGATTTATTTGCCCCGGTCCTCGTGGCGGTGCTTGTCAGCATGACCGTAGGCAGCGGAGTTACTATAGGCACGCTCGGATGGACCTTCGTTCAAATTATTATATTGGTGGCAGGAGCAATCCTGCTCGGAATATTTGTTTTCCGAAAATTGCGTTCATTTGTGGACCGCTATATGGATGAGGATTTTTTTCTTCTTTTCGTGTTTGGTATTGCGCTTTCGTACGGCGGTATTGCTTTGTACCTGGATTTATCCGAGGTGCTGGGCGCTTTTCTGGCCGGCATTATTCTGGCTGAAGTGAAACGGAGCGACGTGCTCGAAGGCCTGGTCGTGCGCTTCCGGGATCTGCTTCTCCCAATGTTTTTTGTTTATTTCGGCACAACGATTGAGGTTGGGGAAGGAGTGCCGATGATTCCGATGCTTCTCGTGCTGCTTTTCTGGTCAGTGGCTGCGAAAATAATTGTCGGATTTGCAGGCGGGAAGCTGTACGGTCTGTCATCCAAGGTAGCTCTGCGTGCAGGCTTATCTTTAACCCAGCGCGGGGAATTCTCCATTATCATTGCAGCACTTGCTACAGGCACGCTGCGGACCTTCAGCAGTATTTTTATTCTTCTTTCGGCTCTCGCCGGAGTATATTTGTTCCAGAAAGCACCTGAGCTTGCCACAAGCATTTACGGAAAGAAAAGAAATAAAAAAACAGTATAGGACGAAGCTTTGAAGGCTGCTCATAGAAGAGCAGTCTTTTTTATAATTTTACGAAGGCTTCATTTTTACTCATATCTACGGTATGTTGAACACAAAAAACCCGCCAGAGACTGGCGGGAGGGATTTACATGGAGGGAATCGTTCGGTGGGGAAGCTTCCATTGAAAGCGGTAGGAGCATACACGGCCGGAAACGAGCAGAACGAACAGCAGGAACAGGCCAAAGCCGCCGGTAACCCAGCCCATACCGATAAATAAGCCGCCGACCAGTGCCCACAGGGCGTAGACCTCCGAGTGAAGCACCATCGGTTTTCGGTTGGCGAGCACGTCACGGATCAGTCCGCCGCCGCTGCCCGTGAGTACCGCTGCCACGATGACAGCGCTGAGGGGATGGCCCATTTCCACTGCAAAAAGGGCCCCCTGCATCGCAAAAGAAGCAAGGCCGATGGCATCAAAAAATGACCCCCAGCTGTGCCAGTGCTTCATTAAAATATTTGGAAACAGCACAAACAGCAGAATAGAGAAAAAGGAAACCTGAAAAAACAGACCCTGGCTCCAAAGCTCCGACACTGGAACCCCAATCAGAATGTTTCGAATCGCTCCTCCTCCAAACGCTGTGATAAATCCTAAAAACAATACTCCAAATATATCAAGGTCTTCCTCCATAGCGACAATTGCCCCGCTGATGGAAAAAGCGATGGTGCCTATCACCGTCAGCATATCCCAGGTCATACAGCTCCTCCTTTTTCCGGTTGATACGTCTTCATATAAAAATCGCTGCCGGAAAGGCAGCGACGGCGTATACATTTATAGTCCGAGAATGATTATAAGCTGTAACTGTAAAAATAGCAACCCAGTGTCTGTGCCAAAGAGAGCGGCGGAATATTTCTGTTAGTATGGTGCAAAGAGCAGTTAATGTTTCACTTGCCGGGGGAATCATATATAAAATGGGAACTAAAAATAATATTTATGCAAAAAGAAGGGATCCTATGGATATAGAAAGCTTACATACAAAGGCTTATGCGAAAAAACTGGATGACGATGATGTACTCCGGAAATACCGCCGGGAATTCTATATGGGTGAGACGATTTATTTAGATGGAAACTCGCTCGGACTGCTGTCGGAGAGGGCGGAAAAAAGCGTAAAGGAAATTATGGATATGTGGAAGAATCTGGGTATTGAGGGATGGACAAACGGAAGCCATCCCTGGTATTACCTGTCGGAAAAACTGGCCCAGACTTCGGCTCCGCTACTCGGGGCAAAAGAGACAGAGGTGATTGTTACCGGTTCGACGACCGTAAATATTCATCAGATGCTTGCTACCTTTTATCAGCCTACTGCTGAACGATACAAAATACTCGCAGATGATGCGGCTTTTCCTACCGATATTTACGCATTAAAAAGCCAGCTTCATTTGCGCGGTCTGGGTAAAGAAGCGCTGGTTCAGGCGCCGAGCCGGGACGGGATGCTTGATGAGGATGATATTATTGATAGGATGAATGACGATACCGCTCTATTGTTTCTTCCGGGCGTATTGTACCGGAGCGGCCAGGTGCTCGATATGGAGCGGTTAACTAAAGAAGCCCATGCCCGAGGCATTATGGTCGGCCTCGATCTTTGTCATTCGGTCGGGTCAGTACCGCACGAGCTTCACGCATGGGGCGTCGATTTTGCCGTTTGGTGCAATTATAAGCATTTGAACGGAGGACCGGGAGCTGTTGCAGGACTGTACGTTCATGAAAAGCATTTTGGGGGATCGCCGGGGCTTGCGGGCTGGTTCAGTTCAAAAAAAGCTGTCCAGTTTGATATGAAGCATACCCTCGAGCCGGAAGAATCGGCCGGAGCCTACGAAATCGGGACCCCGCATGTGCTGAGCATGGCTCCATTGATCGGGTCTCTGGAAATGTTCGGGGAAGCAGGAATCGAACGAATTCGGGAAAAGTCCCTGGGGTTAACCGGCTATATGATTGATCTGGTTGATTCCGGTATTGGCAGCGGCCTGAAGGTGATAAGCCCGCGGGACCCCGCTTTGAGAGGCGGACATGTGCTTTTTAAACATGAATACGCTGCCGGCATCTGCAAGGCATTGAAAGCTGAGGGCATCGTGCCTGATTTCCGGGCACCGTCCTACATCCGGATTGCGCCGGTAGCGTTGTACAATACGTATGAAGAAGTCCGGAGGACAGTAGAGACGCTGAAAAAAATCATAGATAATGAAGAATACCTGCAGTTTTCAAATGAACGTGGAACGATCGCCTGAAAAAGGTGAAAGGAAAGGAGGACGTTTGGAGATGGAAACAGCTATTATTATTCTTTTGGGTCTGTTAATTGCTTTTATCGTCTTAGTGCCGGCAGGCCTGGTGCTTTGGATGTACGTTAAGGACCGCCGGCAGAGGCAGCACGCTATTTTAAAAAATTTCCCGGTTCTCGGGAGAATGCGTTATTTAATTGAAAAAACAGGTCCGGAGTTTCGCCAGTATTTATTTAACAACGATCTTGAAGGAAAACCATTTTCAAGAGAGCAGTTCATTTCTACGGTAAAGGCTGGTAAATATAAAACACGCATGCTTGGTTACGGGTCGAAAGAGGACTTTAATACGAATGGCTATTATATCGTAAACGACATGTATCCTACGCTTGAAGAGGATGTACGCCGGGATCGGAGGGCGGAAGCAGTCCCGTCCAAAGTATATGAAATTGACAACGAACGGCTGTTTACGAGACAGGAGCACCGGGTGGAGGAATCGTTCGATCCGTTTCTGCTGGATGAGCAGGACATTCTGACGCTTGGAAAACATAGCGGGGTCAAGCATCCCTTCCGTGTTAAGGGGCTCATCGGCCAGTCAGGCATGAGCTACGGGTCGCTCGGAGACCGGGCGATCGAAGCATTGTCCATAGGAAACGCCCGGGCTTCCGGCTCCTGGATGAATACCGGGGAAGGCGGGCTGTCAGACTATCATCTTAAGGGCGGAGCGGACATCATGTGGCAGATCGGCCCGGGATTGTTCGGTGCAAGAGACCGTGCCGGCAGCTTTAATCGGCAGCTGTTTCAGGAACAGGCAGCTTATGAGCAGGTGAAGGCTGTAGAGATAAAGCTGGCTCAGGGAGCAAAGCAGCGGGGCGGACACGTTGACGGGGCTAAGGTTACCGAAAAAATTGCCGCTGTGCGGAACGTGGAGCCATGGAAAACGATAGACAGCCCGAATCGGTTTAAAGATATTGAAACAACCGAAAAGCTTATGTCTTTTCTTGAAGAACTGCGACAGCTGAGCGAAAAACCCGTCGGTATTAAAATTACGCTTGGCTCAAGACAGCACGCTTCCAAGCTGGCAGAAGAGCTGAAGACTTCAGAGGTTCTCCCCGACTTCATTACACTGGACGGCAGCGAGGGCGGCACGGGAGCTTCCTACAAAGAAATGGCGGACAGTGTAGCCCTCCCGCTTTTTTCAGCGCTGCCGATGCTTGAAGAAGCACTGCTTGAAGCAGGAATTAGAGACAAAATCACCATCATTGCCTCCGGGAAGCTTTTAACGCCGAATAAGGCGGTCACTGCACTGGCCCTGGGCGCAGATTTGATCCATGTGGCGAGAGGATTCATGGTGAGCGTCGGCTGTATCATGGCCCAGGTTTGCCACACCAACGAGTGCCCGGTCGGGGTGGCCACGACTGATCCGAAGCGGCAGGAGGCTCTTGATATTGAAGAAAAATCCTACCGCGTCACTAATTTTATAATTTCGATGCGGGAAGGGATGCATAATTTAGCAGTGGCGGCAGGCCTCCATTCGCCGACGGAATTTAACCGGAATAATCTTATTTATAAAGATATGGATGGCCGGACGTATTCCGTCGAAGACATTGTAGAAAGAAAAATGGAAAGAACTGAAAGCAAAGCTTGAGAAGATTTTAATCCGCCACGGAGAGCGAAAACATTTCCCGGGAAATATACGGATTCTGCAGGGGGCTCAAAGATAAAAAACCGCCAAAGTGTATGCTCACTTTGGCGGTTCGTTCTATTATACAGAAAAATATGCCTGGATTTTTTCGGGCTCGAGAATGTTTCCGACATAAAAGGCTCCAAAATCGCCGTAGCGGGCAGAGACTTCGTCAAAACGCATTTCGTACACGAGTTTTTTAAACTGGAGGGCGTCATGGGCAAATAAAGTGACTCCCCATTCCCAGTCATCAAGGCCGGTGGATCCGGTAATAATCTGTTTTACTTTTCCGGCGTACTGCCGGCCGGTCATGCCATGTGCTTTCATTAATTCGCGGCGTTTATCGATCGGAAGCGAATACCAGTTGTCTTCGCCCTCCCGCTTTTTGTCCATCGGATAGAAGCAGAAATGCTCCCATTTCGGCAGGATAGGGTAAATACGGCCACGGATCCATGGGTTATCGAGAGGATCGCTGTCGTCTTCCGGAGGCATATAGTTTCCAAGCTCTACGATGGAAACGTATGAGTAGGCAGGGGTCGTGTAAGCTGCCAGCCCGGATTTATTGAAAGCAAGCTCAATATCGTGAATCTCTTTCATGGTCTCACGGAGCACCATGATAACAAAATCGGCTTTTTGACCGACAATCGTGTATAAAGCATGGCTGCCTTGTTCAGCCTCTTCCACCTGCTGAAATCCTTCAATCATACGATGGAATTCGTTAACCATCTGGTCGCGCTCTTCGCTTGGCACCTGCTTCCATGCATGCCAGTTAAAGTGGCGGAAGTCATGCAGGCAATACCAGCCGTCCAGTGTTTGAGAAGCTTCGCTCATCATGATTCCTCCTTCATCTAAACCTTCCGTTGCCCACTATACCACAGTACGAAAGCGTCCAAAACGAATATGATTGAGCAATTTGTGACACGTGCATAATTGCAGTTGAAAACGGCCATCCCTTCTGTATCAGGAATTAAGAGGGGGGACAAAAGTGTGAAAATTTACAAATCATTGAATTTATTCGTCCCGGTTTATTTTTTCTGACAGAAGGAGTATGCTAATGTATGAAAACTGTGCAGGTATTTTCATAATGAATAAACGAATGCTTCTCCGCAGGAGCTTCGCTAATTATCTGAAGAACTACTACAATGAAACCAACACCATATACACTTGTTTACAATATTTTGAGGAGGAATTTTGTTGAGCGATCTTTTCGCATCCATCTATGATCAGGTGAAAAAAGAACATCCTTCCATCGTACTGCCGGAAGGGGACGATGACCGCGTCGTCCAGGCAGCTTCACGTCTCGGGGAAGAAAATGTGCTTACCCCTATTCTTATTGGAGACGAGCAGGAGATAGAGGCCAGGGCACAGAATTTAGGCGTCTCCCTTGAGAACGTTACTGTCTTCAACCCGGAAACGTATGAAAAAATGGACGAGCTTGTAGCTGCATTTGTCTCCCGACGAAAAGGGAAAGAGACAGAGCGGACAGCAAAAGAAAAGCTAAAGGACGTCAATTATTTCGGTACAATGCTTGTATATATGGATTTTGCAGACGGGCTCGTCAGCGGGGCAGCTCACTCTACCGGTGACACCGTGCGTCCGGCGCTTCAAATTATTAAAACAAAACCGGGTATTCAAAAAACGTCCGGCGTATTTATTATGGTGAAAGAGGATCACAAATTCGTGTTCGCGGATTGTGCCATTAATATATCTCCAAGTGCTGAAGAGCTGGCGGAAATTGCGATTTCCACCGCGGAAACGGCAAAATCATTCGATATCGATCCAAAAGTAGCGATGCTCAGCTTCTCTACTAAAGGCTCGGCCGCTTCCATGGAAACGCAGAAGGTGTCCGAAGCGACAAAAACCGCCCAGCAGACCCGGCCGGATCTTGTCATTGACGGGGAATTCCAGTTTGATGCTGCGTTTGTGCCGGCGGTGGCTCAAAAGAAAGCACCGGATTCCCCGCTTCGCGGCGAGGCAAATATATTTATTTTCCCAAGTCTCGAGTCCGGCAACCTTGGCTATAAGATCGCCCAGCGTCTCGGCGGCTATGATGCTATCGGCCCGATTCTTCAGGGCCTGAACAAGCCGGTGAATGACCTATCGAGAGGGTGCAGCATAGACGATGTGTATAAGCTTTCCCTTATTACGGCCAAGCAGGCCATCACCGAACGCGAAGCAGTAGCCAATAAAAAATCATAAATGAAAAAGGCCTTTCGGATAAAAACTCCGAAAGGCCTTTTTTGCTACTGCCGCGTATCGTGCGTCTGCGTCTCCGGTACGGCTATGGTATCAAAGTTGTCTGCGAGCTTTTGCAGCCCGTCCTGCAGCGCGCTGCCGCGGATAGGCATGCCGTGGCCGGTGATTGCAGCGGCTGGCTCGAGTTTGTTTAGTTTTTTAACGGAGCTTTTAGCGGCGACCCAGTCCATTGTTAAATATTTCGGAGGTCCGTGGATTTCGAGCTTTTGCGTTGTAACACGGGAGAGGGACTCCTGTTTTACGGTAACAAAAGCATCACCGACGATAAGGGTACGGTCGTCTTCACGAAACAGCGAGATGTGCCCCGGCGTGTGTCCCGGTGTGTGCATCCATTTCCACTCGCTCAACTCAGGGACAGAGCCGTCGGACGGAAGCGGCTGTACGAAGTCTCCCAGATTGACGGGCTCGGTTGGAAACCGCGGCGACATCTTAGCCACGAGTCCGCGGTCTACAGAGCTGTCCGCCTGTGGATAGGCTTTCTTTCCGGTCAGATAAGGCATCTCCTCCGGATGGGCGTAAACGGGAACGTTCCATTTTTTTACGAGCTCCACTACTGTACCCACATGATCAAAATGACCGTGCGTGAGTATTATGGCGTTTGGTTTATTGTTTGTGCCGTATAAATCCTCGACCGCCTGAATAACTTTATCCGAGGATTTAGGCATGCCGGTATCAACCAGCACCCAGTTGTTGTTGTTATCATGCTGCTCGATAGTACAGAGATTAACGATTTTATTTGTATAAGCGTGTACGCCCCGGGCTACCGTATGCTCTTTGCCGCTTTTCACTGAGGTCATCGGCAGATACTTATCCGCCATTGGATTATACAGCTCTTCGTTCGTTTCTTCGCTCATTATTTTCCTCCTTCAGAAATAAGCATGTATGATACGTATTTCCGTGTCCCGGATAATTAAAACCGGAAAAAGACGGACGCTCCTGTAAGCGCCCGTCTAAAAAAGCTATTATGATTTGGAGGATAATCCTCCGCGAAGATCTTTTTCGATATCCTCGAGACTGCGTCCTTTAGTTTCCGGAATAAACCGCAGTACGAATAAGAAGGCAAGAACGCCCATGAAGGCGAAGATAACGAAAACCCAATTGATCCCTATAGCGCCTAATAGAATAGGGAAGGTTAAGGAAACAATTAAGTTTGCCAGAGATAGTACGAGCGTTGTAATACCAGTAGCTGCACCACGTGCTTTCATTGGGAAAAGCTCCGGCAGCATAACCCAGACGACCGGTCCCCAGGTGGCGGAGAAAAACATAATAAATACGCCAAGGAAGACCACGATCAGCCAGGCTATAGTGGTGGTGAGTTCGACGCTGAACAAAATAATTGAAAGCGACGCGAGACTGGCCACCATCCCAACGTTACCGATTAAAAGAAGCTTTTTCCGGCCAAGCTTATCGATCGTTGCTATTGCGACCAGGGTCATCAGCACGTTTACCGTACCGATACCGACTGTGCCAAGAATTGAAGCGGCATTGCCGAGTCCTGCTTCCGTGAAGATCGTCGGCGCATAATAAATAACGGAGTTAATACCAATCAGCTGCTGAAAGGCAGCTAGCAGACAACCGACCACTAACATTGGGCGCAGCCATTTTGCCTTCAGGAGATCGCCGGTGCCTTCTTCAATGTGCTCAATTTCCTTCATCTGTTTCATTTCATCTTCGATTTCTGACTGATCGCGCGTTAAGCCCATTATGTTCCGGGCTTCCTGTTCGCGGTTACGTTTAATCAGCCAACGCGGGCTCTCCGGCATAAAGATTACGCCGATCATAAGTAGAATCGCCGGCACGGCTGCGAGCCCGACCATCCAACGCCATCCTTCAATTGGAGTGAAGGCGTAGTTGACGATGTAGGCAAGTAAAATACCGAGAGTAATCATCAGCTGGTTTAAAGACGAGAGAGCGCCGCGCTGACTTGTCGGGGCCATTTCCGATAAATACACTGGTACAAGCGCAGTTGAGCCCCCGACTGCAAGGCCGAGAATAATACGGCCGGTAATAAGTACACCTGCGTTTGGAGAAAATGCAAGAGTCAAAGAGCCAATTAAGTAAACGAGAGCGATTACAAATACTACCCGTCTTCGGCCGAACTTATCCGATACATAGCCGCTCAAACCGGCACCAACAATAGCCCCTGCGAGCAGCGAGCTGACGACGACACCCTGCAGGAAGTCCGAAAGAGGAATATCCTGATCAATGAAAATGAGAGCGCCGGATATAACACCGGTTTCATAACCGTACAATAAGCCGCCAAGGGCGCCAAAAAAGTATATCCAGCCCTTGCTTAAGCCGTTAGACATTATATACCCACCTTTAAATTTTTGTCCTGACAGGATTCTTCCACGTTTGAGATTATCCCAAACATTTCCATTCAATAAATTCATAAGAAAACAGCCGTAAACTATACGTGTTTTTGGCTGTTTAAGGTTTTCCTATGAGCGTGGCTGGGTCGCTTTTTTGTTTCTTGCAAGCACCCGGTCGTAGAAATGTGCAAAACGGGACTGTTCGTCCTCTGTAAGCTGATCATCATATACAGAAGCACCCAGGCGTTCTGCTGTCTGCTGGATCCTCCGGTTGATGTCCTGAATGGAAAAAGCGGTGCCGTACAGTTCTTCGAGAGAAGTCATCACAGAGGGAACAACGGCCGGCCAGGTGATCTTTGTGTTTGTCTGGTCGTCAGCGGCACGCTTGTAGAATTCCCGCAAAACTTCTGCGCGGGCAGCGCCGCTCCGGGTGACGGCTAAATAAATCTGCACCGCTACCCCGCCTCTGATCCGCCGCTGTGAAATGCCTGCGAATTTTTTTCCGTCGATGCTTAAATCGTAAGATCCCGGACAGTACGATCCGACAATTTCATAAGCGTCAATGTAACCTGGACTGTCTTCAAATACTTCCTGCATAAATGCCCACATCCATTCATATCCGGCATGAATAGAAGTTCCGCGTTCTTCTTTGAAAATGAGGGACAGATTATAAATTCCCTCATCGAGTACGACAGCAAGACCGCCGGAGTTGCGTACTATAACTTCGTAGCCCTGCTCCCGGAGATATTCAAGTCCCTCGGCCGCACCCGGCAGCCGCGTGTCCTGAATACCAAGGACAACGGTGGGGGCATGAACCCAGGCACGCATAACCGAAGGGGAAGAACCCTCTCCCAGACTCACACAAAAATTATCATCAAAGGCAAAAGATTGCAATGGATCCATATTAATTCCAGTTACCGAATGATCGATCCACCGCCATTTTTTATCCGTAAAAATATCTTTCATTTCCATTTTATGTACCCCGATTCTATTCATTTTCAATTTGACCGGTCTTATTATAACACTGCTATTTCCATGTGAGATATTACACGCTACTAAATAATAGAAGAAACCAGGATTTTTCCTTTCCAAACAAAGTAATGAACAGTATAATTACGGTATCTGCCTGAGAGAGTTTTTAGTGGAGGGGCCCGAAAACAACATAGAGAGAATATTCATAATATTTATATTTGAAAAGGGGGACCTTAACATGAACAAGAAATTGACGATTTGGATTTTAATCGCGCTGGTTGCGGGTGTGATCGCAGGGATCATTTTAAGCTTTGGACCGGACAGCGTCTATAATCCGTTGGATACATACGTGTTATATCCTGTCGGCGAAATTTTCCTTAATTTAATCACAATGCTCGTAGTACCGATTGTGTTCGTTTCGATTACGCTCGGGGCGGCAGCTTTGAATCCGAGAGATCTCGGACGGATTGGCGGCAAGACGATTGCGTTTTACCTCGCCACGACCGCGATTGCCCTGACCATCGGTGTTATTGTCGCTTACGTGCTTCAGCCAGGAGCCGGCGGGGACTTTGATATTCAAAACGCTAGCTACGACGCAGAGGAAGCGCCTTCGATTACAGACACCCTGCTTGGAATTATCCCGGATAACCCGGTACAGGCAATGGCAGAAGCCAATATGCTGCAAATTATTGCTTTTGGTATCTTCATCGGTATTTCTCTCGCCATGCTTGGAAGCAAAGTATCGATGGTAACGAAATTCTTTGAACAGCTGAATGATATCCTTATGTTTTTGGTTACGATTGTAATGTACACAGCTCCGTTCGGCGCGTTTGCATTGATCGCTTCTGCTATTGGAGAAGCGGGACTGGATGGCCTTCAGTCCATTCTCATGTACGCTCTCGCAGTTATTCTTGCTCTTGTGCTGCAGGCGGGTATTGTATATACCCTTGCGATCTCTCTACTCGGCAAGGGCAACCCGCTCACCTTCTTTAAAGAATTCTTCCCGGCGATGGCCGTGGCCTTTAGTTTATCGAGCTCCAGCGGCACGCTGCCGATTTCGATGAGAATGGCCCAGGAACGACTGAAGGTAAGTAAGCCGGTATCGAGCTTCGTACAGCCGCTCGGTTCAACGATTAATATGGATGGTACGGGCATCATGCAGTCCGTGGCAGCGGTATTTATTGCGCAGGCGTACAGTATCGAGCTTTCGTTTACTCAGGTGATTGTTATTATCCTGACGGCGACTCTGGCAAGTATCGGGACTGCCGGTGTTCCGGGCGTCGGGCTGATCATGCTTTCGCTCGTGCTGACCCAGGTCGGACTGCCGGTGGAGGGCATAGCCCTAATTATTGGTATCGACCGCCTGCTGGATATGCTCCGGACTTCCCTGAACGTGACAGGCGACGCAGCGTGTGCGTTCGTCATCGACCGTTCGGAAAAACGAAAACGGGGCGAAGAGATAGAGCATATTGGAAAGTAATGATCTTAAATAGGTACCGGCGGCATATGCTGCCGGTATTTTTTATGGCTGCTTTTTTTGCTAAGCCAGGAAGGAACTTGCTATAATAATAGTATTGAAATATACGATCAGCGGGACCGCTGAAACAGAGACGGAAAGGAACGCAATGACCATGCCGGTTGGGAATAAGAAGCTTCCAGAAGAAAAAGTATTTAAGGATCCGGTCCACCGCTATATTCATATCAGCGATGAACTCATATGGGATCTGGTGGGGACAAAAGAATTTCAACGGCTGCGCCGTGTCCGCCAGCTTGGAACGACGTTTCTGACGTTTCACGGAGCGGAGCATACCCGCTTTAACCATTCCCTGGGCGTGTATGAAATCATGCGCAGGATTATCGAGGTATTTGAAGGCCGGCCGCACTGGAACGGGGATGAAGGGCTGCTTTGCCTGAGTGCGGCTCTTCTCCATGATATCGGCCACGGCCCGTTTTCCCACTCGTTTGAAAAGGTTTTTAATACAGACCATGAAGAATGGACGCGACATATCATTTTAGGTGACACAGAAGTGAATACCGTTCTCCGGCGTATGGGCGGGGATTTTCCTCAACAGGTCGCAGACGTGATAGAAAAAACCCATCCGAATAAACTGATTGTCAGCATGATCAGCAGCCAGATTGATGCGGACCGGATGGATTATCTGCAAAGGGATGCCTTTTACACCGGGGTAAGCTACGGTCATTTTGATATGGAGCGTATACTCCGGGTTATGAGGCCGACAGAGGACCAGGTGGTTATTAAGGCAACCGGCATGCATGCGGTCGAGGACTACATCATGAGCCGGTACCAGATGTACTGGCAGGTGTATTTTCATCCGGTGACGCGGAGCGCGGAAGTGATACTGACAAAGATTTTACAGCGCGTTAAAGACCTTAAAAATGAGGAGTACCCGTTTAAATACCCTCCGGACCATTTTGAAAGCTTTTTTCGCGGTGCCATTACGCTCGAGGATTACCTGGACCTCGATGAGTCGGTCGTCATGTATTATTTTTTAATGTGGCAGAAGGAAGAGGATGCGATACTTCAGGATCTGTGCCGGCGCTTCATGAACAGACGGCTGTTTAAATATGTGGAATTCGACCAGCATTTTATGATGAATGAGTGGCTTCGCCTGCAGCAGCTGTTTGCAGATCTCGGTATAGATCCTGCATATTACCTGGTCGTCGATTCTTCGTCGGATCTGCCGTATGATTTTTACCGGCCCGGCGAGGAAGAGGACCGGGTGCCTATTCATCTTTTGATGCCGGATCGCCGTCTTCGCGAATTATCGAGAGAATCGGATGTAGTAGAGGCGATATCGGGTAAAAAGCGGACCGACCATAAATTATACTACCCATCGGAGATTCTCGAAGAGCCGGGGCAGGAAGACACGAAGCAGCAGATTAAGGACATACTTCATTTAAAATTAGGGAAAGTAGAACGGTGATCCCGCCGTCTTCCGGTGAGGCCGGAAGATACATAAAGACAGCAGCAGAAAGGGAGGGGGAGCGGCATTATGTTACCGGACCACGCCAAGATCATGGCCCTGCTTGAGGATACAAAAGAAGTTATTGGACGAAAAAAACTGCAGAAAATCGTATATATCGGAAAAAAGCTGAACCTTCCATTTCAGGAAAAATACACGTTCCGCATGTACGGACCTTATTCAGAGGAGTTGACGCTCCGTCTCGAGGAACTGTGCGGCCTTGGCCTTATTACAGAATGCAAGGAAACAAAATCCGGCTACTATCAGTACCGGTATGAGCTTTCGGAAGACGGCACGTCGTTTCTGGAAAAGTTTCCGCTCGACTGGCCGTCTGAGCGGGCGAAGCCTGTCCTTCAGAGCCTGAACAGTCAGAGTGCCCGGTTTTTAGAGCTCGTTTCCACGATGCTCTATTTTGACCACCTGTCCAAAGAAGCGGTGGAAGACCGGGTAGCCGAGCTAAAAAAAAGCCAGAATTACCGCCCGGAGGAATTCGAGGAAGGCTGGGAATATATCGAATCGTTGCAGAATCAGTAAGAAAACAGGTACGATAAGAATAAGGAACAATTAAAGGAGGAGCTTTTCCGAATGAGTGAATTCAGTAAAGATAATAATAAAGGCGCTGAAAAGAAACGCGGCAGCCAGTTCAATATTTTAAGCGGGGACGCTACTAAGGGGGACGGCGGCTTTAACGCCGGTGCCCTTAGTCTGGACCATGTGACCCCCGTCTTTATCGACCCGGCAGAAGACGCAGCATTTATTGACATGGGAGCGCTGCACGCCAGATCTGAACCGGAAAAGAGGGTGAAATTCGGCCCCGATAAAAGCAATGTGCCGGATGGCAAGCTGTACTGGCTCGTATGGGTATCGACGGAGCAGGGAGAAAATGGCCCGTTTTACGCTGGTCTTGGCGCCTGCGAAATGCTTGTGGACAAAAAAGCCCGCCGTGCATACAAAAGTATGCCGGAGCATGTAAACAATCTGGATAAAGCAATTAAAGGGCGCATAGCCATTGCGCACATGGATGAGCATTCCCGCTACATTCTGCAGGAATATTTAAAAGCATTTAACCGGAACATGTGGGACAATTCGACCGAAGAGCTGTATGAAGCCTTCCGCGGAGCGGAGGAGCAATAAAAAAACGGGGCGTGCGGGGATATTTCCCGCACGTTTTGTCTGTGAAAAGAGGAGGAACCGCTATGGAAACGTGGTTTACAGAAAAACAAACGGAGCATTTCGGCATCACCGCACGTATTACGAAAACACTGCATTCCGAGCAGACCGATTTCCAGCAGCTCGACGTGGTGGAAACGGCAGAGTTCGGGAATATGCTGCTGCTTGATGGTATGGTGATGACTACAGAAAAGGACGAGTTCGTCTATCATGAAATGATGGCCCACGTGCCGCTTGCAGCACATCCAGAACCGAAGCATGTGCTTGTTGTCGGCGGCGGGGACGGCGGTGTTATCCGGGAAGTACTGAAGCACCCCTCGGTGGAGGCAGCTACGCTTGTGGAAATTGATGGCCAGGTAGTAAAGTATTCAAAAAAATATCTGCCTTCCATTGCCGGGGCGCTTGATGATCCGCGGGTCGATGTGCAGGTAGCCGACGGATTTATGCATATCGCAGAAAGTGAAGCAGCGTATGATGTGATTATGGTGGATTCCACGGAGCCGGTAGGCCCGGCGGTGAAGCTGTTTGAAAAAGGCTTTTACGAAGGTATTCACCGGGCGCTAAAGAAGGATGGCATCTTTGTCGCCCAGACGGATAACCCGTGGTTTCACGCAGACCTGCTTCAGACAGTATACAACGACGTAAAAGAAATATTTACCCATACCGAAGTATATACGGCAAACATTCCGACGTATCCGAGCGGCCTATGGACATTTACTATCGGTTCGAAGGAGTACAGGCCGAAAGAATCGCACCGAAGCCGGGCAGCAGCACTGGATACGCATTACTATACGGCGGATATACACGAGGCTGCATTTGCGCTTCCGGCTTTTGTGCAGCGGGGCCTTGAGCGGGAGGAGAAATGACTATGGATGCCTTTGATCCGGCTTATACAGGAAAGGTATTTATCGGGAGCTCTGCTTCCTATGAGGACAGCAGCGTGGTATTGTACGGCATGCCGATGGACTGGACGGTCAGCTTCCGTCCGGGCTCCCGTTTTGGCCCGAACCGGATTCGGGAGACCTCTATCGGTCTCGAGGAATACAGTCCCTATCTGGACAAGCATCTGGAGGACTATTCGTATCACGATGCCGGGGATATGGTGCTTCCATTCGGAAATCCGGTCAAAAGCGTAGAGATTATCCAGGAGACGGCGGCGCATCTGTTTGCGGATGGCAAATTCCCTCTGGGGATAGGGGGAGAGCATCTTGTGACCTGGCCGATTATGCAGGCGGCCTGCGCGCATGATCCTTCTGTCGCCTTTATTCATATCGATGCGCACACGGACCTGCGCGAAGATTATGAGGGAGAGCCATTATCCCACGCTACCCCGGTACGGAAAATCTGCGAAAAAATAGGACCGGAAAATGTGTATTCCTACGGAGTGCGCTCCGGTGAAAAGGAAGAGTTCAACTATGCCCGCACGTCCGGCATGCACTTCTCCCCGTTTGAAGTAGCAGAGCCGCTGCAGCGGGATCTAAAAGAGCTGCAGGGACGCTCGGTGTATGTATCGATTGATATCGATGTTTTAGATCCGGCGTACGCGCCGGGTACAGGTACGGCGGAAGCCGGCGGCATAACGTCAAAGGAGCTGCTGGAAGCCATTCACGCAATTGCCGCTTCGGAGGTTAATGTAATCGGAGCCGATATTGTGGAAATTTCACCGCCATACGACAGCGGGGATCAGACTGCGATTGCGGCCGGAAAATGTATTCGGGAGATGCTTCTCGGCTGGACAAAATAGAAGCTGAGACCATTAAAAAGGCCGGAAAGCCTCTTAAGGTTTTCCGGCCTTTTATTTACGTCAGACGAACGGGAAGCTCTGTGAGGCCGCGCATGAGTATGCCGGGCCGCCATTCCAGGTCATCAGACGCTATGTCCAGCTGCAGCTCCGGGAAACGTTCAAGCAGCGTATTCACGGCGACTTCCGCTTCAACTCTGGCAAGCGGGGCCCCGAGACAGAAATGAATGCCTTTGCCAAAAGCAAGATGTTTGCTGTGGCCGCGGGTGATGTCGAAAACATCGGGGTCTTCAAATGCTTCCGGATCACGATTGGCCGCATCAAGCGCGACAAGTACATGGTCTCCCCTGTTGATCGTTTTTCCCTGAAGCTCGAGTGTTTCAGAGGCCCAGCGGTCGGTGCTGAATTCAACCGGTCCCTCAAAACGAAGCATTTCTTCAATGGCCGGGCGGATGAGGTCCGGCTGCTGCTGTAACGTGCGCATCTGCTCCGGGTGAGTCATCAAAGCGAACAGGCCGTTTGCAATGAGGTTTACCGTCGTTTCATGACCGGCGATAATCAGCAGGGAAACGACTCCGTATAGCTCCTGCTCGGATAAACGATCGCCTGCTTCTTCTGCCTGGATGAGCTTACTCACCATGTCATCCTCCGGCTGCTCCCGCCTGGTGGCTATCCAATCCCTGAGGTAGGCGGTGAATTCCTCCGTGTGCTGCTGAATTTTTTCAGCTTTTCCCGGGTCGTTGGAGGCTTCGACGAGGGTGTTGGACCAGGTACGGAATTTATCCCTGTCCTCGCTCGGCACCCCGAGCATTTCGCAGATAACAATGATAGGAAGCGGAAAAGCGAAGTCATCGATAATATCAATTCGGGAGCGGTTCTGCATGTCATCAATCAGCTCATTTGCAATTTCTGTAATTCTGTCCCGCAGCTCTTCGATCATTTTTGGTGTAAATGCCTGCTGAACGAGTCCGCGCAGCCTTTTATGATCCGGGGGATCCGCAAAAAGCATATTTTGGGAAAAAATATTTTTCTGTGCTTCGGCGCGTTCTTCTTCATTTAAAAACACAGTGAAATCCTTAATGAAGCGATTATCCTTCAGTACCGCGACAGCGTCCTCGTAACGGGTAACGATCCAGGCGTAATGACCGTCGGGCATTAAGGCCTGATGTACTGGGTCATGCTGCTGGAGAGAGTGAAAGGCGGGATACGGGTTCTGGTTAAAGGCATGAGTGAATAAGCCGGCTTCTTTACTGTGGAAATCGCTCTTCATTTTGATCGGCTCCTTTATAGTAGGTTTGGGGAGGAAGTACCCGTGCATTTAAAGAAACGGGGGACAGGTTAATGATATTCCCGTTTTTTCGAAAGCGTCATCATTGTTGTTTAAAGAAGAAACAATTAGAATGTAGAAAAATCCATCCTTTGCGGAGGTATAGCAAAATATGATCTATCATGAATGGAATCGTAAATGGAATGAACTTGAATGCCACCGTCTATACCGCAACGATGATTTAGAAAAGGATAAACAAGGATATATTGCGTGGGAACGGGAGCTGCCGTTTTTTAAAAGCTACCGCAGTCGTGCGTTTTATGTTGCTGATATGTCCCGTTATATTGAGCATTGGGCTGCCGACGAAGAAAGAAAAGCGAGAGCAATCACGCGTCGTTTTCCGGAAAAATTCCGGGAGCAGAAGGAGGAAGCCGACCGTCTCATCCAGGCGGACTACCGGCTGCTGCTTTACCGTCGTCTGTATGAGGGAAGAGTGCCTTACGTTTTAATGTCTCCAAGACAGATGGAAGTGTGGCTGCAGAAGGAAGAGGCATTTCAGCTGCAGCTGACAACGCTGAGTGCCGAAGAGGGCCCGCTTCAAAGCCTTTCTTTTTTGAAAAAACAGATGGGAAACAAAAATTATCGTAAATGGTTTGCCCAGCGCCGAAAAGAATGGGAAAAAATAAAGAAGCAGGACGCCATGGACCTGCTTTCTTTATCTCCGTACCGGTGGCGCCAGCGGGAAGAAAAGAAAATATAACCCCCGGGCAGCGGTCTGTTTAAATATACGGAGCGACTGCTTTGCGGTGGGTGTGAACGTCCACACTGCTGCCGGAAACGATGAGAACAGTGGGGCCGTTAACGGATATGAGTCCATCTAAAAGAGCGCCGGCGCCGACAGCGGCTGCCCCCTCGACCACCATTTTATGCTTATCGTATAAAAACGCCATGCCACGGGCGATCGTGTCTTCATGCAGCCGGAGGCGCTGGTCGGCATAGCGCTGAACCATGGAAAAAGTGTATTGATTTTCGAGTCCGATACCTCCGAGCAGGCTGTCAGCAAGTGTCGGGGCCTCCGGTACGATAGTCGGCTTGCCGATATTCAGGCTCTCATCCATAGCAGCTCCTTCCCGGAGGGACAAACCGCTCAGCTCAAGATCAGGAATTTGTTCCTTCAGAGCAAGACCGAGGCCGGACAGCAGGCCCCCACCGGACAAACCGGTGAGCACGTGCTTCACGGAGGGTAGATGCTCGATGATTTCGAGCCCCATCGTTGCCTGCCCGGCGATGACAGAGGGGTGGTCAAAGGGAGGGATAAGAGTCAGCCCCTCCTCTTCGACGAGCCGGGCGCTGACTTCTCCGGCTTCATCCTGGCCGCTGCCTTCCACATGCAGCTCAGCGCCGCTTGCTTTGAGTGCCTCGACTTTATTTGCAGGTACGTTTTCTGAGACACATACGACGGAGCGGATGCCGAGACTGGCTGCTGCTGTCGCTACAGCGAAACCGTGATTGCCGGTGGAAAATGTGACTACGCCCTGGGCACGCTGCTCCGGAGTCAGAGAACGAATCATGTTAGTCGCTCCCCGGAGCTTGAAGGAGCCGGTGACGTGCATTTGCTCGAGCTTTAAGTACACGGGATGGCCGGCAATATTTGTCAGAGGCTGGGAAAAAAGGAGCGGTGTTTCCGGAAGTACCGGACGTAATCGCTGTCTTGCTTCCCAGGCATGCTGAAGTGTTAACATAGAATCATCTCCTGCTGCAGCAAAATTTATAATTATACTTATTTAAACATAAGCGGAGAAGCGAAAACAATACGGTCTGGTGGACGTTTGCCAGGTTGCGGATAGGGAACACCCAAATAGAAGTGTACGCAGAAAGGATGAATGAGTGTGAGAGTTGGTTTTATTGGAACAGGGATTATGGGTTCAAACATGGTAAAAAATTTAATGGATGCCGGGGAAAAGGTTACGATTTATAACCGGACTAAGCAAAAAGCACAGCACCTGCTCGACGCAGGAGCTGGGTGGCGGGAAACGCCGAGAGAGCTGGTTTCCAAGGTGGATGTCGTATTCACGATGCTGTCGAACCCTGAAGCAGTTGAGGAAATCGCGAACAGCGTGGACGGCCTGTTTGCCGGTGAAACAAGCCGGAAAATCTGGGTGGATATGAGTACCGTTAATCCCGGCTTTACCAGGCAGATGGCCAAAACCGCAAAAATGAAGGAAATGCGCCTGGTGGATGCACCGGTATCCGGATCTAAAGGGCCCGCTGAAAAGGGAGAGCTGGTGTTTCTGGCCGGCGGCCGTGAGGAGGACGTACAGAAGGTACAGCCGCTTCTCGAAATTATGGGTAAAAATGTTCATTACATGGGAGGCACTGGAAGCGGATCTGCAATGAAAATGTCCGTCAACTTAACGCTGATGCATGCCATGACGAGCTTATCAGAAGGCCTGCACGCAGCAGAAGGACTGGGACTTGATAAAGAGCAGGCGCTTGATGTGCTGCTTCAGGTGCCGACGACGGCTCCTGCTGTGGCTGGAAAGCGTGACATGCTTCTGAGCGGCAGCTACGAAACCCAGTTTCCATTGAAGCATGCCTACAAGGATTTACATTTGCTTGAGGAATCAGCGTACCAGGCAGGAATTTCCCTGCCGGTCACCGGCTCCGTCCGGGAAGCGTATGCGCTGGCAAAGCAGTACGGTATGGGTGATGAAGACTTTGCGGCGGTGTATAAGCTGCTGGCAAAAGGGAGCGAATAAAAAATCCCCGGCAGGCCTGAAAAAACGGCCTGCCGGGGATTTTTGCTATTTAGCGGGAGCGCTGCTCTGCTGTTCTTCGTTTGCCTGACGGGTCATTTCCTTTTCTTCTTTCGGTGAGCTTAAGAAAAGGGAAAGAATCAGGGCGACAAAGGCAAGAGCCGTGCTTCCCATAAAGGCCCATTCAAACCCGGCTACCTGAGCGAGCTGGGGAGCCGCTTCTGCGGAGGTCGAGGCGTCCGGCTGATACTGCTGGGCACCTAAGGCGACAAAGGTAACCAAGAGGGCCGTACCGATAGAAGCGGAAATCTGCTGCAGCGTATTCGCCATTGCCGAGCCGTGGGCGTACCATTTCATCGGCAGCTGGTTTAAAGCTGATGTCATAACCGGCATCAGTGCGCAGGCGAGGCCGAACATGCGGATGGCATATACGATAGTTAAATACGTAAACGATGTTTCAAGCGAAAGGTTCGTAAACATAAAGGTCGTGATGGTCACAATGGAAAGCCCGGTAATGGCAAGCCATTTTGCACCGAAGGCGTCAAACAGGCGTCCGGTAATCGGCGACATAATCCCAATCACAATGGCGCCCGGTAAAAGCATCAAGCCAGATTCCAACGGTGTAAAGCCCAACACATTCTGCATGAACAGCGGCAGAAGCGTTTCTGCTCCTATTAATGAAATCAATACCGCCATAGTGATACCGATGGCGAGACTGAATATCTTAAATTTAAATACGCGGAATTCGAGCATCGGCGATTTCAGCGTAAACTGACGCCAGACGAATAATCCGATAATCAGGGCCCCGACAATTACGGCGGTAAGAACGACCGGGCTGCCCCAGCCGCTTTCGGAAGCTGTCCCGAAGCCATACAAAAAGGAGCCGAAGCCAAAGGAAGAAAGAATGATGGACAATACATCAATCTTCGGACTGCCCAGTTCGGTCACGTTTTTCAGGAAGACTGCCCCGGTAATAATTGTCAGTGCTACGATTGGAAGCACGGTAATAAACAGGGCTCTCCACGGAAAGTGCTCGAGTAGAAAACCGGAGAGCGTCGGGCCGATAGCCGGCCCAAACGAAATAACGATCCCGATCATGCCCATCGCTGTGCCGCGGCGCTCCACGGGAATAATGGCCAGAAGCACTGTCATTAAAAGAGGAAGCATAATGCCGGAGCCGGATGCCTGGATAACACGTGCAAAAAGAAGCACCGGAAACGAAGGAGCAATGGCAGCGATAGCGGTACCGGCACCGAATAAGCTGATAGCGGTCAAAAATAATCCTCTGGTAGTAAAGCGTTCAATTAAAAAGGCAGAGATTGGAATCATAATGCCGTTTGTCATTAAGAAGGCCGTCGTCAGCCATTGAACGGTCCCCTGGGTGACTCCGAGTGCGTCCTGAATGGAGGGCAGGGCAGTAGCGAGCAGTGTTTCGTTAATAATTCCCATAAAAGCACCAAGCAGCAGGGCAGTAATCATAGCTGCCTTCTGCCTGGTGGGAATGTCCCAAGATGAAGAACTCATAGTACGTGTTTCTCTCCTTTCCATGCGCTCCATTTTGCACTCAGCTTCTGTGTGTGCGTATGGAGATCCGCGTGGTGCTGCAGCTGATGCAGTAAAGCATCGATCAAAAATTCCCTCGGTATTTCTGACTTGAACTCTTCGTGAATCATTTCAGTTGTCTGGAGTGTCTTTTCAGGCAGTTCGCCCTGCGTGTGCCGGGCTTTTACAAATAAAAGCAGTGCTTCGGATTCGCAGCGGATGCTTTCCATGCCCTGCACGGGCTCTTCTCCTCCGGCCCATTCTCTCGGAAGCTGGGGATGGAGATCACTGTCATCTTTAACGATGGAATGAATCCTCTCTACGATGAATGCCGATAGCTGGTTCAACGGGAGAGCGGAAACATGCCAGGTCATAAGGGTTAAATAGGAGTGCATGATCCCTTCGAGAATGACAGCAAGATCACTGACGTAAGGGTGCACCCGGGGGCCGAAGGCTTCCAGTAGTGATTGTTCATGCCATTCCTGAAAAAAGCGGCGCATACGGTTTAAGTAGTTGGAAATTTTGTTTTCCGTATGAGGGGGGAACTCCGTGAATAGCATCTGAAAAAGTGGACGGTACTCCGTGAATTTCTCCAGCTCGATGCGTACTTTACCCTCGAGCCGCTTGAGCTCAGGCTCATGCTGCTTTCCCTGATAGTTTTCGGCTTCATAAAGCATATTTTCATGCACTTTGCGGAGCAGCTCTAAAAGCATCGTTTCTTTGGAATCAAAATGCTTATAAAAGCCGCCTTTGGATATGCCGCAGGCCGCTGTAATGTGCTGGATGGAAGTCGAGTGGAAGCCCTGCTTCACAAACAGCTGGAGTGCTGCTTCCAAAAGCTCATCCTTACGCTCTGTCATGCAGCTTTCGACCCCCTTTTTGACTCTGTGGTTACTTTTGGTGAACGTTTAGTCACAAAGAGTATCGTAGCATTTGCCATGTAGAGAATCAAGTAATGGGCTTAGAGATTTTAACACAAAAAACCTGCCGGCAGCCCGGCAGGCTTATGTATCTAAATAATCAACACCCCGCTCTGTGAGCTTTTTTGTACCATGGCGCAGATGGAGATAGACGATCAGGAGCGCAATTCCGGCGGCAGACAGAAGTCCCCCGGCTCCCAGCAGGCTGATCCATTGCCACGGGGCTGTATTCCATAAGGGAAGAAAAGCCGGCTCCGGACCGTGCCATTTTGAGTGCAGGGACAGACCGGCACTTAAAAGCATCCAGGCGGGGACGAAAAAAAGCAGAAGGTACAGAACGTTGAGAAAAAAGGATACCACTCCTGTATCGAACCGCACCCGCTTTTGCGGGTTTTTTTCATTGTATGTTCCGCCGGCGGCCCCGGCCCAGACACCTGAAGCAGCGGCAACAGCTGTGAGGGAAAGTGTCAGGACAAGCCCGGCGAAAAACAGTACGATGCTCCATCCAAAGAGCAGAAAGGTAATCAGTTCAAGAGCTATAAGTGCTACCCCTGTCATAACCCAGTGAGCCAGAAATTTTCCGAGGACAATCTGCCGGGGTGTTATAGGGAGCGCCCGCAGCATCCATCGGGACTCGCCCTCTCTTCCAAATGCGGCCGCAGCAAACTGCTGCAGACCAAGCAGAATAGCTGGACCGAGCATAACGTGCACACTGCTCCAGGCGGAGGCGGGGTTTGTCCAGGGCGAAGCAAGCGCCGAGTCGCTGCCAAAGAAATTGATGAACATTAAAATAAGAATAAGGGCAAACGTGAAGCAGGTGGTCCATTCTTTAGGATTTCGCTGCACAGCCCGCCATTCCTTAAAGGCAATAGCATGGGGGACAGGGCGGGCGGCCCCGGGCCTGGTCGATTTGGTTTTGTTTCCCACGGGCTCGGCGGCCCGCTGCCAGGAGGAAAAATAGTGTTTTTCCACGAACCACAGGGAAGCGAGGCTTATAACCGCCAAAGCTCCGAGGGAGGCAGCCGTATAAATGACTCCTGCGCCTTCCCCGTGAAAAGAAGCGAAAAGAGCGGCTGCCACCGGCTGCGTGGGCAGCCATACGGGAGCTGCTTCAATGGTAAGGGATGTTTTACCGTTTTGCATAATAATGTTTGGCATCTGCGCAGCCAGAACAAACAGGGCTACAGATATGAAGCTGATTACAGTAGTCAGCTGCTGGACACGCTGGGCCGGCAGAATATAAACCAGAAACAGATTCAATAGAAACGCGAGGCCTGCTCCAAAAACAGACAGGCCGAAAAACAAAAGAGCAGCGGCCGGATAAAACAGTAGGTGGGCTCCGGAAACGACTCCGATAATAATGCTGAGCCCGGTTAACAATAAAAAGGAAAGCAGGGGGAATCCGGCCCATCCGGTGAAAAACTGCATGGCAAACAGATGCCTTGAGCGGATGGGAAGAGTGAATAAAAACTCAATATCCTTGGAGCCGAACAACAATTGAAAGGTGCGCGGCATGGTCACGAAAGTGATGACGGCCATGATGCTCAGCAGCAGGTAAACGATGACCGCATGTAAGCTTTCCGGAGAAAAAACGTCCCCGGCCGCAGCCATGCCGAGACCAAAGGGAACCATAATGAACAGGGCCAGGGCTGTCAGAGTGATGTATAATACTTTTCGCCCGGACGGCAGAGACTCGTACTGATGGCGCAGCGTTTTTTTCTGATAATACCAGAGCGTTTGTATCACGGAACCTCTCCTTCAGGGCCTTCGGTTTCGTGCTGCTCTGTCATGCGGAGAAAGACATCCTCCAGAGAGCCTTCGGCGTGACCGGCATGCTCCTGTTTAAGCGCCTCTGGAGTGCCCGTCTGCAGAAGCATCCCCTGGTGAATGATCCCAACCCGGTCACAGAGCTGATCAGCAACGTCGAGCATATGAGTAGAGAAAAAAACGGCAGTGCCGTCTGCTGCGGTTTCGCGCAGAATAGCCCGAAGGTCGCGCGAGCTCTTCGGATCGAGCCCGACCGTAGGTTCGTCCAGAAAAATAACAGACGGCTGATGAATCAGGGCTCCGGTTAAAGCTATTTTCTGCTTCATGCCATGTGAATATGTCTCCATTAACCTGCCGGCGCTTTCTGTTAAATCAAACCGGTGCAGGAGCCTCTCTGCATGTTCTATCCATATGTTTTTGTCGAGTTTAAATACAGAAGCAATAAACTGAAGAAATTCCCATCCTGTGAGCTTTGGATAGATATCTGGTTTATCGGGCAGATAAGCAAGCTGCTGCTTTGCTTCGAGCGCCTGACTTATAATCGATTTACCATGAATGTATCCATCCCCGCTACTCGGTTCAAGCAATCCGGCGAGCATCCGCATCGTCGTTGTTTTACCGGCCCCGTTTGGTCCGAGAAAGCCGAATATTTCATGAGCGTGGACCTCGAAACTCAATGGGTGTACAGCAGTGGCCCCCTTAAATTGTTTTGTCAGCTGGCTTACTTCTACTGCGGGATAATCATGCATGTCGGGCCCTCCTTTGTATGATATGCTGTGGGAAAGATGAAAAGACATGTTCATCATAAATGATATAGAAAATAATGGAAATGATAAAAGAGCGTACCGTGTAAGGAGGCAGAGGGCTGAAATGACCTACGAAGAACTGGCGGATAGACTGGACCGCACGTCTGACGGTGAAATGATTGGTTTTTTGATGGTGCCAAAAGCGCACCGGAAGCAACAGAAAAAAGTGAACAGCTATTTAAAGGAACGCTACGCTGCATCTGATTCCGCTTCCCTAAAAGATATCGTGGAGCAATTTTGTGAAGAAAACCTGGAACCGGGGGAAAGCCGGGAAATTGAATTTTATCCAACGGAAAAATTAACATAGCTAAACGGGGGAGAAACGTTGAAACCAAAAAAAGTGATGAATCTGGCCACGCTTATTAACGGCATCGGCGTATTTTTATTTATTTTAGCCAGTGTCCCGAACTGGATTCCCGCGATTTTATGCTTGTTTGGGTGCGCGCTGCTCGTGTTTCGCAAACAGGCAGCAGACTGGTGGAATAAAAATATTACTAAAGAACCGGAGCAATGAAGGCAGCTGCGCTTGAGCGGCTGCCTTTTGGATTCACGCCTTACGGGCGTAGGTCCATTTGCGCCACAGATATTCCATTGGCCCCTGGGAAAATTTCTTCACATACCAATGGCTGCCGGCGAGCTGGAAAATATAAATGATTAACGCTGCAATAAACCCGCCAGTAACAGAAACCTCCCCGAACAGCCCCAGGCCGTAGCCATGAAACAAGAGAACAGCAATAATAGTCTGCAGCAGGTAGTTTGTTAAAGCGAGTCTCCCCATGGAGGCGAATGGAAGCAGAAGCCGGCGCAGTCCTGGTTTTTTTACGGCCAGCACAAACGACGACACGTAACACAGCATCATCACTGGTCCGGCGATATAATTCAAACCATCTCCGAGCCCGGTGCTGATACCGCCGGGAAGGGCTGTCCATTCCTGTTTAAGTGCTGTAACGGCGGCATTCAGGGCAAGGCCGAGCCACAGGCTGTGTACCCAGAGGCGCTTCCATGACTTTATATGAAACGCGGCTTCTGTAAACATGCTCCGGCGTCCAAAATAAAAGCCGATGAGAAATAATCCAAGAATGAAAGGCACAGAAAACGGAAGCTGAAGCAGAACGAATACGACTTCATTGCTCAGCCGGTAGGATAAAATATCGACGTAGGAGCCGTTTCTCATTACAGAAATTCCCGAAGCAACTGACTGCTCGGCGGAGGCCCCGGGGTTCATTGAGGCAGTCCCCGCGGAGGCTGCAGTTAACAGGAGGGTCATAAAGACTCCCGAAGCAAGGATAAGTCCGAGAGCCCATGCTAAAACTGCTTTACTGCTTCTATAAATAAACATAAGCAGAAAGAAGCCAGTCACCGCGTATAAGTGAAGAATATCGCCGGACCATAAAAATACGAGATGAATTATGCCGGTAAACAGTAAAAAAAGAAGCCGGCGCTGAAAAATACGGTCAGCGGAAAGGTTTTTTTCTACCAGACGCTTGTGGAACATATAGAATCCGAGCCCGAATAAAAAAGAAAACAGGGGATAAAATTTTCCAATCACAAAAAAGTCCAGCAGCGTATTAATAGCTTGATCGGCTGCTGTAGTTTCCGTCAGACTGGTATTTATCATATCTGCGTACTGGCTGAAGCCTAAAGCTTTAAAGGCGGCCATATTTGCCAGTATAATGCCGAGCAGGGCAAAGCCTCTCAGCATATCGATCGTATGTATACGTTCTTTTAGAGATACCGCCTGGGCCATCTGATTTCCTCCTTCTTAGGAACTGGATCCAGTATACCAAACCTACGTACAGAGAAAGGAAAGGTTGCGGTAATTCTTTAAAGAAAGATTACACGGGAAAAAATGAGGGTAGTAAAGAAGTATGGTAAATATGTTATTTCTCTACAGCTCTGTATAACGTTAAATGTACAGGGCTTTTATTCATAAATAACTATCAATCAAAGTAAATACAGAAAAGGAGAGATACATTGAGAACAATAGAAATTAATATTCAGGAAGATGAAATGCACGGCACGATTGATGAAACACACAAGTTCACGTTCAGAAAAATGGAAAACCGGTCTAAAAAAACATTTCCCTTTGGTTTATTTAAAGGACATGCAAAGGAACATTCAAATGCTGCGTACCTTGAAATTTATCAGGAAGAAAACCGGATGCTTTACTGGGAGCTTGAAGATTTTCAGGATAAGGACTCTCTTGTTTTTACCCGGGAAGGACTGCTCGAAGAAGGGGAATGGAAGCCGGAAGAACTTACGCTTGAGGGACTCCGTGTAGAATTTTACGAACCGGAATTATAACGCTTCGTACATAACAGGAAACAGCTTCTAAAGCTATACCTCCGCGTTCTTGTTATAGTAGTGGTTTGATACTTGGTTTTTTGGTTGGACTGCTGATCGGAGCTGTTTTTTGCCGTGATTTTTTTCATAAAACCCAGCCGGCTGCTCGCCGGTGAACGCAGGAATCGTTTCGATGTACGGAGTATGAAATGAATATGGAAAAAGAACCGGTGCTAAAAACAGTCTCCGGTTTTTTCTGTAGGTTTATTTTAATAAAATGCAAATTAAACGCAGATTATCGAAATTAAATGATTGAATGAAGCGCATGGGCGGGAAAGAGATAATAGAATATCATTTATCAAGGTGGTATTTTGTAGGCACAATGGCCGGCCTTCCCGGGGAGGTAGGCCTTTATTTTGCAATTCATACATAGATCTTTTTTTGAGATCTTTAAATTTAGCCGATATATATTAAGAGGAGGAGAGGGCATGGCGGAAAATTACTCAAGTGAAGACCTGCAGGAGCAACAGAAGCAGTTGGGAAGCTACCTTGGAAAGTTATTAAGGGATCACTTTGGGAAGGGACCTGAATCGGTCTACGTCAGCATTGATCCTCATTGCATCGTAATGCATATCCGTAAATTTCTGTCTCCGATGGAGCAGGTTATCATGGGACAGAGAAACCAGGAAGCTGTCGAAGAGCTCCGGGAGACAATGATGGAGCAGATCCTTCCTGAAGTGAAGCATTACCTGTCAAGGATCGCAGATATAGACGGCTGGGAGTTTTATTTTGACTGGAATATCGAAAACCGGTCGGGCATGATTACTGCCCTGAATTCGCAGGAATTAAAAATTAATAAAGACCAAAAACGACCGGAATACGAAGAAAATATCAAAAGAAAAGTAAACGACGTCAGTGCCAAAACAGAAAAAATTCCTGATGACATCGCGATGTACCAGATCAATGAACGAACATTAATAGCTGCTAGGACAGGCATTTTAATACTGATTGAAAAAGAATTAATCAATCAGGGTCACGGAGCGAATCTGAAAACGGCGAAGCGCCACCTGGAAAAACAGCTGTTAAACGAAATACGCTTTGATCGTCTGTTCGGGACGAAGGTACATGATATTTTTGTGGACTGGGATTTTTACAACGACACAAGTGTCGTAGTGTTTGTTACGGACCCGGTGACGGAAGCGAAATAACTGTAGGATATATGTAAAAGGCCATGCTGGAATAATCCGGCATGGCTTTTTTGTATGTCTGTCGGATTAATGGGCGGGACGCTCGACAGTACCAAGTCTTAGCAGGTTGCTGCCTTCTTTGTTCAATGGGGAGCCGGGACGAAGAGTGCCACGGAAACATTACTCAAGGGGGGAAGTAATAGTTTTTCCTATTATAAAAAAAATGTAAATTAAAATAAATTGAATGTAAGAACTGAAATTTGAATATATAAAAAAGAATGTAAGGTTCTCTCCCATAAATACAATCTTAGTGGTTTTTATATGGTTTTATATAACATATAAAAAGAAAATGGGAGTGGGGAAATGAAAGAAATAAAAGATTTACAGGAGTCTGTACCAGCAGACAGTGCAGAAAAAGTCTCTATAACTTGGGGAGAAAAATTGAAGGCTCTCGGCCCAGCTGCTATTGTAGCTGCTTGCATTTTAGGTCCGGGAACAATTACTACTGTCTCTGTAGCGGGGGCGAGTTATGGTTTTCAAGTAATGTGGATTTTAGTCATAGCATCTTTAGCAGCTTATTTTTTTCAGCGGCCAGTAGTGAAATTTACAGTGCAAACCCGAATGGCAGCGATGGAAGGTATTCGCGAATATATGGGAAAGGGATGGGCAATAACGCTTTACATAGCACTTCTTTTAGGTGCAATCGCATTTCAGGCGGGAAATTTTACTGGTGCTGCTCTTGCCTTAAATTTTTTTCTTCCCTCTATATCTGTAGTAGCTTGGGTCAGTATATTAGCTTTAATGGCTTTAGCTATTTCTTGGATTGGCGTTTATAAACTGTTAGAAAATATTAATAGAGTTTTCATCGGGTTGATGGTAGGAGCATTCGTATTGACCGTTTTTGTTTCAGGGCCAAGTATCACTGAGATATTTACTACCGGATTTTCATTTCAAATACCGGAAAGTAATTATTGGTTAATTTTAGCTTTAATTGCGACAACTCTACCGCCAAATACTGCTCTTGGGCTTTCAGCGTTTATTAAGAAAAAATACGAAAATGATTATGTAACCCCGCGAGCGAAACAGATGGCTCTTTCTTATTTCGATCTTCGTACTAATGTAGCAATAACTGCGATAGTAGCTATTTCTATATTAATTTGTGCCGGAGGAGTCATTTACGGCACAGGTGCTGTAATTGAAGGCGCTGGAGATATGGCTTATCAATTAACACCACTACTTGGTCAGTATGCAGGTGTGCTATTTGCAGTTGGACTTTGGGCAGCTGGTTTCTCTTCAGGGTTATTTAATATTTCTGTACAGCCGGCGCTTCTTGGTCAGGCAATGGGCCATTCAGAAGAACCTAAAGCTGTTGCAAATCGACTTATGATGTTGGTGGCAGGCGTCACACCGATTTTGATCGTTTTTGCTTTTGGAGAGACACCTATCCAGTTGATTATGACAGCCCAAGCTTTGAATGGGTTATTGCTTCCAGCTATTGTTGGTTCTATATGGATTTTGTGTAATAAACGTAGATATTTAGGTAAATTAGCTAATAATACATCACAAAATATTATTTATGGTTTAGTAATGTTAATGGTTTGTTTTTTAGCTATTCGCGTATTCTTAAATATCTTTGGTGTTATTTAAGTAAATTAGCCTGTATCGCAAAGCGGTGCAGGCTTTAAATTGCCCGAAATACACTTTTGCTGTGCCCGCACTGCCTGCACTTATAAATGAATTTTGAATTGCTTTCTGGGTCCCGGGCCAACGGCCTGGTATTTATGCAGTTGAATGCGGCAAAGTAAGCTTCTTTCTGTGTTCTTTTTTATGGAAGTAAATAAAAGCAGCAACGATCCAATGATAAATACCAATAGAGCAAAAATATAACCATTTCCGTGTTGAGTAAATAAATATCCAAAAAGCACGAAGCTGATAATAATGAACAAAAATCCCAGGGAATGCAGTCTTTGAATCATAAATATCACACCTTAAATTAGAATATATTTAATATGAATTATCTTCCGTCAAAAGCAGCTTGCAGTAAAAAATCAGGACCGGATTTCCCCGGCCCTGAAGAGTGTTACATTATTAATCCGCTTGAGCCTGATCTATGCATTCCTTTGCCGGCTCTGCTGCAGCAGGAACTTCCACATCTTTGCCGTTTTTATACTTTTGAAGTATAGAAATCAGCTGACCGCGGTTAAAGTCAGAGTCATTGTTGTTTGGATTGCCGTTTGGTACCAGTTCATGGACTTCATCGATAATACATTCTTTTGTGACGTTTTCAACGGGAGCTTCCGGTTCTTCAGCGGCCGGTTCCCCGGCTTCAAGGCTGATCCGCCCCTCTGTTTCATAATCCACGGCGCCTTCCGTTTCCATTAAGAATTCAGCATAGGTGATCATGCTGTTAGTCACAAGCCCGGCATCCGGCTGGATAATTTCCCCTTCGAAATTATAGCCGTCCCCGCCGTCCGCGAGGAAGTTTGGCAGCGCGACCGAGTAGGTTTCCGTGCTTTCGACTGGCTCTCCGTCAATAGTTAGTCCGGCTCCGTTAAATGCTCCGTCTTCGGTCGTATAAACGGTATAGTTCAGCCCGGACGTCTGCAGATCCACCTGCTCATTTCGGTTGTAGGACTGCTCGATTACATTTTCAAGAGCTTCTCCGGTCATATTCATTTCAACGATATTATTTCCAAATGGTTCAATGGAATAAATATCTCTTGCAGTAATATCTCCAGGGTCGATGCCAGCCCGCAGGCCTCCGTTGTTATAAACGGCAACGTCTGTATCTGTGGTGTAGCGCATGGAGTCGGTCCAGAAGTTACCAAGCGGGGCGTCTTCCTCATAGCGGCTGTCTCTCGACAGGCCGGTATTTGTTTCCCCAATCACTTCTCCGAGCAGTTCATCCGCTTCTGCTATATAATCATCTGCTTTCGCCTGAACGTCTTCATTTACCGCTTCTATGTTCTCGATGTCGTGCAGCTGACCTTCAGTGTTTGTTACTTCTCCGGTTTCATCATCAAGGGTAAAGGTCATTTCTCCGATAAAGTCGAGGCTGGAGCCTGCCTGGGCAATAGGTGTGCCATTCACAACGGCCGGCTCTTCAAGGACAGTATGCGTATGGCCGCCAATAATGGCATCAAAAAAATCTACGTCCTCTGCCAGCTGCTCATCTTCACTGTAGCCTATATGAGTAAGGCCGAGAAAAAGGTCTGCGTCTTCTCCAAGGCTTTCGTATGACTCCGCCACCCCTGCGTAATCATTGTCAAAGCTGAGGCCCTCGATGCCATCAGGCGCTGTGGCAGGCGGCGCCTGAGTCAGCCCAAGAAGAGCGATATCGACACCGTTAACGTTAATTTCATCATACGCGGCGGGTTCTTCAATAGGGATCGAGCTGTCTTCGATTGATGTATTGGCACTAATCCACGTGAAATCACTGTCTTCCTCATTTTGGGCGAAGACCTCCTGGCCATAATCGAATTCGTGGTTGCCGATCGTCATAGCTTCAAGTCCGACATCATTCATTAAGTCGACCATAGGAGCCCCATCCTGTAAATCGACTACCGGGTCTCCGCTGAAAATATCCCCGGGGCTGACAAAGACCACGTGATCAGATTCTGTTTTTTTCTCATCAATGTAACCGGCAAGCTTTCCCATATCCTCAATGGAAGAATGAATGTCATTGGCATGAATGACTGTTACCTCTGTTTCCCCCTCTGCTGCACCGGCATGAGCTGCGGGCAGTGCGAAAAAAGCGGCAGAAGCGCTGGCAGCAATCCCCCATCGTAAATATGAATGGTTCATGTAATTCCCCCTATATGTATAAAAGATCTTATTAAAATGTAAGAAAATTTTGATCTTTTGCCAATAAGCAGGAGTTACTGCTTGTAAACAATGAGAAAAAGAGAGAGCATGTACCCATGGCGCTGACAGACTTATACGACAGTATTTGACAAAACTCATAACCGTGCCCTCTATTTTTTTACATCCAAAGTCGTGATTCTTTTAGATTATTAAGCCGGCTTTTCTGTCGGTCCGCCTCGCTTAGCCATGAATACGTATGTTACGAGAGCCAGTGCACTCATCAAAAAGATGGTGAGCCCCATCGGAACGGCTGTCTCTTCACCGGCAATCCCGACCATAGGAGCCGTTACGGCACCGAGTACAAACGGCAGAAGACCTAAAAGCGCAGAAGCACTGCCGGCGATATGACTCTGGGTTTCCATCGCAAGGGAAAACGAAGAAGTAGCGACAAAGCCGATAGAAGTAACAAAAAACAGGATAGGCAGCACTATTCCCCAGAGCGGTCCTTCAAAAATAACGACTACAAGCAGGGCCAGTCCGGCCGCAAACGCCATTACAAGACCGGTTTCAAGAAATGTTTTTTCAGGAATAACAGAAGCAAAACGGCCGACCATAAACGTTCCCAGCAGAAGGCCGAGTCCGTTTAAGCCAAACAGAATACTAAATACCTGTGGGGATACGCCGTATATATTTTGATAAATAAACGGAGTGCCGGCTACGTAAGCGAAAATCCCACCGATCATAAATCCCTGGGAGAGAGCGTATCCCGAAAATTGCCGGTCTTTAAGAAGAGAAATAAAATTGCTGAAGGTAGCACCGAGGTTGCTTGGCACCCGGTCGTCTACAGGCAGCGTTTCGCCTAACCGAAACGCCGTAATCAGCAGCAGAATAGTACCGAGTACAGAAAGTGTTAAAAAGATTCCGGGCCAGCTGGTGAAAAGGAGCACTCCGCTCCCAATAGAAGGAGCGAGCAGCGGCACGAGATTGTTGACGAGCATCAACAGGGCAAACAGCTTCGTAAGTTCAGCGCCGTTGCTGACATCGCGGACTATTGCCCGGGAAATAACGAGTCCGGCAGATGCGGCAAAGCCCTGAATAAAACGCCCTGCAATCAATATGAAAATATTCGGTGCAAAAATACAGGCAGCTGAAGCAGCAATATAAACGATCAGGGCGACGATCAGCGGACGGCGGCGTCCGTACACGTCACTGAGGGCTCCGGCGACGAGCTGGCCAACGCCGAGCCCGAGCAGACAGGCTGTTAAACTCAGCTGTACAATAGAGGCACTGGTTTCGTAGGAAGCGGTAATATCAGGAAGGGCGGGAAGGTACATATCAATAGTCAAAGGAATCAGTGCTGCAAGTGCTCCGAGCAGGATAACAAAACGGGCCCGCTTGAAGCCGGTTAATTGGTTCATATGTAGACCGCCTTTCTAAGCGAAAATATAAATAAAGGAAAAAGATTAAACCTGCTTCAGCTTACCTAAAAAAAGTAGAGATGGAAAGTTTTTTGCCCGTCCTCATAAAAAGAGGCCGATTCTACAAGCATAATTTTTTGGAAAATAAGGCGTATGAAGCCGCTTCTCCGTTATAATAAAGATAGATATTGAGGAGGAAAGCGCCATGAAAACAAAATTAAAACACTACGCTCTGCGGCTGACAATTACGGTGAGTGCCGCTATTTTGATTTTGCTGCTTTCACGCTTTTATCTGCATCTCGATCCTGAAGATGTGAAAGGGTGGATGGAAAGCATTGGATTTTTAGGACCGGTCGTTCTGCTGCTTTTATTTGCGATCCGGCCGTACCTGCTGATTCCTCTCCCCGTGTTCGCCATAGCTTCCGGGTTTTTGTTTGGGCACTGGCTGGGCGCCCTCCTTATTTTTCTTGGGGCCGTTCTGGGTGCCTCCGTATCTTTTTTTACGAAAAGACGCAAGGCGGGAGATTTAAACTTAGACGATAAAAATATGGAGGAGCTCGATAAAATCAAGGAAGAGCTCGAGGAACACGGCTTCAAATTTTTATTAATGCTCCGGCTCATCCCGGTGCTTCATTATGATTTATTAACCTCCCTCAGCGCCCGCCTGGATGTAGAATGGCGGCAGTATCTGGGCGCCACTCTGATAGGTACTATACCGAGAGCTGTACTGCTCGGCTTTTTTGGTTCGAGTATTCTTTCCTTTGAGCCGATGAAAATGATTATCCTGGGAATCCTTGCGGTAGTGATAGCTGTGCTCGGCTATGTGCTTAAACGAAGGGTAGAGGACGAATTTAACACCGAAGAGCTAAAAGAAGAAACTAAACAGATGCAGCCGCCGGTATGAATGCAGCCCGGAGGCAGTAAAAAGGAGAGAAAAATATGGATCTGCAGCTTGCAGGAAAAACGGTGCTCGTACTGGCATCAAGCCGGGGCCTTGGAAAAGCATCGGCTGCCGCATTCGCAAAAGAAGGCGCCGACGTCATGATTACTGGCCGCTCGGAGGAAAGTCTGAGAGGAGCAGAAAAAGAGCTTCTGTCTCTAAGCGGCCACGGCCGGGTGGGTTACTATGTGTGCGACATTACGAAAGAGGCGGAGATAAAAGCGCTTGTGGAATACACTGTGGAAGCATTCGGTCCGGTCGATGTGCTCGTTAATAACGCCGGCGGTCCTCCTGCCGGCACGTTTGATGATTTTGATGACGATGACTGGCAGCAGGCGTTTGATTTAAACCTGATGAGCTTTGTACGCGCAATACGCGCAGTGCTGCCTTCAATGAAGCAGAGCGGAGGCGGACGGATTGTCAATATTACGTCTTCTTCGATGAAACAGACGCTGGACAATTTAATTTTATCGAATACATTCCGGGCCGGCCTGATGGGTCTGGCCAAAAGTCTCTCCCAGGAGCTCGCTCCGCACGGCATTCTCATTAATTCCCTGGGTCCTGGAAAAATAGCTACAGACCGGGTGGCAGAGATTGATAAAAAAAAAGCCGGACAGATGAATAAAGGCGCGGAGGAGGTGCGCAGGGACTCGGAAGCAGGCATTCCGCTCGGTCGATACGGGCAGCCGGCAGAGTTTGCTGCGCAGGTCGTTTTTTACGGATCCTTTGCCAACACCTATGTGACCGGCCAGACACTGCTCGTGGACGGCGGGCTGATAAAGGCGCTGTAAAGCTTATACTCTGCGCTGCCGGATAACATTTAAGCCATTTTTCATCAGAAGAAGTCCTAAAGAAAGAATGGGTGGGAAACCAGGGGCGGTTTTCCGGCCTTTACTAAGCCGGGCGAGCTGCTGGTTATACCAGGCAAGCTCCATAATCCCGAGGTTATCAATAAACGGAAGACCGGTTTTGACAGGAACAATCCGTGGGACCGGAGCTTTTGAAAGAAGCCTGGCCGGATAGTCCGGGCACGCAGCCATTGGTCTTGCCAGGCCGATGAAATCGGCTGCACCTGACTGGAGCGCGTTGTCCATCGCGGGACGGGTGCGGAAGCCTCCGGTTAAGATTACCGGCACCTCTGTGGTCTGCTTCAGGCTTTCGGCATATTCGAGGAAATAAGCTTCACGCCGAAGCGTAGAGGCAGAAGCATTTTTTCCGAATAACTCCGGACGTTCGTAAGTGCCTCCGGAGATTTCAATCATATCCACTCCAAGGCGTTCGAGCTCTTTAATTACATACCGGGATTCTTCCTCCGAGAAGCCGGCTTTCATAAAATCCGCACTGTTAATTTTTACTCCAACAGGAAATTCTGGTCCAGTAGCCTCACGAACAGCGTTAAAAATTTCGCGTAAAAAGCGGAAACGGTTGTTAATCGAACCGCCCCATTCGTCGGTCCGCTGATTATGACGGGGCGAGAGAAACTGGCTGATCAAGTAGCCATGGGCGGCGTGAATCTGAACGCCGGTAAAGCCGGCATGTTTGGCCAGGGAGGCGGTATGGGAAAACTGCCGGATGATTGTTTTTATTTCTGGATGCGTTAGAGCCCGGGCGTCGGGAAAGAAGCGCTGAATCCCTGAGTCAAACGGTACAGCCGAAGGGGCGACGGCTTCACGGGCCACGCCTTTTGGTACCTGTTTGCCCGGGTGATTAATCTGCATCCATAAATGGGTATCATTATGCGTGCCGGCACGGGCCCAGGCGCGGAACAGGCCAAGCTGCTTTTCGCTCTCAAGCACGACGTTTCCCGGCTCCCCAAGCGCCTGCTGATTTATCATCACGTTCCCGGTAATCAGTAAGCCTGCCCCTCCTTTAGCCCATGTGTGGTACAGCCGGAAGATGTCAGCATCCGGCAGGTGGGCTCTTGTAGCGAGGCCTTCGCTCATGGCTGATTTAACGAACCGGTTTTTAAATGTCACATTTTTATTATGTAATGTAAACGGGGAAGCGGCGGTAACGTCTGTCAACGAGATCCTCTCCTTACTATTCGAATGGGTTGGGAAAAATTAAGCGGAGCGCGTCACAGATGCGCTCCGCTTGTTTTATTACTGCTCGTGGGAAATAACAATTTTGCCGAAAAAGTTTTGGCTCTTCATATGGCGGTAGGCCTCCTGGGCCTGTTCAAATGGATAGACCGTATCAATGACCGGTGTCAGCTGATGGGCAGCGATTGCACGGTTCATGGATTCAAACATGTCCCGGCTGCCGACACCGATCGTTCTTGTGGAAGCTTTTCCGAACAGGTCGAAGTAATCAATTTTCTCCCCGGTTCTTGTGAGCACGCCGATTAAAGAGAGTTCCTCGCCGGGGGCGACTGCTTCAATGGACTGATGGAATGAAGCGGGACCAACCACTTCGACGACCCGATTGACGCCGCCGTTGGAAAGCTCTTTCGCACGTTTTCCCCAGTCCGGGGTATCGTTGTAGTTGATGATGTTGTTAGAGCCGAGTTCCTCGAGCTTTTCCTCTTTCCAGCTGCTCGAGGTGGTGGAGATAACGCGCAGGCCGAGGATTTTCGCCAGCTGAACGGCGAAGACGGAAACGCCACCGGTGCCAAGCGTCAGAACGGTATCTCCGGGACCGGTTGGAGACGGTCCGTGAAGGGCGTTCCAGGCAGTGACGGCCGCGCATGGAAGCGTGGCTCCCTGCTCGTACGTAAGATGATCAGGCAGACGCACAAGCTCTTCCGGATTGATGACTTTATAATCCGTCAGCCAGCCGTCACTGTGTGTGCCATACGGCTCCATATAGGAAGGACGCTTTCCTCCGAACCATTCCCGTGTGAAATTACCGGCTACCCGATCTCCAACGCGGAAGCGGCGAACGTCTTCGCCTGCTTCGACAATTTCACCGGCCCCGTCCGACAGCTGTACGAGATTATCCCGCAGCTCGCCCGGATAGTTTCCTTCGATCATCGCGAGGTCGCGGTAGTTTAAGGAAGTAGCTTTCACCCGGATAAGCACTTCTCCCCGCTGCACCTGCGGCATGGATTCTTCTGTCATCTCCAGATTTTCTATGCTTCTCGACTCCCGAAGACGAAAAGCCCGGTTTTGTGCTGATGCCATTGTATAGCCTCCTTGGATGTTTGGACTCCTTACTGTTCATTCCCCGGGGAATGATTTTTTAAAAGAGGCGGGCGTGATTTTCAGCAAAAAGTTATACTAAAAGCATGACCGGATATTTTTCTGTGAAAAACAGAGATATTATTACGTTTAATAAAGAAGAAGTCAGTCCCCTATAAAAAAGGAGGTCCGGGGTGCGGAAAAACACAGCTATGACCGAAGTAGAAAATGTGATTGTACACAAGGCAGCAGAGTTCCAGGGGTATACTGTTTTATTTTCGATCCACGGCCAGCGCTTTCAGTTTTTAATAGCCGATGGAAAGCCGCTATTTCCGTTAAATGTCCTTCATACGTTTACTGAAAAGGATATATGCGGCCAGTGTGGAAAAAAGGTGCTGCAGGTGCCGGTAGGCCAGCAGGTATGCAGAGCTCTTCAGCACCGGAAAAAAGAACTGCTCGCCTATATGGAGGAGCATTTCCTGTGGGGACCGGCAGGACATATTTAAATACGCAGGAGGATTAGTATGTACAAACTAATAGCCGTAGATATGGATGGGACTATGCTGAATGATCAGCATGAACTGACGCCGGAGGTGATTCAGGCGGTCCGGAAAGCGAAAGCAGCCGGCATCAAAATCGTCCTGTGTACCGGACGGCCGCTCCCGGGTGTCCAGCGTTATGTCGATCAGCTGTCACTTCGGGAAGAGGGGGACTATATTGCTGTATTTAACGGCGCGCTTGTCCAGGAGACATTCGCAAGCCGGGTCGTCAGTCAGCTCGATATGCTGTATGAAGACGTTATGGAGCTTGAGCATCTGAGCCGGGAGCTGCCCATAGCTATGCAGTACTTTAGTGAAAAGCATATTTACACGCCGCAAAAGGATATTGATAAATACACGGTGCTTGACGCTTACTTAAATAATATACCTTTACGCGTGCGCATGCTTGAAGAGGTCGGACCATCTGTGGCACTGCCGAAGGTGATGTTTGTCGGCGAGAAAGATGACATTGACCAAACAGAGCTTTTACTGCCGGAGAAAATTAAAGCGAGAAATGAAATCATGCGCAGCACACCACATTTTTTGGAATTTCTCCATCCAAAAGCAAGTAAGGGCAACGCAGTGATGGATCTGGCGGCCCGGCTCGGCATCGCCCGGGAGGAGGTAATGTGTATCGGAGATAACGGCAACGATTTATCTATGATAGAGGCAGCAGGGTGCGGGGTGGCGATGGGAAATGCCATTCCGGAAATCAAGGCAGCAGCTGATATTATTACACTGACAAACAATGAAAATGGGGTGGCAGAGGCCATTAACAATGTGCTGCTGGAGTCCCGTTAAGTAAAAAAGCCTTTATTCCGCGCGGAATAAAGGCTTTACTTGTATTTCCCGGGAAATCGGGATTATTCGAATGGATAGCGGAAATTCCACTGCCGCCGGGATTCGTCCATAAGTGCCATCACATCAGAGGAGTACTGCAGAATAGAGGCATAGTCCCGGCTGGAGACGGACCGTTCCATTTCCCGGATTTCATAATGCAGGGCTTTTGACGTCTCGCCCTGAGTAACGCGCTCGCTTTCTCCGCTTGTATACTCGATGACTGCCTCGTCGGCCCGCGGAAAGTTGTCGACAGTAATTGAGCCTTTATCGCCGGCAATAATCCCTCTCTTAGGAAGCCTGGAGCTGAAGGAAAGCTGGACTGTGGCCATCTGGCCCCGGCTGTTTTTTAAAACGATGCCTGACTGGTCATCGACGCCGCTTCCAGCCATTTCTCCAATGGTAGTTACCTCCTGCGGCTGCTCCTGCAGGAAAAAACGGGCAAAAGATAGGGCGTAAACGCCGATATCAAGCATTGCGCCCCCGGCAAGGTCCGGGTTAAAGAAGCGGTTGGTGGTGTCGTACTCTTTAATAGTACCAAACGTGACGTTAATAGAGCGCACGCTGCCGATTACCCCGTCTGCGATTTTTTGCTGCAGCTTACGGTGAAGCGGATGATAATACAGCGTCATCGCTTCAAGCAGCACCAGGTCCCAGTCTGAAGCAAGTGCCGCCAGTTCATCGAGCTGCTGCTTGTTAACAGTAATGGCCTTCTCGCAAAACACATGCTTCCCGTTTTCAAGGCACTGCCTGGCAATCTCGTAATGATTCGTGTGGGGAGTGGCGATATAGACGATATCAAGCGCTTCGTCTTCTATGAATGTCTCCAGCGAATCAAACGGATGTCCAATGTTAAAATCATCTGCAAAGCCTTTGGCTTTATCCATGGTGCGGGAGCAGACGGAATGAATGCTGCCGTGTTCCTCGTTCAATGCTTCGGCAAATTTTCCGGCAATATTGCCGGTGCCAATGATGCCCCAGTTAAAGCTCATATGCGTCACACCTTTTCGTTTAGTTATTTTACCCGGCTATTATAACGCAGCCGAAGGATGATAAGGAGATAATTTCCAGTTAAACAGTGCAGAATAATTTATTTTGTCTGTTTTCCGCTAATTTTATGGTACGTATCTTCGTGGCAGATAACGAAAAGCTGGGCGTCCTCCGGAATACGTTCGTCGAGCTTATGATTGATATTTAAATCATCGTGGTCTGAAACGAGCGTGGCACCTTCTTCGAGCAGATCCATGTAGGCTTCCCGGTATGTTCCCCACGAGGGGCGTTTAGGTATTTCATACAAATCCTCTCCGTGCTTCTTTGACAAAAGCTGTGACACGATCCTTGAGGTGCCCCGGCTGAAAGCCGAACGGACGGCCAGCTGGGAGATCATTTCTGAGCTGACGATAAATTCATCCACGTCCACATGGGTGAAGTTGTGAATATTATTTCGCTCCTTAACCTCTACGATGGTATAAATACCTTTAAAGTGACGCTGGATATTGGTGGCAATTAATAATGATTTGCCGTCGATATAGGAAGGATCATGAATATATTCTCCGCTGATGGTGATTTCATTGGGGAAAATAAATACCGCCCGGGCTTCACTGATATTTGCCTGCTCGAGTACTTCTTTTTCGGCCGGATTGCCGCGGACGTAAAACAGGCGGTCATGGTGATACGGTGTTTCTTCGTACTGATCGATAAGTACGATCTCAATATTTTTTTCCGTGTTTAAAATTTCCTGAATCGCGATTTTCGCGTGCTTGCTCCAGTCCGCAATGACGATATGATTTTTGCCGTTGTAATCCAATTTTCCCCGCTCCTTTCTGCGGTTGTATACATATATAAAATCAATAATTTTACTGATCACGATAGAGATCAGACCAATGCCGATCATGTACAGAAAAATTCCGTACAGCTTTCCGGGCACTGTCTGCGGAACGTAATCACCAAAGCCGACAGTAGTGACAGAAGTCATGACCCACCAGAAGCCGTTGAACGGGCTGCCGAATTCTTCAGGCTCTATGTAATAGATAGCAAAGGAACTTCCCCCAATCACGAGGGCAGTAATCATAAAAATAACCGCTGTATTTACATTAACCAGACGTTCAAACAATTTATTAAAAAACACCCGGGCCGCCTCCTCTCTGCTAAATTACCATTACCCCTATTCAGGCTGTGAAAATCTAAAATTTTAAAGTAAAAATTTTAGTAAAATATTTATTTCGACTTAGCTTTCCGCTATACTGATAAAAAGAATGAAGGAGGCTATTTCATGGATGCATCGGTATTGAAAGAATTTGAACAACAGTTTTCCCGTCTGGCGGAACGGCTGTTTTTTGCTCCTGGCCGTATTAATGTCATTGGTGAACATACAGATTATAACGGGGGATATGTGTTCCCGTGTGCGATTACAAACGGCACATATGCAGCAGCGGCCGGCCGTAGTGACCGAAAGCTGCGGCTGGTGAGCGGCAATTTTTTAAACGACGGAATGGTAACGCTCTCATTGGACGAGCTTTCGTTTCAGGAGGAACACGGCTGGGCGAATTATCCGAAAGGGATGTTTGCCATTCTGGCAGCGGAAGGCTATCAAGTCGAAACCGGCTATGATATTTATTTTTCCGGTAATATTCCAAACGGGGCCGGCCTATCATCGTCGGCGTCAATTGAGCTGGTTACAGCCGTACTGCTGAATGAGTGGGAGGGCTGGGGACTTCCCGTTAAAACCCTTGTGCAGTACGCCCAGCAGGTGGAAAACGAGTATATCGGCGTTCAGACCGGTATTATGGATCAGTTTGCGATCGGATTTGGCAAAGAAGGACATGCCATGCTGCTTGACTGTGGAACGCTTGAATATGAATACGCTCCGCTTCCGACAGATAAATATACTATTTTGATTATGAACACGAACAAGTCCCGGGAGCTTGCAGGATCAGCCTATAATGAGCGGCGGGCGGAATGTGAAGAAGCACTGGCAGAAATGCAGCAGCACCGGGACATTACGAGCCTTTGTGAGTTAACGGTAGAGGATTGGAATCAGCTCAGCCGGGAGGTAAAAAATGAAACAGTCCGAAAAAGAGCCCGGCACGTTATTCATGAGCACGACCGCACGAAGCAGGCAGCAGCAATGCTGAAGGCGGAAAATTATGAAGCATTTGGCCGGCTGCTTAATGAGTCACACCGCTCGTTAAAGGAGGATTATGAGGTGACCGGTCCCGAACTCGACGCGCTGGCTGAAGCCGCCCAGAAGCAGCCCGGCGTGATTGGTGCCCGGATGACCGGAGCAGGGTTTGGCGGATGCGCGATCGCTTTTGTGGAACATAGCCAGGCCGAAGAGGCAGAGAAAAGTATTGCAGAAGCCTATGAAAAAGAGATAGGCTTCAAACCTTCGTTCTACAAAGCTACTGCCGGCGGGGGAGCACGGGAGCTGGCACGTGCCGGACAAAAGTAAGCGAAAGGAGAGGTTTTATGGCTATACAGGTGGATTCAGCTGTCATGTCGCTCGTCGACTGGGCAGAGGAAAATAAATTAATTCATGCAGAGGATAAGGTGTATGCACGCAATCAACTGCTGCGGGAGCTTCACCTCGAAGCGATTGATGAAAATGCAGCTGGCGGGCCAAAGCCGTTTGAGGAACTGCTCGGGCAGCTCACCTCCTACATGGTGGAGGCAGGGATCGTGGAGGATTTGCTCGACAGGCGGGAACAGGCCAAAGCAGACATCATGAATATTTTCCTTCCCCGGCCTTCTGACGTCCAGCGGACCTTTGAAGAAAAGCACCGCCGGGACCCGGTCGAGGCCACCGATTATTTTTACTGGCTGAGCCGGTTCTCCAACTACATTCAGATGGACCGGGTAGCCAAAAACGTTCATTTCCCGTATGCATCTTCCTATGGGACGGTCGATATTACGATCAATCTCTCCAAACCGGAAAAAGATCCGCGTGATATTGAAGCGGAAAAGCAGAAAAGTGCGCCGGTGTCGTACCCGAAGTGCGTTCTGTGTAAAGAAAATGAAGGATATCCGGGACGGCTCGGCCATCCGGCCCGGTCGAACCACCGGTTAGTCCGGACAGAGCTTGAAGGGGAAACATGGTACCTTCAGTATTCCCCGTATATTTATTACCCGGAGCATTCCATTCTTCTCAGCGAATATCACCGGGATATGAAAATCAACCGGGAAACATTTACCAGGCTTCTTGGGTTTGTTGAGCAGTTTCCGCATTATTTTATGGGTTCAAACGCAGACCTTCCAGTAGTGGGCGGCTCGATTTTATCCCACGATCACTACCAGGGCGGAAGGTATACCTTTGCTTTGGAAAAAGCAGAGCCGGAAACCGTTTTTGAATCAACGAAATATCCGGATTTAACCGTGGAAATTGTTCACTGGCCGATGAGTGTGCTGCGGCTGCGCTCAGAGGAGCAGAAAAGCGTGGTTGAGGCTGCGGAGGCTGTCCGGAAAACATGGCAGGACTATACTGACGCGGAGCTTGAGATAGAAGCCTACTCCAACGGAGAACCGCACAATACAGTAACACCGATTGCACGGAAAAACGGTACGGTCTGGGAAATGGATATAGTGCTGCGCAACAACCGGAAGACAGAGCAGCATCCGTACGGCCTGTTCCATCCCCACGAGGAAGTGCATCATATTAAAAAAGAAAACATCGGACTGATTGAAGTTATGGGACTGGCTGTTCTCCCGGCCAGACTCCTCGGTGAACTCGATCAGATCACTGAATTTGCCGCCGGGCTTGGAGAGCGTGTGCCCGAACAGCACGAAACGTGGGCTGAAGAGCTGCGTGATAAGCTGCAGGGCCAACCGGAAGCTGAAGTACGGCTGGGAGTAGAACAGGCCGTAGGTGAAAAATTTATGGAGGTGCTGCACCATGCCGGCGTTTTCAAGCAGGATGCTTTTGGACGCCGCGGATTCCTCCAGTTTTTGTACACGCTCCCCTTAAAGCTCAAAGAAAAATAAAAGGAAGCTGATGACATGGCAACGATAAAGGATATCGCAAAAGAAGCCGGCGTATCGATAGCCACGGTCTCCCGGGTGTTGAACTATGATGACACACTGTCAGTAGCGGAAAGCACGAAGCAGCGTATTTTCCAGACCGCCGAAGCGCTGAACTATACAAAGCACGCAAAACGCAAACAGGCCGTTCAGGCCCTTACTATCGTTTACTGGTACACCGAACAGGAAGAGCTTGAAGACCTGTATTACCTGTCGATCCGCCTGGGCATTGAAAAGCGCTGCGATGAGCTGGGCATTCGGGCACGGCGCCTGCTGCTTGAAGAATTTTTGGAGCAGGAAACGGCTGAAAGTGAACCGGTCATCGCTGTTGGCAAATTCAGCCCGGAGCAGGCGGCACGTCTGCAGCATGTGAGCACGCAGCTCGTCTTTGTGGATTCTGCTCCTGACGAAGAGACGTTTGACGCCGTTATTGCCGATTTTCAGCGTGTAACGGAAAAAGTTCTTTCTTATCTTCAGGAGCTGGGGCACAAGCGTATCGGCTATCTGGGCGGGCGGGAGTCCTACCCGTCAGAAACCGCAACGATTCCGGATCCGCGGGAAGAGACCTTCCGCCGGCTGATGACTGAAAAAGACCGCCATACGGTGCCCTGGATACGAACGGGCCGCTTTACGGTTCAGGATGGCTATGATTTAACAAAAAACGAACTGGCCGCTGAGGCCGCAGAAACGAGACCGACAGCTCTGTTTGTGGCTAATGACACGATGGCAGTAGGATGCCTGCGCGCGCTTCATGAAGCGCAGATCAGAGTGCCGGAAGACATCAGTGTGGCCAGTGTCAATGATGTCAGTGTCGCTAAATTTGTTTATCCGCCGCTTACGTCCGTGAAGGTTTACACAGAGGTGATGGGGGAGACGGCGGTGGATCTTCTGCTTGAAAGGCTCGATGGACGAAGAACGGTTCCCAAAACGGTGCTTGTAGCCACCGAGCTGCAGAAAAGAGAAAGCTGCGGCCGTGCTTAAACTTTTATGCAGAAAACATATTTCTATTACATCAAAAGGGGTATAAAATAAAAGTAAGCTTTCCATCAATCAGAAAAGGAGCGTGTACGATGAGTGCGAAAAGAGTATTGATCGTGGCCGGTGATGCCGTGGAAGCGCTGGAGGTGTATTACCCTTATTTTCGGTGCATGGAGGAAGGTTTTCATGTGGATCTGGCAGCTGCCAGTGTCAAAAAGCTGCATACGGTAATTCACGACTTTGAAGACTGGGAAACGTATACGGAAAAACCGGGGTACGGCATCGAAGCGAATATCGCTTTTGAAGATGTAAACGTCTCTGATTACGATGCGCTGATCATCCCGGGAGGAAGAGCACCGGAGCACATCCGGATGAACAAGGACCTGCTCGAAATTGTGAAGCATTTCTTTGAAAAGGATAAGCCAATTGCGATTATGTGCCATGGAAGCCTTGTGCTGACACCAATCGCAGAGGTGGCAAAAGGAAGAAAATTGACCGCTTACCAGGCGTGCAAGCCGGAAGTGGAAAGCATGGGCGCAGAGTATATCAATGAAATGGATTATGTGGATAAAAACCTGGTTTCCGGACACGCATGGCCGGATCTGCCTGCCATTATGCGGGAGTTTGTGAAACAGGTAAATGATGCCCCGGTAACAACGTAGGACGGGGCTCGGGCGGGCCGGCTGGATAAGCCGGCTTTTTTTAATGGCTATTCATGCTAAAATGGAGCTGAATTACATAGAAGAAAAGAGGACAAGGAAATGATGGAAGCTGTTTTACTGCTGCTCACAGGCATATTTGCCGCTGCCTGCGGCTCGCTGGTCGGACTCGGCGGAGCGTTTATTATTGTACCGATACTTGCACTGTTCTTTCCGATGCCGGCCTCGGATATTGCCGGCACCTCGATGGCAGTTCTTTTGTTTACTGCCATTTCAAGCACTTGGACGTATTCGAAGCAAAAAAGGATTGATTATAAAAGCGGTGTCTATTTTGCGCTTGCCATGATGCCGGGCGCAGTCTTTGGCGCGTGGCTGACCCAGTTTTTTGATACAGATACGTTTTATACTGCGTTTGGCATCTTTTTGTTCTGTATGGCCCTGTTTTTGCTGTTCCGTCCGAAAAACAAACAGCGGAGCGCCGGCAGGCCGACGACAAGCCGGACGTTTACAGACCTTACCGGACATACATATGAATACTCATACAATCGATGGATTGGTCTGTCGATTGCGCTGGCTGTCGGCGTTATTTCAACGTCGTTTGGTGTCGGGGGAGGCTCTGTTATGGTGCCTACCATGGTGATGCTTCTAGCTTTTCCGCCCCATATTGCGACGGCGACCTCGATGTTTTTGATGGTGCTTTCGGCGGCAGTAGGAACGGCGGCGCATGCCTGGTTCGGCCACGTGCAGTGGGAGAGTGTGCTCTGGCTGGCGATTGGGGCTGTAGTCGGCGGCCAGATTGGTTCTGCGCTTGCGGCAAAGCTGCCGGGGGCTATTATTCTGCGCGTGCTGGCCATCAGTCTCATCTTTGTTTCGTTAAGGCTGATTTTCGGAAGCTCATAAAAAAAGATCCCCGCTCGCATCGAGCCGGGATCTTTTTAGCGTTTAGTCGTTTTCCGTTTGGAAATGGGAAACGATGGTATTTAATTCTTTGGACATCATATTCAGTGCTTCCGCGAGAGCGTCGATCTCTTCTACCGCCTGAAGCTGCGTTTCCGAGGCTGAGGCCACGCTTTGGGAGGTACCGGCATTGTGTTCAGAAATTGCCGAGATTTCGTCAAAGGAAGCGGTTATTTCCTGAGAGCTTGCCGCCATTTGCTCCGAAGTGGCTGCCACACTTTCAAGGCGCACGCTGACTTCGTTCGTATAATCCGAAATTTCCTGAAAAGCCGCCTTTGCCTGCTCGGTCATCTGCAGACCATCCTGAACCTCGCCGGTGACCTGCTCCATGGAGACGGCGGAATCCTGGATTTCCGTTTGAATCGTTGAAATAATCGAAGCAATCTGGGAGGAAGAGTCCCGGGACTGCTCGGCGAGCTTTCGTACCTCTTCGGCGACGACGGCAAACCCTTTGCCGTGCTCTCCGGCCCTGGCTGCTTCAATAGCAGCGTTTAAGGCAAGCAGGTTAGTCTGCTCTGAAATGGCAGTGATGACATTTAAAATGTTTTCAATTTCCCGGGAGCGGGCACTCAGCGTCTGGTTTACTTCATTGGAACGTTCGACAGAGGCATGAATGGAGCGCATTTTTTCCAGGGCGTCGCTCACCGTAACGAGGCCGCCGTTCGCTTTTTCTGTCGTCGAAGCCGCATGTTCGGAAATGGAGGTCGTGCTGCCCGCTACCTCCTGGACACCTTTGGAGACTTCCTCCATGGCCCCGGCGCTTTCTTTAATACTTACAGACTGCTGCTCCGAGCCTGAGGCTACCTGCTGCAGGGAGGCATTGACTTCGGTAATGGCCTGGCTGGATTTGCTGGAATTTGACAAAAGCTGTTCTGATGAGTCCTGAAGAAGACGGGAGCTCATATCAAACTGTCCAATCAGCTCCTTCAGCCTGGTGCTCATGCGGTTAAAATGCATGGCAAGCTGGCCGATTTCATCCCGCTGGTTCAGCTCAATATCATCACCGGTTAAATCATCATCGGCTACCTGCTTCACCCGATCGGTAATTAAACGGATCGGCTTTGTAATACGGCCGGCGATCAGAACGGCAGCACCAATAATGAGCAGAGCTGCCACGCCGATAATCGTAAGCACTGTCCACTTGAGGGCGTTTGTGGCTGCGAGGATCTCCTCCATTGGCGTCAGAAAGAAAATTTTATAGCCTGCTTCCTGAACCGGGGCAGCGGATACGAGTAATTGTTCATTGCCGTTTTCTATTGTCGTGGAGGATGCTTCCTCCTGATCCTGGGCAAGCAGCGACTGCCATTCACCGCTGATATCAGCCTGGCCGACCGGCTGGCCGATAAGGTCTTCCTGCGGATGAAGCTGAATGACGTTTTGATTATCCACGAGAATAGGCATAGCGCTGTTTTCCTTTTCGCTGCCTGTATAACGCTCCATTAAAGCATCAAAATTAACAGAGGCAGACATGACGCCGGCAATCTCCCCATTAGAGGCGGTTACCGGTGAAGCCACAACCACAATGCGGTTTCCGGTGGCATTGGAGTTAAGGACGTCGGAGATCGTAGTCTCCCCGTTCATCCCATTCTTAAAGTAGTCCCTGTCGCCGAGATCGAGCTCCCCTATGTTTTCTTCAGTAGTATGCGCCTCTACGATTCCACTTTTACCGGTAAATACGACCGTTTCAAACGTTTCATCGCGGTCAATGATCTGATTCATCAGGCTGAGGCGGGTATCGGTATCACCGCTGCTCATATCCTGCGTTCCTGCAGCGAGTACAATTTCATCAAGCCGTTTGACGAGCCAGCGGTCCATCTCCTCTGCTGCGACTTCAGAAGTCATGGTCAGTTTTTCTTCTTCTTCAGCCACTACGACACTGCTGCTTTCCTGAAAGACAAAAAAAGCGACAGCCGCAGCCGGAAGCAGGCCAATCACTAAAAACCATATGAGTAATTTTTTTCGAAGATTCGGCTGTAATAACTTTTCCTTCACGTTCATCCACTCCCCCAATATGTAAACAAATACCTTCTCTTACTTCATATCGGGTAAATGGAAAAAAAGTGAAGCCTTTCGAAAAAACAGCCTGAAGGAATATATGCCTCCGGCGTACAGCTGAAGCAGCCGCTCTATTACTCCTTCAGCTGCATACGGTCGTTAAAATACGTCTTGTAGCCGAACTGGGTAAATAAAATAACGCTAAGAGCGACAGCCCCGGTAATACCAAGAAGGATAGCGATCTGGTAGCCGATCGCTGTCACGGGGTTGACGCCGGAAATAATCTGTCCGGTCATCATTCCGGGCAAAAACACGATTCCCGCGCCGACCATATTATTAATCGTTGGGAGAATGGCCGCGTCAAAGGATTGATTTACAATTTTACGGGTGGCCTGGTTTGGTGTTGCGCCGAGCATAAGTGCTGCTTCCACCCGCGAGCGCTGGCTGTGCAGGTACTCTGTCAGCGTCTGGACCCCAAGGGTAATACCAGTCATGGAATTGCCGATAATCATGCCTGCAATTGGAATGAAATAGCGGGGGTTAAACCACGGAGCAAATTGAATGACTACGAAGTTGAAATACAGCAGGCTCAGGATGGTGCCGATGCTCATAGATACAGCAATTGCCCGCTTCATTTCCCGGGTTAAGGGGCTGCGGACGCGCTGAAAGATATTCCAGATCGCAAAGCCGAGCATCAAAAGGACAATCAGCGACGTAAGCCAGGGGCTCGGATTTTCAAATAAAAACATAAGCACGTAGCCCATTAACAGCAGCTGAAACGTCATGCGGAGCGAAGAAATGAGTATTTCTTTTTCCCGTGGGATTTTCCGCCAGCGCACAATGGCGAGAAGAAGAACGATAAACACGTAGGCGGCAAGGATCTGCCAGAACGACAGCTCGATAATAGAGGTGTTTTCTGTCATAGTGTCACTCCTCTCCCCGGGCAAATGAATCTGACTGAATAATGTGGTCGGCAAAGTGATCGGCCATCGCCGTCGCATGGCTGATAAAAATAATTCCTTTGGCAGAACGGCGTGCCTCAGCCAGGAATCGCTCCATAACGTTCCATTCCATATCTTCATCGAGCGCTGACGTCGGCTCGTCCAGTAAGTAAACATCGGGACCGGCAAGAAGCAGGCGGGCAAGAGAGAGACGCTGCTGTTCTCCGCCGGACAGATTTTCGGCAGGGTCACTAAGTTTTTTATCAAGCATGCACTGCTGTGCTGCTGCGGTAAGCTCTTCCTCAGAAGCTTCTTCCCTGTCGCTGAACAGTATTCCGGCCTGAAGGTTTTCAGCAACCGTTTCTCCAAACAGCACCGGCTGCTGGGGAAGCATCATCACCTGCCTGCGCAGTTCTATGGGCTCCCAGTCGGAGAACGCCTTCCCCTGATAGGAAACGGTGCCGCGTTCCGGGGTGATCAAATAATTAAGAAGACGCAGAAGAGTTGATTTTCCGGAGCCGCTCGGACCAGTAACGGCAGTGATGGTATCTGTCGGTATGGTCAGCTTTTTTGTGTTAATAATATTTTTGTATTTTACGTCGTTCAATTGAAACATAAAACAGCTCCTTTCATTAACATTAATTATTACCCGGAAATAATCGGTGTGCAAATAAAAAAGCACCCATGAACATTCCATGAGCACTTGGACAGCATGACTGTTCAGGCAAAATCCAGAATATATACGAGACCGGTATATGCACTCAGCACGAACATACAGCCGAGAACGAAAACGCTGAAAGGCGAGCGTCCGCGATGAAAGCTCTGCACCATCAGGTATAAAAATCCAATGGATAACAGCACGCTTAAAATGGTGATGGGATGCAGCTGCAGCTGAAAAAAAGGATTGTCCGTTATAGAAGCAGGGTAGAGCACGTGAAACAAAAAGGCCGGGTTTTCATAATGCAGACTGCCGCCCGGCTCCTGCTCGGTCATAAAAGCTGTAATCACAAAGATGAGCATGGCGGTCAGGCTTTCTGCCCGAAGCCACTGCCGCGGATTGTAATCCTTGACCTGCTGCAGACGTTTGCGGATAAATATGCCGTTAAAAAGAGCAAAAATGAGAATAACAATATAAAACAAATGCTTCCATATGAGCGCTTCGCCGTATGGAAGAGCCCACGAACCGATAAAAGGGTCTGTCAAAAGCTGTCCCATGATTACGCCAGTAAAGGCGATAATAATGACACACATGACAGCGATCAGCGTGAACCATTCCAGAAAAGAAGCCCACTGTTTATAGGAAACGGCAAACCAGCTGACCATCAAAAGCGTGCCGATCCACAGACTCACGGCAAGCAGATGGAAAAAGTGAAGCGTTCCGCCGATGAGCGGGATTGCGTTGGCAGCGTGTCCGGATGCTCCCAGAGCGCCAATCATTCCCATAATAAGAACGAGTCCGACCACAGCAGCAGCACGAGGCATGCCGGTGGAATGGAAGAAAAGAATAAATATCCCGAGCAGAAAAAAGCTCAGCACAAACAGTACTACCCAGCTCTGGCCTACTTCGTACTGGAACAATATGCGCTCGAGGGCTCCGAAAAAAGGCATGTCCCTGCCCGCAGCTACCGTGCGGGTGAGCTGGGCGATGGGGACGAAGGAAACGAGAGGCAGCAGGGCTGCAGCTGCTGCCGGAACGAAAAACGGAATAGAAAGAGCCGGCCGGTGCGTAGAAGGAATAAGCTGAAGTAAAAGCGTACCGGCGAGTACAGCGAAAAACAAATACTGCAGAGCGTTGCCTGCTGCAAGAATCATGTCCGGCGTTTCAGGCGGAAGAGAAACAGTGCAACGATGGCGGCGACGAGACCGAGGCCGATGAGGCCGATGGTTATGCCGAATCCGGAGCCGGCTTCTTCTTCATTAATGGCGCTTTCGGTTTCGCCTTCGGCGTTTTCTTCCGCTCCTTCCGCGTTGTTTTCAGAAGAGGAGTTGTCACCGGAGGCAGCCGCCTCTTCTTCGGATGCTTCTTCTACAGTGAACGAAGAGCTGTCCTCCATAATGTGGCCGTCTTCACTGACAATATCAAAAGAGGCTTCATATTCTCCTGCGTCAAGCGGCTCTTCCATGGTTACATTCAATTGGTCCTCTGGTTCGATGGAAACGTCGGCGGTCTCCACGTCGTTTCCTTCGGCATCTTTGACCGTGACCCCGTTGTAGTCTTCGATAGGGCCGTCAAAATAAAACGTGATGTCTTCCGGTGCCTCTACCGTGGCTCCGTCTTCAGGGTCGGAGCTTTCGAGGTGTGTATGTGCTTCAGCCACTGTGGGCGAAAGCAGGAAGCCTGCAGCTAAGCAGGCGATTAAACGGCGCATAGGTTTTTCCTCCTTTTATATGAACGAGAACGTGATTATAAACTTCTTCTTCCTTTATAACAAAGAATACGTTCAGAAAGGAGGAGAGGATGTGAATAATTTACGAAAATCGTTTTTGAAGAAGGAAAAAGGCAGAAAAAGATTATTTTCTCTGCCAGATCGACTCATGAGGAGGCGAGGAGCTGGAGAAACCCTTCAGAAGTTTCTGCTTTTAACAGCCTTTGAATTAATTTCGGCTGTTCAATCACCCGGCCGAGCAGCTCATACATCTCCTGAAGGTCTTCGGTGCTGTCTTTTTTAACATTTAACAGGCAGACAAGCTGCACAGGCCGCTCACCCCAGCGGACAGGTTTATCAAGCGTGCAGAAGGCCAAGAAGGTCTCCTCGGTCTTTGGCGTGACCGGATGAGGAATGGCGACAAGGTTGCCGAAGGCAGTTGAGGCCACATGCTCCCGTTCGAGGACAGAATCGAGAAAACCATCATCAATTAAGCGCCGGGAGGAAAGCTCCCGCTCGAAAAATTCGAGCACTTGCTTTGAGTCAGAAAGAGGCTGGTGTAAAAAGACCAGCGAGTCCCGTAAATACGTGCGGACGGCAGGCTCCTGGGAAATAAAGCTTTCAATCGTACGCAGGTCGGTTTCGCCGAGAATTGTATTTACCTGCAGGACTGGTACAGGAAGCTCATCATAAATAGGGACGGAACTGATGATCACGTCTATGTGGTCAAAATTCATCTCCCGCAGGCGGTAGTATTCTGTCGTCCCCATGATGTGGAGGCGTTTTCCGAATTTTGACTGGAGCCGGTAGTAGAGCAGCTGGGCGCTTCCGCGTCCGGAGGCGCAGACGATCAGGCAGCGGGCAGGCGTCGTTTCCATTTTACTGCGCTCAAGAGCAGCACCGATATGGAGAGCCAGATACCCAATTTCATTTTCATCAATGCGAATATCGTAATGCTCTTCGAGAGCGATACCGGCGATTACCCCGGCTTCAAAGGCGAGCGGGTAGTTGGCCTTAATATCGGCAAGCATCGGGTTACGAACGTTCATATTGTAACGGAACCGGCTGATGGCGGGCTGCAGATGAAGCGCAAGGGCGATGATAAGCTCCTGATCGTGCTGGAGCTTCAGATGCAGCTCGTTGTCAATATGAGAGAGCAGAAAAGCGACCATGTCATACGTATCGGTATCTAAGGAGTTTTTAACCGCCTCAGCAGTGCCTTCTTCGTTGTCAAACAGGCGGGTGCCGAGCAGGTGAAGCGTAATATAGGCAATCTCTTCTGCCGGGAAGGACACCTGCCAGGTCTGGTTGATTTCTTCAACAATGTTTTTGGCTACCTGATATTCACGCTTTTGCGTCAGTTCATCAAATTCTGCGTGATACATCGATACGTAATGCTCGTCCTGGATGCGCTGGTAGGCAATAAGAATATGGTTGAATAAATTGTGCAGGGCAATATCGGATAAAGAAATGTGCTGCATTTTAATCTGCTCTAAAATAATGCTCCAGATGCTTTTTCGTTCTTCTTCGGAAAGGTGAAGAAAAGGCAGCGACTGATCGTGGCGCGGCTGCTCGTTCTGCCGGTCGAAAATATATTCAGCGATGCAAAAGCGCATACGCATCTCGCTTCCCTGAAGATGCAGGCCGTCATTGGCTGTCCGTTCGAGAGCAATATTATACTCCTTTAAAATCTCCCTCACCTTTTTCAGGTCATTCTGTACCGTGGAACGGCTTACAAACATCTCATCGGCAAGCTCATCCAGCTTGATAAAGGAACTGGCAAGAAGCAGCCGCTGAATTAGATACGCGACCCGTTCTTCGGGCAGATTGGGGAGAGCCTGTGAATCAGGGGATGCCGGCTGCAGGTACTCCTTTACATATGCACGGAACTTATCATTGTCGATGATCTTCAGCTGGTAACCCCTTCCTTTAATGGCTTCAATTTCTGCTCCGTGCGACTGAAGCGTTGTCTGAAGCCCTTTGATGTCCTCCCGGACGGTCCGGCTCGACACCTGTTGCAGAGATGCGAGGTAGCTGCCGGTCACAGGGACGCCGCTTGCAACCAATTCTCTTAAAATGCTGTTGCTCCTTGTAGTCATGTCTCTTTAACCCCCTTAAAAGGTAAACATGTATGTAAGCGCTGCAGAAAAATTTCATGGCCTGCAGTGCGCAATTAGGGATACTATAAAAGTAGCACAAAAGAAACAGGAAGGAAGTGCAAATCATTTCCGCTTCCTAACGGAAGAACATTCTCTATCTGTGAAAGCGCTATTTTATTATATTGAATATATCAACCGCACATCATTTTATTTTAATTGGAGGAATATCAATGAATATTTTATTAGCATGCTCCGCCGGAATGTCGACAAGTCTTCTTGTTTCAAAAATGAAAGAAGCAGCCGAAGAGCAGGGGGTCCAGGCAGAAATATGGGCAGCAGCCCAGGACAAAGCACCGGAAGAAATCAAAAAGGCGGATGTCCTTTTGATCGGCCCGCAGATGCGTTTTATGAAGAAAAAATTTGGTAAGGTTGCCGATGAACAGGGGATTCCGCTTGATATTATTGATTCTGTCGCTTACGGACGGGTAGACGGAAAAGCTGTACTTGATCACGCCATGAAGCTGTTAAACGAGCAAAAATAGGGGGGGAGACACATGAATCGTTTTATGGAGGTATTGGAAAACATTCTAATGCCAATCGCAGAAAAGTTAAATAACAACCGTCATCTGACGGCCTTGCGCGACGGGTTTTTGATTGCCCTGCCGTTAATCATTTTTGGCTCCATTTTAGTTGTTCTCGCCAATTTTCCTTTTCTTGACCAGTTGATCGGGGAAGACGCCTATGCAGCCTATCAGGCAGCGCTTGGTCCGGCTTCGGCATCCACGCTAAGTATTATGGGACTTTTTGTTATCATTGGTATAGGGTATAAATTAACAGCCTCTTACGGCGTGGAAGCACTCTACGGCGGGGTTGTTGCTCTGGCTGGTTTTATCATATTAACACCGCAGACCTTCGAAGACGTTGAGGGAGTTATACCTACTTCCACTCTCGGGGCGGAAGGCATGTTCGTCGGTATACTGACCGCGTTTCTCGCAGCCGAGCTGTACCGCTACTTTGTACAGAAAAACCTGACGATCAAAATGCCGGCCGGAGTTCCGGAGGCTGTCTCCAGATCGTTCAGCGCCTTAATCCCAGTGTCATTGACCTTATCAGTATTTCTCGCTATCCGTATTTTGTTCAGTCTTACCCCGTTTGAGTCTGCCCAGAACTTTATTTACACCGTGTTACAGGAACCGTTAACCGCGCTTGGCAGCGGGCTGCCGGCTACGATCATAGCTGTTCTTATGATTCAGGTATTCTGGTTTTTCGGCCTGCACGGACAGATTCTGGTTAACTCCGTGTTCGACCCGATCTGGTACGCGCTGAACGAGCAGAACCTGAGCGCATTCCAGGCTGGAGAAGAGCTTCCAAACGTTGTAACAAAGCAATTTATTGATACATTTATTGTAGGAATGGGCGGCTCCGGCATGACCCTTGCGATTGTGCTCTGGCTGTTCATGCTCGCACGCAGCAAACAGGCAAAACAGCTCGGTAAAGTCGGTGGGCCTCCAGGATTCTTTAACGTTAACGAACCGATTATTTTCGGTCTGCCGATCATTATGAACCCACTGGTATTAATTCCGTGGCTGGTGGCTCCGGTCGTGATCGCAGTCATCACATATGTAACGATGTCGATCGGTCTCGTGCCAAAGCCGGCAGGAATTATCGTTCCGTGGACCACCCCGATTTTCTTAAGCGGATTTCTGGCTACTGGGAACGCCTGGCAGGGGGCAGTCCTGCAGCTGTTTAACCTGGCTGTGGTGTTTATCATCTGGTTCCCGTTCCTGCGTATTCTGGACCGTCAGTATTTCCGGAACGAAGTAGAGGCAGAAAAAGAAATGACAAATGCAGACAACAAGCAAAAAAGCGGTTAAATCAGGATAGGAGTGGAGAATATGGAAGCGTTAACAGAAACGGCGTTTCAGATTATATTATACGCCGGCAACGGCAAAGCAAACGCCATGGAAGCGATCCAGGAAGCGAAGGCGGGAAATTTCGACCGTGCAGAAGAACTGATTAAGGAAGCAGGGGAAGAACTTGGAAAAGCACATTCCTATCAGACTAACCTGCTCACGAAAGAAGCAAGCGGCGAAGATTTTTCCGTTAATGTCATGCTGATTCATTCGCAGGATCATTTGATGACCTCCATGACGGTCAGAGATCTGGCGGAGGAGATCGTGGAAGTGTACCGCACTCGTTAACTATGAAAAAGGAGCCTGGCAAAAAGAAAAAGAGGGCCGGGTTCCTGCTTATTATAAAACATATTCAGGCCCAACCATTTTAGGAGGTACCATCTATGGCAGAACAGTTCACGTTTCCAGAAGGATTCTGGTGGGGGGCGGCCACATCCGCCACTCAGATTGAAGGCGCCGCGAAGGAAGGCGGTAAAGGGAAAAATATTTGGGATCAATGGTTTGAAGAAGAGCCGAATCGTTTTTTTAACGGGGTCGGCCCCGGCACCACGTCCGACTTTTACCATCAGTACAAGGACGACATCGCCCGGATGAAGGACATTAATTTTAACTCCTTTCGCCTGTCGATCTCCTGGTCCCGGCTGATACCAGACGGCTCCGGGGAAGTGAATCCGGAAGCCGTTGATTTTTACAACAACGTTATCAACGAAATGATTGCGCAGGACGTGGAGCCATTTGTCTGTTTATATCATTTTGATATGCCGATGGCGATGCAGAAGATTGGCGGCTGGGAAAACAGGGAGACGGCGGAATACTTTGGCCGTTATGCCGGCATCTGCTTTGATCTGTTTGGCGACCGGGTAAAAAAATGGTTCACGCACAATGAGCCGATTGTTCCAGTGGAGGGCGGCTACATGTATGACTTTCACTATCCCAACGTCGTCGACATGAAGCGGGCGGCCCAGGTAGGCTATCATACGCTTCTTTCCCACGTATTTGCGGTGAAGGCTTTTCGCGAAAAGGACCGCGCTGGCGGGGAAATCGGCATCATTTTAAACCTGACGCCCTCGTACCCACGAAGCAGCCATCCGGCAGATCTGAAGGCTTCCCGGATTGCAGATTTATTTTTCAACCGGAGCTTTCTTGATCCAACGGTGCTCGGGAAGTATCCGCAGGAGCTGATTGACCTGCTCGGGGAGCACGGGGTGCTTCCGCACACCGAGAGCGGGGACAAGGAGCTGATTCAGGAAGGGAAAGTCGACCTGCTGGGTGTGAACTACTATCAGCCTCGCCGGGTTAAAGCGAAGGAAAATCTCCCGAACCCAGGTGCTCCGATACTGCCGGAATGGTTTTTCGACCACTACGAAATGCCCGGCCGGAAGATGAACCCGTACCGCGGATGGGAGATTTATCCGAAAGGGGTCTATGACATCATGATGAATCTCCGGGATAACTACGGGAATATTCCGTCGTTCATTTCTGAAAACGGCATGGGGGTACAGGATGAAGCCCGATTTATGGAAGATGGGATGATTCAGGATGATTACCGAATTGAGTTTATTCAGGATCATCTCGAATGGCTGCACCGGGCCATCGAAGAAGGAGCTAACGCCAAAGGCTATCATCTCTGGTCGTTTATCGATAACTGGTCCTGGATGAATGCATATAAAAACCGCTACGGTTATTTTTCCGTCAATATTGATACAAAGGAGCGCATGCCGAAAAAGAGTGCCTACTGGATCACGGCCGTTCACAAAAATAATGGATTTGAAAAATAACATTACGGGGCCGTCTGTCTACACGCAGGCGGCCCGGTCTATATAAATATATGCATAAAAAGGAGTGGGACGATGAAGGAAGGTATTAAGATTGTAACGATCGGCGGGGGCTCGAGCTACACGCCGGAGCTTGTGGAGGGATTTATTAAAAGACACAGCGAACTGCCGGTGAAGGAACTGTGGCTCGTTGATATTCCGGAAGGAAAAGAAAAATTGGAGATCGTAGGAAGGCTCGCCCAGCGCATGACAGCCGAAGCAGGAATTGATATGACAGTACATCTTTCCTACAGCCGGGAGGAGGCGCTTCCGGGAGCTGATTTTGTCACCACCCAGTTCCGGGTCGGCATGCTTGAAGCACGGGCGAAGGATGAGCGGATACCGCTTTCCTATGGCGTGATTGGCCAGGAGACAAACGGGCCGGGGGGTCTGTTTAAAGGACTGCGGACGATTCCGGTTATTATTGACATTGTGCACGACATCGAGCGGCTTTGCCCGGACGCGTGGCTCGTCAACTTTACGAATCCAGCCGGCATGGTAACAGAAGCGGTGCTGCGCTATACAAACCATGAACGCATTGTTGGCCTCTGCAATGTGCCGGTGGGAATGCAGATGGGGGTGGCCGAAGCGCTTGGAGTAGATGGCAGCCGCATACAGATTGATTTTGCCGGGCTGAACCATATGGTGTACGGGCTGAATATTTACCTTGATGGCGAAGATATAAAGCAGCAGGCGCTCGAAGCAGTGGCAGACCCGGCGAATGCCTCCACAATGAAAAATATCGCAGCGCTTGGCTGGGAGCCCGAATTTATACGGGCTCTGCAGGTGCTCCCCTGCCCTTATCACCGGTATTATTATAAAACAGAAGAAATGCTGGCTGAAGAACAGGAGGCTGCCAAAGAAACCGGCACCCGGGCCGAAGTTGTCCAGGGAGTGGAGGAGGAGCTTTTCACCCTCTATGCCGATGAAACGCTCCGGACGAAGCCCGAGCAGCTTGAGCAGCGCGGCGGGGCATATTACAGCGAAGCGGCCTGCAGCCTGATTAATTCGATATATAATGACACCCGGGACATTCAGCCGGTTAATACGAAAAATCGCGGTGCGATTGCAGGGATTCCAGCGGAGTCGGCGGTGGAAATCAGCTCCGTCATTACGAAGGACGGTCCGAGGCCGATTGCTGCCGGAGAGCTGCCGGTGGCAGTCCGGGGGCTCGTGCAGCAGATCAAGTCGTTTGAACGGGTCGCTGCTGAAGCGGCGGTAACAGGAAACTACCAGACGGCTCTTCTGGCGATGACGATTAATCCACTCGTTCCGTCCGATACGAAAGCAAAACAAATTCTTGATGACATGCTCGAAGCCCATAGAGAGCATTTGCCGCAGTTCTTCCAAACAGAAAAGGCTTGAAATGATTAAGGTCTCCTAATGCAGGAGGCCTTTTTTATCAGAAAAAATTTCCACATTTTGAAGATAAACCACAAAAAGAACAAACGTTCGTGTATACTAAAGCGAAAGGGGGCGTTACGGATGAAAGAAAACAAATTAACCCCGGGGTCGAATATGCGCTGGGAATCCAGCCGGATGATTCTGCCGGAGCACCGGGAAATGTGGCTGCGTCATCAAAAAGAGGACCGGATGAAGTTCAGGCCGCTCTGAGATGAGCAGCAGCTTGAGGAATTTTCCCATTGCCTTCAGGAAGCTCTGACGGCTGGGACAGAAGTGACGCTTCACGTATTTGATCCTTATGCAGAAATAAAAATGACCGGAAAAATTCTGCATCTGGATGCGCTGAACAAAGCAATCAAGATAGAGGCAGGTGGGGACGTCCGGCATGTGAGCGTGGAGGATATTATGGATCTGGAAACGTAACCGCACGTTTTTGAAATACGCGTAAGGGAAAGGAAGACAAGAAAAGAACTCAAAAGGGAGAGGATGAAATGAAGGATAAAAAATTCAGCAGAATTTCTTTAACGTCTTCTCTGGGAGGTCTCGGACTGATTGCTGTATCGATTATTGTTTCAGCGGTATTTTCCCTTCCCGACAACAGTCCCTTTGTACCGTTATTCGGTTCGCTGCTGACGATCGGCATTCTGCTGCTTGCGCTCAGTGCATTTATGAGCATGATTGCTTTTTCGCGCCGTGAGCCGGGATGGATGAAGCTGAGCGGCTGGATTGTTATGGCGGTGCTTCTGCTCTGGTTTATGGTCAGTCCGGCACTTACCGGGGTGGTATAAGCCTTCGGAAAAACGCTGGTTGCGCGCAGTACTGGTTCATGGTGTAATGTAGAAAAAGATGCAGAGGACGGATGTTTTATGAGTACACCAGATTTTCGGGCCCGCTCGCCGTGGGCCTCATTAACGGATGTAGACAAAGTACACGTTTCCCCGGTTTCGCCAGGGTCGATCCAGACCTCTTTAACAGTGCCTGGGAGTAAAAGCTTTACGAATCGGGCACTGATCATGGCCGCGCTGGCAGAAGGCACGTCCACCCTTTCAGGCATTTTAAAAAGCGATGATTCGTACTGGTGTCTTGGTGCGCTCCGGGCGCTTGGCGTGAAGTCCGAAGTGGAGGGCGATACGGTTACGATTCATGGATGCGGAGGCCGGTGGCCGGAGGAGGACGCAGAGCTTTACATAGGCGCTGCCGGTACTACGGCCCGTTTCCTCCCGGGCCCGCTTGCAGCAGCGGGGAGCGGGGTTTACAAGGTGGAAGCGAGCAAACGAATGAGTGAACGTCCGGTGGAGCCGTTAATGGAAGCCCTGGAAACGCTCGGGGCCGACGTTCATTACATAGATAAAAAGGGGTTTTATCCGCTTGAAATTCATGCGGGCGGGCTCCCTGGGAAAGAAGTGACCATTTCCGGCAAATTATCGAGCCAGTTTATCAGCGGCCTGCTGCTCACGGGTGCCTATACAGAGGAAGGCCTGCGTATCCGGATTCCGGATTACATTGTGCAGCACGCCTATGTACACATTACGCTTGATTTAATGAATCAGTTCGGGGTACCGGTCACGTACAACGAGGATTTAACCGATATGCAGGTGCCGGCAAAAAGCTTTCAGGGCCGGAGCATGGCGCTTGAAGCAGATGCGTCGACGGCCAGTTACTTTATGGCCCTTGCGGCACTAACGGCCGGAACGGTCCGCATTAATAATTTAACAATGGACACCAACCAGCCGGATATAGGAATGGTGGATGTGTTTGAAAAAATGGGCTGCCGTGTGGAAAAAGGTGACACCTACATTGAAGTCACAGGTCCCGAACAGCTTTCGGGAGGATTTGAGCTCAGTATGAAGGAAATGTCCGATCAGACGCTGACCGTTGCTGCCCTGGCCCCGTTTGCCGATGCACCGATTACGATCCGGGACGTAGAGCATATTCGTCATCACGAATCAGACCGCATTCACGCAGCGTGTACAGAACTTCAGAAAATGGGCATCCGGGTGGATGAATACTCGGACGGGCTGAAAGTATATCCGGGGACGCCGATCGGCGTGTCGCTTCACTCATACGATGATCACCGGGTGGCTATGGCCCTTTCGCTGATTGGAGCAAAGGTGCCCGGAATTCATATTGAAGACCCGGGGTGCGTGTCGAAAACGTGTCCGACCTTCTACGATTTGTTTGAAGCAGCCGGTGTACCGGTGAAATTTTCATAAAAAAGAAGCCCTCTCCATTTTTAGGAGGGGGCTTTTGTGCAGAAATTATGATGCGGCAAGCTCCCGGCATGCTTTTTCACAGCGGTAGCAGGCATCTGCGCAATCTTTGCAGTGCTGATGGTCATGCTTGGCACATTCATCTCCGCATGCTTTGCAGGCCTCTGCACACAGCTGAGCGGTCTCTTTCATCAATGGACTGTTGGACTGTATTGCTTTAGCTGTCAGAGCACAAATGTCTGCGCATTCACGGTCGAGACGTATACATTCGGCCATCATTTTCACGTCGTCTTCCTGGAGGCAGTCGTTAAAGCACTGATTGCACTGCTTCATACATTCGATGCATGCTTCGAGGCATTCCTTCTGTGTAGCGTTCATATTTATCACCCTTTCTAATATTAGATACTGGTATAGGGGTTCCCGGAAGGGGTATTTATTCAAACGTAAAATATGGGGAAGCCTGCCTGCTTCCCCTGCTGCTTTGCATCATTATTTATAGGGGTGCTGCTGGTAAAAGAAATTCGGCGTGTGCATGATATTGCGGTAGGAGCTGTGGAAAATATGAGTAGCGGCCGGCGATACCGGCGAGATTAGCCACGTCCAGTCTCCGGTTACTTCCCGGCCTGCTTTTTGTTCCTGCTGCTCAAACCGTCTGAACTGCGAGGCGGCCGTGTGATGATCCACCATGCTGACGCCTGCTTTTTTATATGAATGAAGCACGGCGCGGTTCAGCTCCACAAGCGCCCGGTCCTTCCATAAGCTTCCCGCGTACGTCCGGTCGATGCCGAGTACGTCTGCAACCCGTGGCAGCATATCGTAGCGGTCCCCGTCTGCGAGGTTACGGGCACCGATTTCCGTTTCCATGTACCAGCCGTTAAACGGCGCGGCCGTATACGTGATGCCGCCGATCTCCATTTTCATGTCCGAAACAATTGGGACAGCATACCATTTTAAACCGAGAGTAGAGAAAGCATCGCTATCCGGATGGCTAATCGGAACCTCGAGTACTTCTTCGGCTCGGAGCGGAAACCACCGGGGGTCGCCTTCGTTTACCTGAACAACCAGAGGAAGAAGATCAAACGATGTTTCTTCGCCTTTCCATCCCAATGATTCACAGTATTTTGTAAAGGGTACAGACTGCGGGTCGCCAATGATTGTCCCGTCCCGCTCGTAGCCGGCGTAGCGGATCAGCTGGTAGTTCCATATGCGCATCCGCTCCTGCCCGTTTTTGACCGAAGGAAACACGGAGATAGTCGGAATGATTTTCCCGCCATTTTCTGCGTAACGGATATGGTGGCGGAGCGCTTCGGCTGCCTGCTCTTCGGTGCGCACGTACCGGCAGTCGAGAACCTGGAGGCTCTTCCAGAAAAATCTTCCGATGCAGCGGTTGCTGTTTCGCCAGGAGACCTTCGCTCCGAAGGATAGCTCCTCAAACGTGTGCTCGTAATGCCCGGAAGCTTCAATTTCCTGCTCTACATTATCCCAGCGGGCCTGAAAAATTTCTGATGACTGATCTGTTTCCCGGTAATATTGCTCTATAAATGTGTAAGCGTCCTGTTTTAATGCTTGTATATTAGTCATTATTTGTCTGCACCTCAGCTTTTGCCTTTTTTCCAGTATAAAGGTATTAGCTGCTATTATCGAAAAATCAATCCTACAAAAGCTATTTCCCGGGAAATAAATAGATGCAGCAGTAGATAAACGCACAAGTTGACACGGTCTTTAAGGAAGCGAATACTGGAAACGAAAGATTAAAGGAAGTGAGTTGATAGCAATGAAAGCAGTAATTACTACAGAAACCGGTGGGCCGGAGGTCCTGCAGATTCAGGATCGGCCTGCTCCCAAACCGGAGATGGATGAGGTGCTGATCAGGGTAAAAGCAGCAGCCGTGAACCGGACCGACATTTTAAACCGGGAGGGCAAGGCCGGGTATATCGAAAACCCGGTGCTCGGAATTGAAGTGGCAGGTGTAGTGGAAGAAGCAGGTACTGAGAACCCATTTTCCCCGGGCGACCGGGTGATGGGGCTTGTGAATGGCGGCGGCTACGCAGAATATGCCGTCATGCGGGCCGACCGGGTGATGCGGATACCCGAGGCGTTCACGTATGCCCAGGCAGCAGCCGTGCCGGAGGTATTCTTAACGGCCTACCAGACGCTTTACTGGATCGGGCACCTGAACCAGCATGAATCCGTCCTGATTCATGCCGGGGGGAGCGGTGTAGGCACGGCAGCCATTCAGCTCGCAAGCCAGCTTTCGTCGGCCCGTGTACTTACTACCGCCGGAGCAGAAGAAAAACTGGAATTTATTCAAAAGCTCGGCGCAGAAGTACGCATCAACTATAAAGAGCAGAATTTTGAGGAAGAGGTGCTTGCGGCTACCGGTGATAAAGGTGTAAATGTGATTTTGGATTTTGTCGGGGCCTCCTACTGGGAACAGAACCTGAAAAGCATTCAAACCGATGGACGCTGGGTTTTAATTGGCGTGCTTGGCGGGGCGAATGTGCCGAATGTGAACCTGATGAAGCTGCTGATGAAGCGCGTGCAGCTGACCGGGACGCTGCTTACGCCGCGGAGCGACGAGTATAAAGCCGAGCTGAGCAGGGATTTTGTAAAGCACGCAATGCCGTATCTTGAAGACGGCTCCATCCGTCCTATCGTGGACACGGTGTTTTCATTTGAACAGATTGCAGATGCGCACCTCCACATGCAGGACAATAAAAACATCGGAAAAATCATATTGGAATGGTAAAAAAGAGCCTGGGTTCAGGCTCTTTTTTATGGCTCTTTATTTCCACTGGAGCTCTGCACCGCCGGTCCGGGTCACGTTCCGCCGCGAAGCGAGATCTTCGACGAGCTGCAGAAGCGCGTAGTCCTTCTGTTTTGCTTCAATCATGCCATCAATGGGCTCGCCGATCTGCTTTAAGGCCTGAAGAAAAGGAAGATTGAACTCCGGATCCACGTAGTCGGCATGGCTGCGGAAGGCCTCGGGTGATTTCGGCGAGGAAAGATGGATTTTTGGCCGGCTGCCGGTGTGGGCCCACGTATCGATAAACCGGGGCAGCAGCTCCTCCAAATGTTCCTCCTCAAAATGGTTGGCCTCGAAGTGATGATAATCAAACATCATTGGAATTTTTTCCTTTTCACAGACAGCGAGCACGTCGCCTGCTGTGTACGTTTTATCATCATTTTCCAGTGTCATCCGTGCCTTGATTTTTTCGGGCAGCTGCTGAAGGTTTTTGTGAAACCGTGCTACCGCCGCTTTTTTATCCCCGTAGGCCCCCCCGACATGCAGGTTGATCCATGCCCATTGTTCGAGTCCCATGGCTTCAAGCATATGGTAATGGTACTCCATGTCCTGCACGGCATTGGCGGTGACATTCGGCTTGTCGCTTGTAAATAACGTAAACTGGTTCGGGTGAAAGCTCGGGCGGATATTGTGCTCCCGCACGAGTCTGCCGATTTCCTTGTATAAATCCGCAAAAGGCGTTATGTAATCCCAGGCGGCGTCGTCATGAGTGGCAAGCGGCGCAAGCGAGGAAGAAAAACGGTACAAAGGAATGTCGTGGGCGATATTGTAATGAAGCATGCGGATCGTGTGCTTCAGGTTCAAACGGGTGACCTCGTGCAGCTTATCCTCGCGGCTGCTCCGGTCCATTTTCCGCCAGCGCGTCAGTGTCATTGTTTTGCCCGGAGAAGCGTTCCAGAGAGCAAGAGCCTGGGATACGTATCCGAGTCGTAAGGTCATCATACATATTGCCTCCAATTTCAGATCTGTGTTACACATACCCAAAAAGCTGCGAACGTAGTCTTCAAGGGAAGTGGCAAAGAAAATAAACCGTGACTTAATTGAACGAAAGTTGTAAAATAGTTTAAACGATAATAATAAAAAAGTTCAATTTAAGGGGGTGCAGATGTGAATGAACTGGTGAAATTAGAGGGTGTATCAAAATATTTTGGAAAGCATGCGGCGCTTGAGCATGTGGATTTGATGATCCGTCAAGGAGAAACGGTAGGGTTTCTCGGTCCGAATGGCTCCGGGAAGTCTACTACGATCCGGGTGATGCTTGGTCTGCTGAAAAAAAGCGGCGGTGAAGTGAAGCTGTTTGGCAAAGATGCGTGGACTGAGGCTGTAGATATTCATAAACGGGTGGCTTATGTACCGGGTGATGTGAACGTCTGGCCGAATTTAACCGGCGGCCAGGTGATTGATGTTCTTGGGAAGCTGCACGGTGATTTTAATGAAGAGAAACGCCAGCAGTTGATTGAACGCTTTCAGCTCGATCCGCGGAAAAAAAGCAAAACGTATTCGAAGGGAAACCGGCAGAAGCTGGCACTCATTACGGCCTTCGCCTCGGAGGCGGATCTGTATATTTTTGACGAACCGACTTCGGGTCTGGATCCGTTAATGGCTTCTGTTTTCCGGGAATGCGTGCGGGAGCTGCAGCAGGAAGGAAAGGCGGTACTTCTTTCGAGCCACATACTGGCAGAGGTGGAAGAACTGTGTGACCGGGTGAGCATCATAAAAGAAGGAAAAATCATTGAATCCGGAACGCTTGAGGAGCTTCGGCATTTAACCCGTATTTCCATTACGGCAGAAACGAAGCAGACGGTCGCTTCTTTAGCGGAACGAAGCGACGTCCACCAGTGGAAGGCAGACGAATCGAAGGTGCATTTTTATGTGGATGCAAAAGGGCTGGCGCCGGTCATGCAGGAGCTTGCAGCAGCGGAGGTAGTTTCACTGGAATCCAGGCCGCCGACGCTCGAAGAAATTTTTCTTCGCCATTATGAATCGAAGGCAGGGGAAGCAGGATGAACATGTCCATGTTCACAGGAACGGGCAGGCTGTTTTGGGTAATGCTCCGGAAAGAAAAAGTGCGGCTGCCCATTTGGGTCGTTTCGATTTCGGTGCTGTTTCTGCTCAGTATTCTCAGCTTTCCGGAAACGTATCCGACGCAGGAAGACCGCCAGGGCCGCGCCCTGCTGCTGGAAAGTCCGGCACTCCGGGCGATGGCGGGTCCTGGGTACGGGCTCGAGAACTATACGTTCGGAGCGATGATTACGAATGAGATGTTTTTATACGTGGCGGTCGCTGCTGCGTTTATGAGCATCTTTATGATCGTCCGCAATACAAGGGCCGAAGAGGAAAGCGGACTATCGGAGCTTGTGAAAGCACGGGTTGTCGGCCGGGTTAGTATATCCACGGCTGCTTTTTTGCTGATGGTACTCGCGAATCTTTTCATCGCCGTCATTATCATTGTCGGCATGCCTTATACGATAGAAGGGCTCAGCTGGGCAGGGGCTTTGGGCTTTGGACTCGGGGTTGCCGGTGTCGGAATTATATTTGGCGCCATCAGCCTGTTGATGGCTCAGGTGAGCGAAAGCGCCGGAGCGGCATCCGGCATCAGCTCTGCACTGCTTGGTTTGGCGTTTTTATTCCGGGCCGCCGGCGATGTGGCTGCTGTGGATGTGTGGCGGTGGCTCTCTCCGATTGGATGGGGCCAGGCGATGCGCGCCTTTGTGGATGAGCGCTGGTGGCCGCTCGGTCTGTTTGCCGGGGGTATTATACTACTCGCAGTGGCAGCTATTTATGTAGACTACCACCGGGATGACGGGGCCGGGGTGCTGAGGGTTCAGGGCGGGAAAGCCCGGGCTGGCATTGGTTTGACTCACCTGCTTGGTCTGCAGAGATTTTTATTTCGCTGGGTTTTTCTGAGCTGGGCAGCAGGCGCGGCCCTGTACGGTATGGCGATGGGGGCCATCAGTGAAGAAGCTGCGGACTTTTTTGCGGATAATCCCATCGGGGAAGATTTTCTCGTACAGGCCGAAGGAGCCACGCTTGCAGAATCGTTATTTGCCACTTATATGGCCTTTCTCGCCATGCTGGCGGCTGGCTATGCGCTGCAGGTGATGACCAAAATGATCCGGGAGGAAAAGAGCGGCCGGGGAGAGATTTTGCTGGTACAGTCTGTACCGCGTCCGCGGTGGATGCTTGATTATCTCCTGATTTCCTGCGTGGGGAGCTTCATGCTGCTTGTGATCAGCGGCATCGGCGCAGGGGCGCTTTACGGCTACTATACGGACAGCTCAGAGGGGGCATGGAAGGTGTTTTTCTCTGCCATCGCACAGACGCCGGCTGTCTGGGTATTTATTGGGCTGGCTGCTTTATTAATGGGCCTGTGGCCCAGGGCGCTGTCACTCGTCTGGCTTGTGTATACAGCATTTACACTGATCGGGCTTATTGGGCCGCTGCTTCAGCTGCCGGACTGGGTAAGTGATATTTCACCATATGCGCAGATCCCGGGCGTGCCTGCAGAGGAATGGACAGGCTGGTCGACAGTCATTCTTCTGGCCGTATTTGCTGTTTTCGCCGCAGTCGGAATGTATACGATCAGAAAAAGAGACTTAATCCTTTAAAGTAAGGATAGAAATGGGGAAGCAGCAGTGGCGCACAATAAAAAACGGCGAACAACAAGAAAAAAGAAAGATCTGGTCGACACCGCGCACCGCCTGTTTCTGCAGGAAGGGATAAAAGCGGTCACCATCGAGCAGCTGTGCGCGGAAGCAAGCGCGAGCAAGGCCACATTTTATAAATACTTTACAGACAAAGAAGGCATTTTAAGCGAAATGCTCGACGGCGTGATGCAGGAGTCCAAAGACAAAATGGAAGAACTGATCGGGCGAAGCAGAAAGCATGGGATGACCGAAGAGATGCTTTTGAAGATATTTGATATGAAGGAATACGAATCATTTTTTCAATCAAGCTTTCTCACGGAATTAATGCAGGATTATCCGCATGTACTGGCCGATTACAGCAGCCGTGGCGAAAAGATAGTCATGCCGGTGTTCCGGGAGCTGGTGGAGCTGGCAAAAGAGCAGGGGATTCTCCGGGAAAATATTAATATTGATTTTTTCATGTCGTATGCCATCTCGCTCCGGCAGATGGTGGCCTTCCGGATTCAGCAGGGGGAGGACGTCCCGGGGAGCATGACGCTTGAAGAATACCAGACGCATTTTTATGATTTGTTTTTGTACGGTATCGTTAAAAGATAAGCAGAAGAGCTGCCGGTTGCCGGCGGCTTTTTTTGCGGCAGCTGGAATTTCCACTGGTAGGAGCATTACTTTTTCTGCTACAGTAAAAGTTAAAATAACCAGTTGTTTCAGAAATGATTGGATATGTATCACAAGGGGGCAGAAACGGTGAACATAGGAGAAACGCTGCAGCGACCGGTTTGGAAGGATGCGAGACTGCTTGCCGGAAAAGACGGGGACATCCGGGAGATCCGGCAGGTAAACATGATGGATGCGCCGGATATTGTTGATTATCTGCAGGAGGATGATTTGCTGATAACGACTGGCTATCATTATAAAGATCGTCCTGAGGAATTGAGTATACTCATCGAGCGGATGGACGCTGTAGGATGCGCCGGCATTGGGCTGAAAATCGAGCGTTTTCTCCAGGAGCTGCCGGAGAGCGTCATCGAAAAAGCAGACGAGCTGCAGTTTCCTATTATTGCCCTCCCGGAAGATATCGGTCTTGGAGCAATGGTCAATGATATGCTCAACGACATGCTTTCGGTACGGACAAGAGAGCTGCGCGAAGCGTTAAACATCCACCAGCGGCTGACCGATCATGTAATGCATGGAAAAGGCCTGACAGCACTCCTTGAAGAAGTATGCGAATACATCGGATTTCCGGTTCTGCTGCTGGATGCCTACGACCGTCCGATCTATGCAGGCAAAGGAATGGAAACAGCGCAGGGAGTAATTGAAGCGCACCGCAGGGCAAAACGGGATTTATTTTTAAGCGGAAGTACATACAGCAGCTTCTGCGTGTGGGAAACAGCGCAGACGTACACACTGTTCCCAGTACGGACGCATGAAACACGCAGCGGATGTCTTGTGATCGGCGGAGAAATTCCGATTTATGATAACGGACTTGTGCTGATTATCGACCAGGCTGTGAATGTTATCGGGTTCGAACGAATGAAACAGAGTGCCATCGCTCAATATGAACGGAGAGCCCGTGACGAATTTTTTCAAAATTACATTAACGGAGGCTATTCGTCCGATGAAGAAGCGCGAAACCGGGCGGAGGAAATGGGACTGCCAAACAACCGTAATTATGGCTGTGCCGTCGGTATGCTTGACCCCGAGCCCCGGCTTCCGGTCACCTATACCCAGCAGCAGCGGGAAATGGACCATATGTATGAATACATTGAAGGGGAATTGGGCAAATGGCGCTCCCCGGCCTGGTTTTTCAAAAAAGAGCGGCAGTGTATTATTTTGTGGGAGGAGGAGCAGCTGCATGCAGACACTGATGAAGCTTCAGTGGAAGCACTGCGGCAGCTGCAGGAGGGGATTCAACTGTTTTTTGACCGCTCGATATCCTTTGGCATCGGAAATGCGGCGAGGACGTTTCTTGACATCCCGGCGTCCTACAAAGAGGCGGAAAACACCTTGTACAACAGCCAGCTTACCGGAGAGCGCGGTTTTATACGCTCCTACTATACAAAGGACATCGCCCAGCTTCTCCGGCTGCTGCCCACCGAAGAGCTGGCCTCGTTCAGCCACTCGGTCCTGCAGGAATTAACGGAGGGGAGCCAGGAGGACCAGGGGCTTGTGCAGACGTTATCTGTCTACCTGGAGTCGCACTGCCATGTGGCTGATACGGCCAAACGGCTTTACATTCACCGCAATACGGTGCTCTACCGCCTGGAAAAATGTGAGGAGCTCTTAGGGGTTTCCCTGAAAAATCCCGAAACGACGATGCGGCTGCGCCTGGCACTGCGGGTGCAGAACGTCCTTTCCTCGGAATAATGTAAGATAATCTGCACAAAGCCATTCATTTCCTTAGCGATTATAGATACATTGACTAAAATATTTTGATAATTTTATATAGAACGTCTAATGAAACGAGTCCGGGCCTCCTATAAGATGGATAGTAAGGTAACAATAAAAGGAGGAACACCTAATCATGGCTAACGGAACCAACGGGCTTCGGACTTTTTCATTGGGACTTCAGCATGTACTTGCAATGTACGCCGGAGCGATACTCGTTCCGCTTATCGTAGGACGCGCACTGGAGCTTTCAGCAGAACAGCTGGCATACTTAGTGGCAATTGACCTGCTTTCCTGCGGCGTAGCAACCCTGCTGCAGCTGTGGAGAGGAAAACATATCGGCATCGGACTGCCTGTCATGCTCGGCGTATCATTTGTAGCAGTGACCCCGATGATCAGTATTGGCACCAATTACGGCATAACAGCTATTTACGGATCGATTCTTGTGGCTGGACTGTTTGTCGTTATCTTCGCCAGATTTTTTGGAAAATTACAAAAGGTGTTCCCGCCGATCGTGCGCGGCACTGTCGTAACGATTATCGGGCTTTCGCTTATTCCTACCGGTATCAGAAACATGGCGGGCGGAGAAGGAAGCGAAAACTTCGGCTCCCTTTTTAATCTGCTTTTATCAGTCAGCGTACTCGCCGTGATCATTCTTTTATTCCGGATGTTTACAGGGTTTATGAGATCACTTGCTGTCTTAATCGGTATTGCCGGCGGCACGATAGCCGCGGCAGTGATGGGACAGGTCTCCTTTGGAGAAGTGATGGAAGCCTCGTGGTTCCATTTTCCTCAGCCGCTGTACTTCGGGGTGCCGACATTTGAAATTGGACCGATTATCACGATGATTATTGTGTGCAGTGTGATTGTCGTTGAAACGACCGGTGCCTACTACGCAGTCGCCCGTATTACGGAGCGTGAGCTAAACGAGGATGACCTGGTCCGGGGCTACCGTTCCGAAGGGCTTGCAGTCATTATCGGCGGCTTGTTCAACGCTTTTCCCTACAGTACATTTGCCCAGAATGTAGGTCTGCTGGAGCTTTCAAAGGTAAAAACGAGAAACGTTATTTTCTCTGCGGCTATGACACTGATCGTCCTGGGGCTGATTCCAAAAGTTGCCGCCCTTGTAGTCATCATTCCAACGCCGGTGCTTGGCGGGGCGACCGTCGTCATGTTTGGAATGGTTGTCGTTGCAGGCCTGCAGATGCTCCGTGAGGTCGATTTTAATGATCAGTCGAACCAGCTGGTGGTTGCCTGCTCCGTGTCGCTTGCACTGGGCGCCACAGTAGTGCCCGAGCTGTTTTCAAGCCTTCCGGAAGGGCTTGCCATCATCTTCGGGGATGGCATTATCACTGGTAGTTTAGCCGCAATTTTCATCAATCTCCTATTTAATATACGGTGGAAGGGGGAACATGTATATAATGAAGAAAAACAAAGTAAAGCTTGAAGGAGGAGTAGTGTATGCTGACCATTGAACAAGTAAACCAATTATCCCGCAGGGAATTTATCGACACTTTCGGAGGGGTGTATGAAAATTCTCCGTGGGTGGCAGAGGCAGTTGAACCGGTGAGACCAATGGAATCTGTTGAAGACCTGCATCAGCGGATGGCAGGTGTAGTTATGACATCCGGGGAAGAGAACCGGCGCGCATTGATCCAGGCGCATCCTTCTCTCGGAGAAAAGAAACCGATGAGCGGGGCATCCACTGCCGAGCAGGAAAGCGCTGGCTTAACGGAAATGGAAGAGGAGCAGCAGGAAGAGCTGCGGATATGGAACGAGCGTTACCAGGACAAGTTTGGCATGCCGTTTATTATGGCTGTGAGAGGAAAGACGGCAGAGGATATTTTACAGGCAGTACAAACACGTATGGACCATACCCAGGAGGAGGAAAAACGCCAGGCTCTCCGGGAAATTCACCGCATAGCTTTTCTGCGGCTTGAGGCCATCATTGAAGAGGAGCAGACGGAAACGGTGACTGCATCAAACGAAAGTGTGGACAACACGGGGAGCAGTGCCCCGGCCGAAGAGCATGAAGCTTCTGCAGCACTTGCGACAGAGCCGGCCCGCATGTCGCAGACAGTGACAAGAACAGGCAGTAAAAAGCGGAGAACGATGAGCTACGGTAAAGGTGATGTATTCGCCTACCGGACGTTTTCGATTCCGTTTACAGATATCACGCCCATACCGGAATCTCCGTATGAAGGCACAAATAATACAATTTTCGGTTTGAATGTCTCCGTTAATATTACCGGGGAAGCCTTTCTTCCAAGCTTTACTGAAGGCGACAACAGTATGGTGGTGGCGACGGACTCCATGAAAAACTTTATTCAGCGTCACCTTGGCAGCTATGAAGGCGCAACGGTGGAAGGGTTCCTCGCTTATGTCGGGGAAGCGTTTCTCGAAAAATATGATCATGTTGAAACCGCGGAAGTATACGCTGACCATCTTCCTTTTGAAAAAGTAAATGTAGACGATACGGGATACAAAAGTGGTGTAGTGTTTAAAAAATCTCATAACGAAAAACCTGCAGCGATGGTTAAAGTAGGCCGGACCTCGTTCGGGGCTCCGGAAATTATTGAGCAGGAGAGCTACGTAAAGGACGTCCAGCTCGTGAAAGTAGTGGACAATTCATTTGTCGGATTTATCCGGGATGAATACACGACGCTGCCGGAGGACTCCAACCGCCCGCTGTTTATTTATTTAAATATCGGCTGGACATATGAAACGCCGCAGACTGCCTTCGGACAGAACGGGGAAGGCTACGTAGCTGCTGAGCAGGTGAAGGACATTGCAGCTGCTGTTTTCCATGAAACACAGACGGCCTCGATTCAGCAGCTGATCTATTATATCGGCCGCCGGGTGCTTGAGCGGTTCCCGCAGCTCCAGGAGGTCTCGTTCGAGTCGCAGAACCATACGTGGGATACTGTGGTCGAAGATATTCCGGGAAGCGACGGCAAAGTATACACAGAGCCGCGCCGTCCGTACGGATTCCAGCGCTTTGCGGTACACCGCGAAGATCTGGATCATGAAGGGGAAGTATAAATGGGACTCACAACACATGTGCTTGATCTGGCTTCCGGCCGTCCAGGCGAAGGTATAGCTTTAACGCTGTACCGTCTGGATGGCAGCCGGAAAATTAAAGAAGCAGAACGGATCACCAATGCAGATGGGCGGGTGGATGAACCGCTGCTGCAGGCAGATGATATTCAAACAGCTGCGTACGAGGTGGAATTTCAAACAGGGGAATATCTCCGGGAGAAGGGATGGACAAAGGAGGAGCCGCATTTTCTGGAAACGGTGGCTCTCCGCGTCACGCTTTCGGCGGAAGAAACGTCCTATCACCTCCCGCTGCTGTTGTCCCCCTATGGCTATCAAACGTATCGGGGAAGCTGACTAAAAGCCAGGCAAAGGAGGGACCGTATGGCTGTTCATTCTTCAAACATAATTCAGGATCAAATTGATCAGCTGCTGGAGTGGCTTGCCGGATTTGGAAAAACAGAAGACGGCGGTGTGACGAGGCTTTTATACGATGAATCGTGGCAGCAGGCCCAGGAAGCAGTAAAGGTGAAAATGGGGGAAATGGGTCTTGAAGCCCGGTATGATGCCGTCGGAAATGTATTCGGACGCCTTGAAGGGACAGAAAAAACGGATAAGATCGTTATGACCGGCTCCCATATTGATTCCGTCGTAAACGGCGGCATATATGACGGCGCTTACGGTGTGGCTGCTGCAATGCTTGCCGTAGAAAGGCTGAAGCAGACTTACGGGCGGCCGAAGCAGAGCATTGAAATCGTATCGTTCTGTGAGGAGGAAGGAAGTCGTTTTCCGGTCACGTTCTGGGGCTCGGGCCATATTACCGGAAGGCTGTCTGAGGGTGAAACAGAGACCCTGAAGGATACAGACGGTATCTCTATTGGCCAGGCGATGCGGGCATGTGAATTTGAAGCTCCGGCCTCGCTTCCGCTCAGGCGTGAAGACATTGACTCCTTCATTGAGCTTCATGTGGAACAGGGAGGCACATTGAAAAAGACGGATGCTTCTGTTGGAGTGGTGTCAGATATTGTCGGACAGCGCAGGTACCACGTTACTGTCGAAGGGGAAAGCAATCATGCCGGAACCACTCCCATGCCGGAACGCAAGGATGCGGTGGTATTAGCCAGTGAACTGATTACAAATATCACCGCGATGGCGAGGCGGAAGGACGAAAGCATGGTGGCTACAGTGGGCAAAATGGAAATTGCGCCAAACGTACCGAACGTCATCGCGTCTAAGGTCGTTTTCAGCCTGGATGTCCGTCATCACAGCAAAGCACTGCTCGAAGAATTCGAGCAGGAGCTCGAAAATCTGTACGCTGCGCAGGCTGAACAGTGCGACATGAGCGTTTCTTCAAATTGCTGGATGGAAGTAGAGCCGGTGCCAATGAGCAGAGACGTATATGAAACGATGCACAAAGCTGCTGAAAGCCTGCATATTTCATCGCAGCTGATGATCAGCGGAGCCGGGCACGACGCCCAGGTCATGGGCAGCTATTATCCGACTGCACTGTTGTTTGTGCCAAGCGAAGCCGGTGTGAGCCATTCCCCGAAGGAATATACCAAATCCAGCGATTTGGAGCAGGGAGTAAAAGTGCTTGAAGAAACACTGTTTCGTTTAGCGTATTAGAAAGGAGAGTAAATATGGGCTATCACCAGGAAATCCAGCCGCCGCTCCGCACGATCATGACACCGGGTCCGGTGGAGGCGGACCCCCGGGTGCTCCGTGCCATGAGCACGCCGGTAGTCGGACAGTTTGATCCAGCCTTTACGAGTATTATGAATGAAACGATGGAGCTTCTTCGCCGCATCTTTCAAACTGAAAATGAATGGGCCTTTCCGGTGGACGGTACCTCCCGTTCGGGTATTGAATCGGTGCTTGCGAGTGCGATTCACCCGGGGGACCGGGTACTCGTGCCGATTTACGGTCGGTTTGGGTATCTTTTAACTGAGATCGCCGAACGGTACGGCGCAGAGATCCACACGCTCGAAAAGGAATGGGGCTCGGTCTTTTCCCCAGAAGAAGTCATCGAGAAAATGGACCGTGTGAAGCCGGATATTGTTGCGATGGTGCACGGCGAAACGTCGACCGGCTGCATTCAGCCGCTTAAAGAAATCGGCCACGCCTGCCGGGCACGCGGGATCTACATTGTAGTGGATGCGGTGGCTACAATTGGCGGTGTCCCGGTCAAAACAGATGAATGGTGTCTGGATGCGGTCATCGGCGGGACGCAGAAATGCTTCAGCGTTCCGTCCGGAATGGCTCCGCTTACGTACAATGAACGCCTCGAGCGCCGCTTTCAGGCGCGGAAAAAAGTGGAACGGGGGATTGCGACAGAGGCAGATAAGCAGCCGGAGGCACCGATGATCCGGAGTAATTACTTTGATCTCAGCCAGCTGCAGGACTATTGGGGTCCGCGGCGCCTGAATCATCATACCGAAGCGACGTCGATGGTTTATGCGCTTCATGAAGGCTCGAGACTGATCGTCAACGAAGGGATCGAATCCCGCTTTGCCCGGCACCGCTACCACGAAGAAGCGCTGACAGCCGGTTTAAAGGCAATGGGCCTGTCGCTGTTTGTTGAAGGCGAACAGAAGCTGCCGGTCGTCACCTGCATTAATGTCCCGGAGGGCATTGACGCAGATGAGGTCCGCAAAATGCTGCTTGAACAGTTCGGGATTGAAATCGCGTCGTCCTTCGGACCACTGCACGGCAAAATCTGGCGCATTGGCTCCATGGGCTACAGTTGCCGGAAGGAAAACGTGCTGGCTGTGCTCGGAGCGCTCGAATCAGTGCTTTTATACGCTGGGGCCCAGGTGAATCCCGGCACTGCCCAGCAGGCAGCCCTCTCCTTTTATATGCAGAAAAAAGATACAAAAGCTACGGCTGAAGTATAGGAGGACACATAAAAATGCATGATCTGCTGATTAAAAATGGGACCGTTGTCCGCCCAGCCGGTACAGAAGTAACTACGGTGGCAGTCTCAGACGGAAAAATAGCAGCCTTTGGCGTTTCTGAGGAAACCAAAGCACAAAGCGTAGTAGATGCTGATGAAATGCTCGTCATGCCGGGAGCGGTAGATGTTCACGTTCATTTCAGCGAGCCCGGCCGGGACTGGGAAGGCTTCGAAACAGGCTCCCGGATGCTTGCAGCGGGTGGCATCACTACGTATATGGATATGCCGTTAAACGGTATTCCTTCTACGATCACGACGGAAAATGCCGAAGAAAAAGCAGCGCTTGGCCGGCAGAAATCCGTCCTGGACTTTGGGCTTTGGGGTGGCCTCGTGCCCGGGGGAGTAGAACATATTCCGGCTATGGCGGCGCGGGGCATACGTGTGTTCAAAGCCTTTATGTCGCCGAGCGGCAACCCGGAATTTGAACGGGCGGATGATGAAACGCTGTTCCGGGGGATGCAGGTGATTGCCGAGCACGGGGGAATGCTCGGTCTTCATGCAGAAAGCGCACCGGTAGTGAGTACGCTCAGCCGGCAGCTTGAGGAGCAGGGGCGCACGGAAGCGGATGATTATTTGGCTTCCAGGCCGGTGGAAGCAGAGCTCGAAGCGGTGCAGCGCGCCCTCGTTTTTGCGAAGCAGACAGGCTGTCCGCTGCACTTTGTACATATCAGCTCTGCTGAGGCGGTCCAGGTGATTCAGCGCGCAAAAGCAGCCGGACAGGATGTTACGCTCGAAACCTGCGCCCATTATCTGATGTTTGACCACGAAGCACTGCGAATGCGCGGAGCTGAAGCAAAATGCGCGCCGCCATTACGGGAGGCCCCGGTACAGCAGGAGCTTGTATCCAGATGGAAGCAGGGGGATATAGATATGGTGACCTCCGATCATTCACCGTGTCCGGAAGAGTTGAAAGGAGGCGGGCTGTGGCAGGCGTGGGGAGGTATTTCGGGCGGTCCATACACGCTGTTGAGTGTACTCGAGCTCACAGCGAAGCACGGCCTGCCATGGGAAAAAGCAGCAGCTTGGACTGCAGAGCATCCGGCGTACCGTTTCGGGCTGCATCAAAAGGGGAGCCTGGAAGAAGGGAAGGATGCAGACATCGTGCTGATCGACATCCACGAAGAAACGACAGTGACGCGCGGAACGATGCACATGCGTCATAAGCACAGTTTGTTTGAAGGGCATCGTTTTCCACACCGGATTCATTCAGTCTGGCAGAGGGGCACAGAAATTTATAACGGAAAAACTGATACATTTACAAACAGACAAGGAAGGTGGCTGCAGGAATAATGATCCGGCAGCCACTTTTTTCAGCGCAGAAGGCGGTTAATGAATTTACGTGCTGTACGGTTGGCAGAGCGGCGCGCGAGGCGTTTACCCAGAGATCCGTTTTTGGCTGCCTTTACATCACCAGTCACACGGTTCGCCTTTAAAATCGTACGTGCGATCTTTTGAAAAGCCATATGGACACTCCTTTCCGTGAACTTCTTGTTGTATAGTATATATCCTTATTTGCACAAAAATAAGCCTCCAAATGAATTTCATTTGAAGGCCTGAAGGCGGAAATGGTTTATTTCAGGAGCCATTCGTGATCCGGATCATTATGGAACTTCCACTGGCGTACCGGCCCGGCCATGACATTTAAATAATAAGCCTGGTAGCCTGCAGGAGCTGCCACCGGATGGTAGCCTTTAGGTACCATCACGACATCGTTGCTGTTTACGACCATCGTTTCATCAAGATCTCTCGGATCGTCGTAAACGCGGTGAATCAGAAATCCGCCTTTCTCCGGGTCCACTTTATGAAAGTACGTTTCTTCAAGATAGGACTCGTGCGGAAGATTTTCGGTATCGTGCTTGTGCGGCGGATAGCTCGACCAGTTTCCTTCCGGTGTATACACCTCCACTACGAGCACGCTCTCGGCTTCTTCAGAATCCGGGAGGATATTATGCACTCTCCGGGACATGGAGCCGGAGCCGCGGTCTTCTGTTCCTACATCATCCGGACCGATCAGGCGGGCGTTGTACTTTCCGGTTGCCGGTGCCTTACAGACGGCGAGTTCAATATCTGTAGTCGCCTTGACCTCGAAGCGGTCTTTGGCCGGAACGTATACTGAATACGGCGGAATTTTTTCGAAAACACTCATGCGCTTGCCGAGGTTTTCAAAGGATTCAGTGCTGGTCTGTATGTCTGCTTTGCCGCTTAACAGCACGAGGCATGCTTCGTTATCTTCGGTGTCAGCCTGAATGCTTTCGCCCTCCTGCACACGGTACACCTGGAAGCCGACATAACTCCATCCGGCGCTCTCCGGGGTAACATCGTGAATTTTTTGTGCGTTGGTGTCTGGTTTTACAACTAAGTTTGGCATACATAAACATCCTTTCTAAGAGGTTTCAATTGTTTCGGATTCCACATCAGCAACATATACGGTTTTCTTCTCTTTCCATGCTTTTGCTGCAGCCAGTGCAGCCGTCTGGGCGGCAATGCCGTCATCACCGGTGCAGACAGCCGGGGTGTTGGACTGCACGGATTCAGCGAACATTGCAATTTCGCGCTGAAACGCTGTTTGATAACGTTCGAGGAAGAAATGCACCGGCTTTTCCGATTTAATAAAATCGTCCTGCCACCACTCCACCTGATGGATTGGCTGGTTCGGCACTGTGGCTGCCCCGTTGGAGCCAAACAGCTCGAGACGCTGATCGTAGCCGTAGACCGCCCGCCGGCTGTTTTCAATCACACCGACCGCCCCGCTTTCGAATGTTAAAGAAATAACAGCCGTGTCAATGTCGTCGTAATCGTTGAACCGCTTATCGGTCAGCGCACCGCCGTGCACAGAAATCGCTGCGATATTTTCTCCCATAATATAGCGGGCCATATCAAAGTCGTGAATGGTCATGTCCACGAACAGTCCTCCGGATTTCGCCACGTATTCCATGGGAGGCGGGGAAGGATCGCGTGAGACGATCTGAAGCATCTCGGGGGTGCCGATCTGGCCGTTAATCCGCATCTTCCGCACCTGCTGAAAGGAAGGATCAAAGCGGCGGTTGAAGCCGAGCTGAAAAACAAGGCCCGCTTCTTTAGCCGACTTGACGACCCGGCGGGATTCTTCAATATCAAAGCTGATCGGCTTTTCACAGAAAATATGTTTCTTGTTTTGAATGGCCTTATCAATGAGAGAGATATGCTCCGAGGTGGCAGCGCAGATGAAGACGGCATCAATTTCGGGATCGTGAAGAATATCTTCAGCGTTAGACGTAACATACTGCGGAGAAAAGGCCTGCTCGATTGTTTCAAGAGCAGAGGTGTTTATATCTGCGACAGCCCGGAGAGCAGTGGCCGGAAGATAATGAAGGTTTTCTATATGCAGCCGGCCGATGCGCCCGGCGCCGATAACACCTATATTAACCATATGCAGAACCTCCATAAAATGTATTTTGAAGAAAGCGCTTAACTTTAATGTGAATTATACATTAATGAATCGCTTACATCAATCAAAGAATGAGATTTTTCAGAAAACATGCAGCAGCGTTCACCATTAATATAGAAATTAAAGAAAAATCAAAAAAATACTTTACATCTGAATGCGCTTTCTTTAGAATCAAACGTATAGAAGAGGAAAGCGCTTAACCATAAATCGATTAAAATAACGAAGGGTGGTTATGTTTTAATGGAATTTCCAAAAAACCGTTCAAGGGATCTGGTTGGCATGGGCCGGCTGACGATTGACATGAACGCGAATGAAATCAACCGTCCGATGGAAGAAACGCGGACGTTTACGAAATATGTGGGAGGCTCTCCGGCAAATATTACGATTGGGGCATCGAGACTCGGTCTCAGCACCGGCTTTATCGGCAAGATAGCAGATGACCAGATGGGTAATTTTATCCGCGGCTACTTTGAAGAAAATAATATCAATACGGAAAATATAAAAACAGACGATACGGGGGCGGTGACTGGTCTTGCCTTTACGGAAATTATCAGTCCGGAAGACTGCAGTATACTTCTGTACAGAGACAACGTAGCGGATTTGAAAATCAGTCCGCTCGAAATTTCCGAGGAATACATTAAAAATACATCCGCGGTAATGTTTTCGGGCACGGCGCTTGCTGCGAGCCCTTCCCGGGAAGCGGTCTTTCTGGCGGCAGAATATGCGCATAAACACGGAACGAAGGTGCTCTTTGATATTGACTTTCGTCCGGCGACGTGGAAATCAAAGGAAGAAACCGCCACGTACTACAACCTGCTGGCTGAAAAAAGCCACCTGATTATTGGAACAAGAGACGAATTCAATATGATGGAAAACATGGAGTCAGAAATGGATGGAAGCGATGATAAGACTGCTGCGAAGTGGTTTAATCACTCGGCGGAGATTGTGCTGATTAAGCACGGAGCCGAAGGCTCGTTTGCCTACACAAAGGACGGGGACTATTTCACCGGGAAAACCTTTGAAACTGAAGTGCTGAAAACATTCGGGGCAGGAGACGCCTACGCTTCCTCCTTTGTTTACGGTCTGATGCAGGGGTGGGAAGTCGACCGGGCAATGGATTTTGGCGGTGCGTCTGCAGCCATTGTCATTTCCCGGCACAGCTGCTCCGAAGCGATGCCGAATGCGGAAGAAGTACAGGAATTCATTGATGAAAGTGTGAGAAAAGGTACCATAAAGTCCTAAGAGGACAGAATGCTCCGGTATAATCATGTGAAAGTACTTCAAAAAGCAATTCTATAATTTGTTTATATAGAAAGGACGATGAAGAATATGCAGGAACAAGCAGTAACCACACTGAAAAATTTTATCGGCGGCGAATGGGTGGAGTCCCGGTCGGCGACCGACAAGGTGTACAATCCGGCCACCAGTGAGGTGATCGCCCATGTGCCGCTCTCCTCGAAGGAGGAAGTGGACGAAGCCGTGAAGGCGTCGAAAGCCGCCTACCGGGACTGGTCGAAAAAGCCGGTCCCGCAGCGGGCCCGTATCCTGTTTGCCTACCAGCAGCAGCTCATCGAACACTGGGACGAGCTTGCCGAGATCATTACGCTCGAAAACGGTAAAAACCTGAAGGAAGCCAAAGGCGAAGTGCAGCGCGGCATTGAGTGCGTGGAATTCGCCGCCGGGGCGCCGACGCTGATGATGGGTGACCAGCTGCCGGACATTGCCACCAACATTGAGTCGGGCATGTACCGCTATCCAATCGGCGTGGTCGGCGGGATCACCCCGTTCAACTTCCCGATGATGGTGCCGTGCTGGATGTTCCCGCTGGCGATCGCCTGCGGCAACACGTTCGTGATGAAGCCGTCCGAGCGGACGCCGATGCTGGCAAACCGGCTCGCCGAGCTGTTCGAGGAAGCCGGGCTGCCGAAGGGCGTGCTTTCGGTGGTCCACGGCGCGCATGACGTCGTGAACGGCCTGCTCGAGCACGACGACGTGCCGGCGATTTCCTTTGTCGGCTCGCAGCCGGTGGCCGAATACGTGTATAAAAACGGCACCGCCCACGGCAAACGCGTCCAGGCGCTCGCCGGCGCCAAAAACCATACCCTTGTCATGGAGGACGCGGACCTCGATAACGCCGCCTGGCAGATTCTGAACGCCGCCTTCGGCTCCGCCGGGGAACGGTGCATGGCCGCCTCCGTGGTCGCGGTGCAGGAAAGCGTCGCCGACCAGCTGGTCGAAAAGATCCAGGCGTACGCGGATGATGTGACCATCGGCAACGGCCGCGAAAAAGACGTGTTCCTCGGTCCGGTGATCCGCGAAGGGCACCTCGAGAAAACGAAGGCCTACATCGACAAAGGCGTCGAAGAAGGCGCGACGCTCGTACGCGACGGCCGCCAGGATGAGGTCGCGAAGGACGGCTACTTTATCGGCCCGACCATCTTTGACCACGTACAGCAGACGATGACGATCTGGCAGGATGAAATTTTTGCGCCGGTGCTGTCCATCGTGCGCGTGCCGGACCTGACCGCCGGCATCGAATGGGCGAACGAGTCCCGCTTCGCGAACGGGGCGTGCCTGTTCACGAGCTCCGGCCACAGCGTCCGGGAATTCCGGGAGAATATCGACTCCGGGATGCTCGGCATCAACGTGGGCGTGCCGGCGCCGATGGCGTTCTTCCCATTTTCCGGCTGGAAGGATTCCTTCTACGGCGACCTGCATGCGAACGGCAAGGACGGCGTGGAGTTCTACACCCGCAAGAAAATGGTCACCGCCCGCTGGTAAACGTATAGCTTCAGCCCAATAGCACAACACCCGGACTGTCTTCTCTTTCCTTTCTATTCTGAGAGAGGAGAAGGCAGTTTTTTTCTATAAAACGACAACAGGAAGGGGATTTTTATGCCCGTATTAACGACAGCACAGGCAATCGTACGTTTTTTGGAGCAGCAGTATATTGAATGGGACGGCGAGGAAATTCCGTTTGTAGATGGAATGTTTACGATTTTCGGCCACGGTAACGTTCTTGGCCTCGGCCAGGCTCTTTCTGAAGCGAAGCGGCTCCGGGTGTACCAGGGAAAAAACGAGCAGGGGATGGGGCATGCGGCTATATCGTATGCTAAACAGAACAATCGTAAACGCATCATCGCCTGCACGTCTTCAGTCGGACCTGGCTCTGCCAACATGGTGACAGCGGCAAGTGTGGCGACAGTAAACAACGTGCCGCTGCTTCTTTTTCCGGGAGACATCTTCGCAAGCCGCCAGCCGGACCCGGTGCTGCAGCAGGTGGAGCAGCCTCACGACTTAACGCTTTCCACTAACGATGCATTCCGTCCGGTAAGTAAGTTCTGGGACCGTATAACAAGACCCGAACAGCTGATGAGCTCTTTAATACAGGCGATGCGTGTATTAACAAATCCGGCAGAAACCGGCGCTGTTACCGTGTCCGTCCCCCAGGACGTCCAAGGGGAAGCGTACGATTTTCCGGAATCGTTTTTCCAGAAACGTGTTCACCGTGTTTCGAGAAAAGTGCCGGATGAACGTTCGGTGAAGGAAGCAGCTGCTTTAATCCGGAGCAAAAAGCGTCCGTTTATTATTTGCGGTGGAGGCGTGCGTTATTCAGAGGCGGGAGAAAGCCTGAAAAAAATGGCTGAAGCCTGGAACGTGCCAATCACAGAGACGCAGGCCGGCAAGAGTGCGGTGGAAAGCACACATGAGTGGAATGTCGGCGGTCTTGGGGTAACCGGTAACCTGGCGGCGAATACGCTGGCTCCGAAGGCGGATGTTATTATTGCAGTAGGTACGCGTCTGGCTGACTTTACCACTTCCTCGAAGCAGCTGTTCCAGGATGAAAATGTCGAATTTATTTCAATCAACGTGTCGGAATTTCACGGGGTGAAAATGGATGCAGCCCCATTAATCGGGGACGCTCAGGCTGTAATTGACGCGCTGGTAAACGAAACCGGGGGCTATACGTCTGAATTTCAAAAAGAGACCGAAGAGGCAAAGGCGGTCTGGGCCAGGGAAAAAGAGCGGCTTTATTCTGTCCGCTACACAGAAGAAGGATTTACGCCGGAAATCGCCGGTCATCTTGATGAGGAGCTGCAGGAGTACCGTAAAGTGCTTGGCACGGATCTGGCGCAGACGACAGCACTTGGTATTGTGAACCGGGAAATCGATGAAGACGCTGTAGCCGTCGGAGCGGCCGGAAGTCTGCCTGGCGACATGCAGCGCCTTTGGGAGTCCAGCCAGAAATACCGGTACAACATGGAATATGGCTATTCCTGCATGGGGTATGAAATTTCCGGAGCGTTCGGGGCCAAGCTCGCAGAGCCCGACAAGGAAGTATATGCCATGGTCGGGGACGGCAGCTTTTTGATGCTGCATTCGGAAATGATTACAAGCGTCCAGGAAAACAAAAAAATTAACGTGATGCTGTTCGACAATTCCGGCTACGGCTGCATTAATAATCTGCAGATGGGCAACGGTATGCAGAGCATTGGCACAGAGTTTCGCCATCGTGATGAAGCAAAGGATGAAATGTGCGGCAGTGTGATGCACATTGACTATGCAAAAGTAGCTGAAGGCTACGGCCTGAAAACGTACCGGGTCACGACAGAGCAAGGGTTGAAAGAAGCTATCGCTGACGCGAAAAAGCAGACGGTGTCTACGCTGATTGATGTAAAGGTGCTGCCGAAGACGATGACCGGGGATTATGAATCCTGGTGGCACGTCGGGGTTTCAGAGGTTTCTGAGCGTGAAAGTGTACGGGAGTCCTTTGAAGAAAAAGAAAAGCAGCTGCAGCATGCCCGGAAATATTAAATGGTTAAACGCGTTCATAGCCCCGGCTTTGGACGCTTTTTTTAACTGGAAATTATCTTTTTGATAAATCGCTTACATTTTTTCCGTTTACCCCTTGAATTACCTGAAAGGAAACGATAGTATAAACATAAGTTAAGCGCTTACTCAAAAACAATTATAATAACTATAAAAAACAGTGCAGGAGGTTCTAGGTCGTGGATAAAGTAAAGGTTGGAATACTGGGAGCGGGGCACATTGCTGCAGTGCATGCTGCTCTTTTAAAGCAGGATGAACGGGTCGAAATCGTTGGAATTGCTGATATTTTTGAAGAAAAGGCGAAGGAGCTGGCCGCAGAAGCAGGCCCGGAAGTTCAAACAGCGGGCTCCATCGAAGAGCTGATTGCACTTGGTGTGGACACGGTCTACGTCACCACGCCAAACACGATGCATGTCAGTCCGGTTCTTCATTGCTTGAAGAATAATGTAAACGTCTTCAGCGAAAAGCCAATGGCCACCTCGGAGGAAGAAGCAAAACAGATACGCGATGCCGCCCGGGAGTCTAAAGGCTGCTACAATCTTGGCATGAACCGCCGGTATGCCTATGTGTATAAAAAAATTAAAAGCTATATGGATTCGGGGCAGCTGGATGCGTACTCCGCCCATTTCAAAATGAACCGGGGAGAGCTGCTGTATCCTGCCTGGACTTCAGATCCAGCGAAAACTGGAGGCTTTTTATACGAAACGCCGTTTCATTTGATGGATCTCTGCCGCTATTATTTCGGGGAAGTAAAGAAAGTGAAATGCGAGGCAACACAGGCCGTGTCAGACAGCGAGCTTGATAACTTTGCGATTCTTTTAACCTTTGAATCCGGCCTGGTCATGACGTTCAACACCTTCGCCCATTCCGGATGGAGCTTCCCGTTTGAAGCAATTGAAATTTACGGCAAATACAGTACGGCGTCAACCGCTGAACTCGAAACGGTGAAAATTGCCTGCGGCCTTGAAGGGGAGATTGATTCCTCGGATTACCACCTTATGCCTGTCAGTAAAAAATGGGGATATGAAGAAGAAAACCGGCTGTTCATTGATGCTCTGGTCAACGGTACAGAACCGCCGGTAAATGCAGAGGAAGCGTACAAATCAACCTTCCTGTTAACAAGCATTTATGAAAGCGCTAAAACCGGTAAAGAAATAAATATTGCCGACCAGTTAAATAAAGTAATTTCTTAAGATAAAGAGAAAAGGAGTGGCCAGAGGCCATAAAGAAGAGCAGCTAAGTCAGGCGGACAGGAAAAACACAGGAGGTGCGCAAAATGGCACAGAACGATATAAGAGTAGCGGTGCTCGGGCTCGGACGGCTGGGACTGTTTCATGCAAGCAACATGATGAACAAAGTAAAAGGAGCCGAGCTGATACTGGTGTGTGATCCACTCGCCGAGCACGCCGAAATGGTGGCTGAACAGCTTGGGGTGGAACGCTGGACGTCTGACCCTGAAGAAGTGTTTGCCGACCAGGAAGTGGACGCAGTAGTGATTGTCACACCGACCAGTACGCACGCTGACATGATTACAAAAGCCGCCCGCAGCGGCAAGCAGATCTTTGTGGAAAAGCCGCTGACCTCCACGGTGGCAGAAGCCGAAGAGGTGATCAAAGTCGTTGAGGAGACCGGCGTTGTCTGCCAGGTCGGCTTCATGAGAAGGTACGACCCTGGCTTTCATGATGCCAAGGAGCGTATTGAAGCCGGAGAAATCGGCAAACCGATTTATTTTAAAGGCTTCTCCAGAGACAGCGGCTCACCGCCTGCCTCTTTCATTAAAAACAGCGGCGGCATATTTCTGGACTGCTCCATTCATGACTACGATATGGCCCGGTATTTAATGGGCTCGGAAATTTCTTCAGTTTCCGGCCACGGCCGCATTCTTATCAATTCCTTCATGGAAGAATACGGAGATGTCGATCAGGCGATTACGTATTTGGAATTTGAAAACGGAGGAGCCGGGGATGTAGAAGCAAGCAGAACGTCTCCGTACGGCCATGACATACGGGCAGAGATTATCGGCACCGAAGGAGCGATCTTTGTCGGTTCGCTCCGTAACAGCGATGTGACAGTGCAAAGCAGCTCGGGAAGCAACCACGAGATTGTGCCAAATTTCCAGACACGGTTCCGGGAAGCTTATATTCTCGAGCTCGAACAATTTATTAAATGCGTCAAAGGAGCCGAGGAGCCAAGGGTCACTTCACTGGATTCCAAAATCAATATGCAGGTAGCGCTTGCGGCCACCGAATCATTTAAACACAACGGAGAACGCATTTATATGAAGGATGTTCACCAGGATAAAGTTTATACCGACTAAATAGACACGGAAAAATATAACGAAATGATAAGAAAAGGGGTGCAGCATATGGCGGGACTTGGAAACTACGAGTTCCATCTCGGAATTGCAGCTATCAGCTGGGTGAATGATGATATTCCGGGACTGGGAGACCACTATTCACTGGATCAGATTCTAGGAGAAATGCGGGAAATCGGGTACGAAGCGACGGAAATGGGTCGCACCTTTCCACGTAACCTTGACGAATTAAAAGCAATTCTCGAAGCGCACGATATTACGCTTGCCAGTAAATTCGTCGGCACGCAGTTTTCCAATCTGCAGCATAAGGAACAGGAAGTCCGCGATTTCGAAGAATGGGTCCGGTTTTTGAAAGACATGGACTGCGAATACGTAATTGTGTGTGAAATGGGCAACTCGATGCACTGGGATAAAGATGATCCTGACAAAGCAAAAATTACAGCACCGTCAGAAGCACAGTGGAAAAGCATGGTGGACGGCTTGAACGAAGCCGGGCGCATCGCGGAAAAATACGGACTCAAGCTCGTGTATCATCCGCATGCCGGCACGATTGTAGAACAACGCGAGGACGTGGACCGCCTGATGGCAGAAACCGACAAGGATGCTGTATCGCTGCTGTATGATACCGGACATGCCTTTTTCGGCAACTACGACCCGATGGATCAGCTGACGCGCTACTACGACCGCATTAAGTACGTACACTACAAGGACGTACGGGAAGACATATGGAACAGGACGATTAAAGAAAACCTGACGTTCCGGGAAGCTGTACTCGAAGGCCTGTTCACCGTTCCCGGCGACGGCTGCATCGATTTTGCGCCTGTCCTTGAAGAACTGATGAAACGGGGCTACCGGGGATGGACAGTAGTAGAAGCAGAACAGGATCCAGACGTTGCCCCGCCGTATAAATATGCGAAAATGGCGAAGGATCATCTGGATGAAACGATGGACAGGATCCTGGAAAAATACGGGGAAAAAGCTGGCAGATAAACGAACGAAGGCATTTCGAGTGAATATCGAAATGCTTTTTTCTGCTTCAGGGAGCCTGCACTTCCGGAAGTTCGCAGTGAATTTTGTTTTCTCCTGGGCCAGAAAGCTTAAAAGAAAAGGCTCTCCCGGTGGATAGGAAGGAACGGAGGATTTATAATAAACGAAACGACAAAAATGAGGAAGATAAAATGAGACCGACAATTTACGACATCGCTGAGCGGGCCGAAGTTTCGATCGCTACAGTGTCAAAGGTGATTAACAACAAAGGAAAAATAGGGGAGAAAACCAAACAGCGGGTGCTCGCTATTATGGATGAGCTTGATTATCAGCCGAGCACGGTGGCTTCTGCTCTGACAGGAAAGCAGACGAATACGATCGGTCTGCTGGTTCCTGATATTGCCAACTCTTTTTTTGCCGAGCTTGCGAGAAGCGTGGAAGATACAGGGCATGCCGGCGGGTTCAATGTTGTTATATGCAATACCGACAATAATCCAGAAAAAGAAATTCAATATTTGTGGTGGCTGAATCAAAAAAGAGTGGACGGTATTATTCTGGGAACAGGCATACAAAACACGAAAGCGCTGCAGGATTTTATGAAACAGAACATTCCCCTCGCGCTCGTGGCGAGAGATGCTTCCGAGATTAACGTAGATACGGTGCTCGTTGATGATTACCGGGGCGGATACGCGGCTACGAAGCATCTGCTCGAAGCAGGACATTCCCGGATTGCTTTTGTTGTAGGCGAGATGAATAATTCGAGTGATACAGAGCGGCTGAAGGGCTTTTACGAAGCGTACGACGAGCACGGGGTAAACCGGGAGGAAGCAGTGATTGTAAAAGGCAATAATTCGATTGACGATGCTAAACAATCCATGCGCCAGATTCTGCAGGATAAGCCGGATATTACTGCAGTTTTTGCTTTGAATGACTTTTTAGCGATCGGCTGTATTCAGGCAGGCAAAGAAGCAGGACGCCGGGTGCCTGAGGATTTGTCGGTTGTCGGCTTTGATGATACATTTATTGCTACGCTGAGTGATCCGCCGCTGACTACAGTAGCGCAGCCCATCCTTGAAATGGGGCGGCTGGTGACCCAGATGCTTGTGGACCGGATCGGCGGCAAAAACGAAACGACGCGAACCGTTATTTTAAATCCGGAGCTGCACGTGCGTAAGACGACCGCAGGCATAAAAGAAGCAGAAAGGGATGTTAAGAGCTCATGAAATACAACACGCTTGGAAAAACAAACGAAGAGGTTTCTGTCGTAGGTATTGGAACATATCAATTCGGCGGCGAATGGGGGAAAACCTTTACTCAGAAAGAAGTCGATGGTCTGTTTGAAGCAGCAAGAACGGAAAACCTTAATTTTATTGATACCGCTGAATGCTACGGGGACCATCTTGCGGAAGAACTCACCGGCACAGCCATTCAAAAGGACCGCGATCAGTGGTTTGTAGCCTCCAAATTCGGCCATCATTTTCATGGGCCGAATGACCGGACCCGGCACTATGATCCAGAGGATGTGCAAAAGCAGCTCGAAGCCTCCCTCCGGGCGCTCCGGACAGATTACATTGATCTTTACCAGTTTCATTCGGGCACAGACGAAGAGTTTCAGGATGATAAGCTGTGGACGATGCTCGATAAACAGAAAAAAGCAGGCAAAATCCGTCATCTTGGCCTTTCCGTGAAAAAACAGGACTACATGAATCAGATCAGGCAGGCAGAAGCTGTCGGTGCAGAAACAATACAGCTCGTGTACAATCGTCTTGACCGTAACAACGCCGAGGATGCTTTTCCGGAATGTGACCGCCAGAATCTCGGTGTTATCGCCAGAGTCCCGATGGCGAGCGGCTACTTGAGCGGAAAATATACACCTGGAGCTTCCTTTGAAGAGAATGATGTCCGCCACCGTCATCCACAAAATGAGCAGGAAGCAGCCCTTCAGGAAGCCCTGCGGCTCAAGGAGAGTCTGCCGGATGATGTGCCTCTTGCCCAGTGGGCCCTTGCCTGGTGCCTGGCCAACTCAAGTGTGGATGCTGTCATCCCCGGCTGCAAAACGCCGGAGCAGCTGGTAAGCAACGCCAAAGCTGTAGACCTTCTTGATAATAAAGACAGTTCCCTGTTCACTATTTAACTGAACCAGCTGACGCCTTTTCCTGAATAGGGAGGGGCGTTTTTTACGTAAAGAATAGAAAATTGTCTTTGAAGTAAAGCTGTTGTTTCTTTCGGGAAGCAGAAGGGAATAGTGGGGTAATAATTCATAAACAGGAAGGATGAGGGAGTGTGGCAGAGGTAGAATACTGGAAACAGTTCGTAGTAGAACCACAAATGCTCGAGGCTTCAAAAACGGAAGTGTCTGACGTGTTGAAGGTTTGGAAGAACGGAGAAAAAGACGCAATCGTGATAGTGGATGAAGACAGCCGCCCAGTGGGTGTTCTCGATGAAACAAAAGTGTGGAATCACATCTACAAGGAAAAAAGCCTTGATAAAAAAATTAAGGACGGATGGATCTTAGAAGTTTCCCAGATTACGGAAGGACAGATTCCGGAATCATGGGAACAGCAGTATCCGCCAATCGCAGTCGTTAACAAAAAGGGGAGAGTCACCGGTGTCTGGACGGAAAAAGCGTTAAAAGAGCTACATACGTCTGAAACGGCTTCTTCCCCTACCTTCCGGCCCTCCATAGCCTCCTTCCGGCGTATCATAGGGGAAAATGAAGAGGTGCACCGGGCGATCCAAACAGCGAAGCGGGCCGCTAAAACGAAAACCCCCGTCTGGCTTTCCGGGGAAACGGGCACAGGCAAGGAATTGTTTGCCCAAGCGATTCATCAGGAAAGCGGCAGAACAGGAGAATTTGTAGCGGTGAACTGCGCCTCCATCCCGGACGCTAACCTTGAAGAGGAATTATTCGGAAAAGAAGTCCCAATGCAGCCCCAGCAGGGTGCTGTTGGCTTGCTTGAAGCAGCTCATGAAGGCACACTGTTTCTCGACGAAGTAGGCAATATGTCTATGGCGATGCAGGCAGCTCTTTTGCGCGTGCTTGAAGATTCGTATGTACGTAAGATTGGCAACGCAGCCCCGATTCCGGTAAACATGAAGATCATTTCTGCTACTAATGAAAATATTGAACAGCTGGTGGAGGAAGGGAAATTCCGCCGGGACCTGTATTACCGCCTGCATGTGGTACCCGTAGGCCTCCCGCCGCTCCGAGAGCGGACCGAAGATCTCCCGCTTCTGGTGGAATACTATAATACGCATTTTTCCACTGAGCTGGGTGTGAAGCCGTTAAAAATAACAAATAAAGCCATGGAAGCCATGAAACAGTATGACTGGCCGGGGAACATCCGGGAATTGATGAATGTTATTGAGCAGCTTTCTGCGATGCACGACGGCGGGAAAATACGTACGGAAGACCTTCCCATCTCTTCTGTGAAAGCCCGCGAAGCCACAGAGCCCGTTCAGGCAGCCCGGACCGAAAGCGCGAACGCAGCAAACTGGAAGGACCAGAAATCGGCCCAGGAGCAGACCATGATTAAGCAGGCGCTTGAAGAAGCAAACGGCAATAAGACAGAAGCTGCCAAAAAGCTTGGCATCCACCGGACAACGTTATATAAAAAAATGCGTGATCATCATATGTAACACAAAAAAAGCAGGAGCTCTCCTGCTTTTTTTATATACATAATATTATAGGGGTCAGGCCTTCTTTTCTTCATAGGCATACACCGACGATGTCCGGAAATACAAATACAAAGCCCCAATCGTCAGCAGTATAATGCCTGCCGTAATTTGATACAAATACTGATAGCCGACAGCATTCACTAAAAGTCCGAGAAAAAAGGAGCCAAGAGCGATGCCGGAGTCAAACATAATAAAAAATGTAGCGGTGGCATGCCCGCTTCGGTGCGGCTCAGCCGCCTGAATGGACATCGTTTGAAAACCAGGAAGAAGCGTTCCGTAACCAAGGCCGATCAAAGCGGCAGACAACAGCAGCATCCACCCGGCAGTGGTAAAGCTGAGTGTTACGAGGCCGATGGCGAAAATCAGCAGACAAGGGTACAGAACAGTGCCCGGCCCACGGGTATCAAATAACGGCCCGGCCACCGGGCGTGAAGCAATGACGACCACAGCGAACACGAGGAAAAAGAAACTCGATACCTGGATCAGACCCATGGCTTCGGCAAACAGGGACATGTATGAAATGACACCGGCGTAGGAAAAAGAAGCAAGCAGCCCGATAGAAGCAATTGGAAGCGCCCGCAGTTCGATAAAATCATGAATGGACAGCTTCTTTTTTTCAGTGTGCGGTGCGGCAGGAATTCCTGGATCCCGGGCAATGGCTGCGCACCAGACTCCAACAATCATAAATATGCCGAGCAGTATAAATAAAAGGGCAAAAGGAGCAAACTGTATTAGCGTCAGTCCGATGAATGGGCCGATGACGACGGCGACATTCATGGAGGTCGTGAAATAACCGAGGCCTTCCCCGCGTCGCTCATTTGGGATAACATCTGCAGCGATAGCGCCGGTAGCTGTGCTCAAAATGCCAAAAGGAATGCCGTGCACAAACCGGAGCAGCAGCAGCCCCGTATACGTATCGATAAAAAGGTATAAAAAAGTACAGAGAACAAACGCAGCGGCTCCCCAGACCAGCGCCCGTTTACGCCCGGTTTTTTCCATGATCTTACCGGCAAATATCCGGGTGATGATCGTAGCAACGAGCATAATCGTGACGATGAGCCCGCCCTGGGCACTGGTTCCGCCGAGGCTGCCGGTAACAAAAAGGGGAAGTGTAGTTAAAAGAGAATAGAATACGGTGAAAACCATGAAATTGGTAATCGTGATACTAATAAAATCCTTCGTCCAGATGGGATGGTCATGACGGCTCACTGTTTCCCGCTCCTTTCGTTCGTAATTTTTCCAAGCAGCTCATGCAGAACTTCCCGGTCCTGATCTGACAGCCGAGCGAGCGAACGCTTCTCTGCCTCTGCAACTCGTTCTTTAATTTCGGGCAGTATTTTTTTCGTGCTGTCGGTAAGGTGGATGACTTGCGTACGCCGGTCTGCGCCGGGACGTTTTTCGATCCACCCATTGCGATCCATCGTGGCGATGGTACGGGCAATCGTCGGTGCTTCCACCTGCAGATATTTCCGCATATGCGTCTGGGTGGCCGGACCGCCGGTATCAAGCACATACATAATCATATACTGCGCATGGGACAGCCCAAACGGGGCAAGCGTTTCGTTTAGCGTGTTCGAAAGTGTACGCGACCGCTGATGAATCATATGAATAAGCTGGTCTGATTCCATAAAAAAGAAAGCTCCTTTTGAATTTAATTAGCATGCTAATTAATTGCAGCTTCACCAGTATACGAAGTATTTGGATAAAGGTAAACCCTGGAACCGATTACGAAAATCAAAAAAAATAATAAAGCGTTTGCAATTTAGGGATGTATCTTTTAGAATGAAATAAATCGTTTTACTAAAACGTTTTATCAGGAGGGAAGCTATGCGTAAAAATGTGACGCTGCGTGATGTGGCAAAAGAAGCAAATGTTTCCATAAGCACCGTATCTCAGTTTATGAACGGTCGTTTTACATACATGGGTGAAGAAACAAAAGGGCGTATCGAGCAGGCCATTTCCCGGTTAAACTACCGGCCGAATGCGATTGCAAGAGGGCTGAAACAACAGAAAACGACGACGATCGGCGTTATTATCGCGAACGTGGTGCACCGGTTTTCCACGCTTGTGGTCAGAGCGATTGAAGATATGTGCATAAAGTACAATTATCACGTCATCATCTGTAATGCCGATGACGACGAAACGAAAGAAAAACAGTACATTGATATGCTGATGGCAAAGCAGATTGACGGAATGATTATTATCCCAAGCAGTCAGGACCGAAAAAATTATGAAGACATTCTAAGCTATCAAATTCCGTTAGTATTTCTGGATAGAACGGTAGAGCAGTCGGAAATCCCCTCTGTAGTGGTGAATAATTATAAGGCTTCGTACGATGCGGTAAAGCATTTGGCCGATAGAAAATACCGCAATATCGGCTTTATTGGTCCGGAGCTGAAGATGAACACAAGAAAAGAACGCTTCCGCGGGTTTGAGGATGCGCTCGAGGCAGAGGGGATCGCTGAAAATAAAAAGCTTGCATACCACGGGGAAGTCAGCGGTGCTCAGGAGGCATTAAAGGTAATGATGAAACAGCAGTCTCCTCCTGATGCGCTGTTTATCTCTAACGACCGCATGCTCGTAGAAGCACTGACATTTGCTAAAGAGCAGCAGCTCAGTATTCCCAAAGACCTTGCCCTGGTAACGTTTGATGAGGTGGAATACGCTGCTTTCTTTTCCCCATCGCTAACAACCATTGAGCAGCCGGCCTATCAAATGGGGCAAAAAGCAGCAGAGCTTCTACTGGAGCAGGTGAACGAGGGGGTGCCGGCCGAGAAATTAAGTCATGAATATATATATGAGACAGCTTTTCATGTACGGGATTCCACTGAAGCAAAAATATAAAAGGAGGTTTGAATGATGAAAAAAGTAAGCGTTACCATGATGGCGCTCGCCGCTGGAGTGCTCGCCGGCTGCAGCAGCGCCAGTACTGAAAGCACGGCCGGAGCTGAAGAAAATGTTCATTTAGTAGCCGCTACCCAGCTCGATGATCAGAGTCCCTACGCTGTCGGCTTGAGGGAATTTAAAGAAGTCGTAGAAGAAGAAAGCGATGGAAGCGTTACGGTGGAGGTACACACGAACGGGTCACTTGGCGGAAGCGAAGCAGAGCTTGCCCAGAGCGCCGAGACCGGGTCGGTGGATCTGGTGGTCGCTTCTCCAGGGTATTTGGCCCAAAAAGTAAAAGAGGTGGATTTTTTCTCCATTCTGTATCTTTTTGAAGACCGGGAGCACTGGGAGCGGGTAGTGGACGGCGAGGTAGGCGATGAAGTAGCACGTGTGACAGAAGAAAAATCAAATTTTAAAGTGCTTGATTACTGGTCGGCAGGAACGCGTAATTATTACGGAACGCAGCCAGTGGAAACGCCGGAGGATTTGGAAAATAAAACGGTCCGGACCCAGGATTCACCGGTGGTGACGAATACTTGGCAGGCGCTTGGCTCCCAGCCGACGAGTGTGGCCTGGAACGAGATGTATCAGGCGCTTCAGAACGGATTGACGGATGCAGCAGAAAATGATTTTACTAATATTTATTTAGCCAGTCATTACGAGGTAGCGGATCATCTGTCACTCACGGAGCACGACGTTACGACACGGGTATTTTTCACCACCCAGGAAGCGTACGACAGTATGAATGCCGAACAGCAGGAAGCAGTTGATACAGCGGTACAGGAGGCGACTGAAACTGCGCGTGCAACTGATGAGGAATTGGCCAGTGAGTATAAACAAAAGCTTCAGGAAGAAGGCATGGAAATCAACGAGGTGGATAAAGAAGCCTTTACCAGCCAGACAGAAAGCGTACGCAGAGATGCTGTAGAAAATCTCGGGATGGAAGAAGAATACGAAAGGGTCCAGGAACTAAAGGATGAATAGGTGGGTGAGAAGATGAGAGAATTTATCGATAAAATACAGCGAGTATTTTTGTGGGGAGGCGCAGCCGCCTTTTCGATTTTCTTTATATGCGTAGCGCTCCAGGTGATGACCCGCTACATTCCCGGAGTGGCCTTCCTCTGGTCAGCCGAGGTGGCCACATATGCCTTTATATGGATGGTGCTGCTCGGAGCGGCAGCAATGGTTAGAGAACGGCAGCACTTTACCGTGAGCATTCTTTTGGAGAAGCTGTCCGGGAAATATCTGCTGGGGCTCCAGATAGTTATCCATTTCTTTTTAGTTCTGTTCGGTCTCGCGTTTGTCATCCACGGGGTGCAGATTACGACCCAGTTCAGCAGCTGGACGCTGAACTACCTGCCGGGAGTCAGTCAATTTTTCATTTGGCTGCCTGTGCCAATTGCCGGAGCAGGAATCATACTGTTCGCTTTTCAGAATGCGATGGACCACTGGCGTCACTACCAAAATGTCGTGGAGGTGAATAAAAAATGATAACCGCGATTGGATTAATACTGCTCTTTTTAATATTAATGGTACTTGGCATTCCTATCGCATTTGTGATTGGCATCGTCAGCTATGTTGGTTTTCTCGTTATGGGAACGGTCCCGCTTGAAGCTGTTATCCAGCAAATGTTCGTCGGGTTAAACTCCTTTATTTTGCTTGCTGTGCCGCTGTTTATCTTTGCGGCAAATATCATGAATCGTGGTAAGATTTCCGAGCGGCTCATTCAGTTTGCGGTCTCACTCGTGGGCCATATCCGCGGAGGGCTGGCCCACTCCAACGTCGTCGTTTCTATGTTTTTCGGCGGAATATCCGGAGCGTCTACGGCTGATACGGCAGGGGTGGGGAAAATTCTGATCCCAAGTATGAAAAAGGAGCAGTACAGCACGGAAACGTCAGTGGCTGTAACTGCTACATCCTCCACTATGGGCATGATTATTCCTCCATCGATTCCGATGGTTATTTACGGAAGTCTGGCCGGGGTGTCGATTGGTCAGATGTTTATCGGTGGAATTATTCCAGGACTGTTAATCGGCGTTGGATTAATGTTGTTTATATCAGTCATCTCGAAGAAAAATAATTACCCGAAGCATGACCGGCTCGATACAAAGGCGATTGTCAAACACGGCATCCGGAGCTTTCCACCGCTGCTTACACCGATTATTATCCTTGTTGGCATCATGGGCGGGTTTGTGACACCGACCGAAGCGTCGATCATCGCCTGCATTTACTCGTTTATTCTGGCGTTCTTTTTTTACAGAAGCATCCGCCTGCGGGATATGCCGGAGATCGTTATTGAAACCTTGAAGCTCAGCTCGCTTACATTGTTTGCGCTGGCGACCGCCACGTCGCTTGGACGACTGATCAGCTTTAATAATATTCCAGCCCACATTTCCTCCTTTTTCGAGGAGTCGGTACCGTACGCTTGGCTTCTGATTGTGCTGATTATCGTTTTGTTTTTATTTGTCGGTATGTTTATGGACACTGTGCCTTCAATCATTTTGTTTGTACCCATTATACTGCCGGCAGCATCAGAGCTCGGCCTCGATCCCATTCATATCGGGATCGTCGTACTCATGTGCCTGGCTGTAGGTCTCGTGACGCCTCCGTACGGTCTGTGCCTCCTGCTTGCAAGTGCGATAGGCGGGCTTTCCATCAGCCGCTCCTTTAAAGCGACGATTCCGTACATTGGCATGATTCTGGTTGTGATTTTAGTAATTGCATTCGTTCCGGGCATTTTCATGTGGCTGCCGAATGCGTTTGAATAAGAATGGAGGCAGTAAAGATGCAGGACATCCTTACAATTGGCGACGCAATGATTACAATGAATCCGAAACAGCGGGGGCCGATGCGTTTTACGACTGAGTTTGAGCGGAAAATTGGCGGGGCCGAATTAAACGTGGCTGTCGGCTGCGCCCGCCTGGGGCTTCAAACAGGGATGATCAGCCGCCTGGGCCGCGATGAATTTGGCCGCCATATTTTTAATACCCTGCGCGGAGAAGGAATTGACGTTTCGGGAATAGCTTTTGAAGATGACTACGCTACTCCCGTGAATTTTAAAGAAACGCTTGAAAACGGTAATGGGCGTACGTTTTACTACCGCTTTCCATCACCGACAGAAGAAATAACATTGCAGCATGTGAAAGAACAGCTGACCGGGCAGCCGAAGGTATTTTATATTACCGGCGTGTTTGCTTCGCTCCGCCCGGAAAATGTGGAGATGCTCCGGGAAGCGTTGCGTTTTGCAGGGGAGTTGGGAGTGCTTACAGCTATGGATCCGAACATCCGTCTGCGTCTTTGGAATCAAGAAGAGGCGGGGGAGGCCATCCGGTCCCTGCTTCCATACGTAGATATCATGCTGAGTGGAAGAGATGAAGCGGATATGCTGTTCGGCGCACAGTCAATAGAAGAGCACCTTGCTTCTTTTCAATCGTATGGCATTGATCGTGTCATTATTAAAAACGGCAGTGAAGGAGCAGCCGGAAAACACGGAAGCAGGGAAACCGTGCATCAACCGGCGGAAAAAGTAGAAAAAGTGGCTGATACCGTAGGAGCAGGAGACGGTTTCAACGCCGGCTTGCTGTGCGGTCTGCTGCAGGGATATTCGCTGGAGAGGGCTTTGAGAATCGGCGCGGTAGCTGGAGCAAAAGTCGTACAGGTAGCAGGCGACAATGAAGGGCTGCCGCTTTTAGAGGAAGTGGAAGCAGCGCTTGGGAACGAAGAACGTGTGGAACGTTAAAGGAGGAAGCAATGAACATACAGCTGGCGTTGGACCGGTTAGCTTGGGACGAGTGTTTTAATGTCGTTCATCAAACCGAAGCGTATATCGACTGGATTGAAATAGGCACGGGGGTCATTAAAGAATATGGCATGGACATCGTCCGGCAGATGAAGCAGAAATATCCGGATAAAATACTGGTCGCGGATATGAAAACGTGTGATGCAGCGAGGGCAGAAACAATCCAGGCCTTCGAGGCAGGCGCAGATGTAACGACGGTGATGGCTTTTGCATCGGACGCTTCTATCCAGGCAGTATTCGAGACCGCTGAAGAATACGGTAAAAAAGCTTTTGTGGATCTGTTGAATGTGCAGGAAAAACAACGGCTTGAGGAACTCGATAAGCTTGGCATCCGCAGTGCTTCGCTGCATATAGGTAAAGACATGCAGCAGGCAGGAGCAGGCGATAATGATTATTACAAGCTGCTGCAAGCATTTCCGCACTGGGAAGTATCAGCAGCTGGTGGTTTAAAAGCGGATAACCTTCACAAAATCAAGGAGGCGCGTCCAGACGTAGTTATTATCGGAGGCGCTATTACAAAAAGCATAAACCCCCGGCAGGCAGCGGAACAAATACGATCGGAGGCAGACAGGCTATGAATGCAGAACACGTATTAAATACTATTTCCCGGGAAATAACAGAGGTTGTGGGCAGCGTGCGTGCAGAAGAAGTAGAACAGGCTGCAGCGAAGCTTAACCGGGCTCCAAGAATTTTTGTAGCCGGTGAAGGGCGCTCCGGTCTTGTCGGAAAAATGTTTGCAATGCGTCTCATGCACAGTGGATATAACGTGTTTGTAGTTGGTGAAACGATTACCCCTTCCGTGGGTGAGGGAGATTTACTTGTAGTATTATCCGGCTCAGGAAATACTTCGATTCTCGTTCATACGGCGGAACAGGCGAAAAAAAACGGAGCAGAGCTTTTGGTCTGCTCCACCAACCGGGATTCTTCCCTGGGAAAACTCAGCGATGCTTTTATCGCTGTTTCTGCCGCAACCAAAAAACGGCTGGAACATGAGCCAGAAACGATTCAGCCGTTGGGAAATCAGTTCGATCAGAGTCTGCATTTAATATTGGACGGTCTGATTATTGCTGCTGCCCATGCACACGGGGAAGCTGACTACGAGCAAATGGCCAGGCGTCATAGCAACATGGAATAGCACATATGTAGCAATCGGACCGGCCTTCAGCCGGTCCGGTTGTTTTTTTATGGAGCGAGCCGGTTTATTCGTCCATCTGCTGCTCATAGCGGCGTTTGTACTCCCAGAAGCCGGGTACTTCCGGCGGTTCATACGTGAGTATTTTTTCAATGCATTTCAGGCGGAGCTCCTGCTGAAGATCCTCACGCTCCTGATAGGAAGTTTGACGGAGCGCCTGCTGGATGAATGGTTCGAATTTTTGAAGCTCTTCATACAGCGCTTTCTCGCTCATGCGCTGATTTTTTGTGATCCGATTATTAGTCCTCATGCATCGTTTCCTCCTTTTTTGGTGAAGAGCAAGCCAAACGGTTTACATCCCGGCGCAAATGCTCAATCCGCTGTTCAATCCGCAAAAGCAGATAAAACGTTACAATGATAGGGAAGCCGACATTGGCCAGCAGTTCGACAACGGCACTGGAATCAATAATGTGCATCACTGCTCCTCCCGTTTCCCGGCATAAAAACGAAGTGTCTTCAAACCTTTTCGGTGGGCGTTTGACACTGCCTGGCGGCTGATTTGAAGGTGGCTGGCAATGTCTGTATCCTTCCACCCGCAGCTGTATTTTTTAGAAAAAATCCACTGCTGGTACGGAGTCAGCGAACGAAAGCCGAGCCAGACCGGATAATGGTGCAGCTCTTCTTCAAGGCTTTGCTCTGAGTCCTCACTGTAAAATGAACCGGTTTCTTCAAACAGGGCCTCCTGGTCGGACAGAGGAGTCCGCTGCTGGCGCCGGCGATGGTAACGATCGTAGCGGATTGCTTCCCAGTGCAGGGTTTTTAACATATAAGAACGCCAGACCACATCCTGGTAGTAACGCTTAAAAGATAGGTCAATGGCTTTGTGTGCCCAGGCAGCATCATCGTTTAAAGCCTGTTTCAACAGCTGCTGGTGCACAGCATCCTCCAGAAATTCGCGGATGAGCCGGGTACGCAGGAACGAATGATTTTTCTCTTTGAAAGCTTCCCATGCTTCTCTTTTTGAATCAGCGTATGATGAATGTGTCATAGATGCCTCCTCTCCTTACCCCTGTTGTTTATAAAAGACATCTTCAAGATAAAAAGTAAACCATATATACGAACATTTGTTCTTATATTTTATACGAACACTTTTCCGGGAAACAAGAAAATACTGAAATTAGAAAAATTTACAGGTTAAGTCCTGTTAAAAAAGACTCATCGGTGGCATAATGTGTTTACAAAAAGATTAGTTAAAAACAAAAGAGGGAATAAATATAAATCAGCTTCATGTAACAGGAGGGGAAAAAGTGAGTTTAACATCAGGGCCGTCAAGCAGGTACACTTTCTCCATTGAAGAGATGGCTGAAGAAATCATGAGCGTGATCGCTGAGTCCCTTCAAGTGGACTCTGTTTATATTGCAAAAAAAGAAGATACTTATATGGACGTATTGAGTGCTTACAACAACCGCGGGGATGATCTTGTTTCTGAAGGAATGAAAGTGGAGCACGAAGCATCGTTCTGTCAATACGTGCTGAAAAATGATGATCAGGAGTATTTTCACTTTTCCGATGCAGTGAGTAATGAAGAAACCAAAGAACTGCTGATGCCGAAAAATTTCAATGTACATACTTTTCTGGGCGTGTACATTAAAGACCAGGACGGCGGCCCGTTTGGCACACTGTGCGTATTGAACCGCGAGCCGCGTGAATTTAAGAAGGAAGAAATTTCGCTGATGCAGACATTTGGTAATTTATTGAGCTATCTGATCCGCGTAGACCGCATGGATGAAAAAATAGAGGTGCTCGGGTACCCGATTGTGCCGATAGGCGAAGGGATCGCTGTGCTCCCGCTCGTAGGGGCGATGGATGAAGCAAGATCCAACCGTTTGATGGAAACAGTACTGCAGGAAGTGTACGGCGGGAAATACGATTATTTTATGATCGATGTGTCTGGTGTTTCGGCTTTTAACGAAACGTTCACAACGTATATTTCCCAGGTCATTCAGGCGCTGAAGCTGATGGGCATTGACCCTATTCTAACCGGCGTCCGCCCGGACATGGCTGTTCAGGATATACGAAAAGATATTCTCGGCGAAAATATTATGATCGAAAAAAGCCTGGAAACAGCGCTGCAGTCTATTGGATTCCGACTGGTAAGAAAAGAGTAAATAAAAAAACCGGACCGTTTACATATCAAGTTGAAAGAAGGAACTGGTATGAATACAAAAGCAGAACAGATGGATGAAAGAGTGGAAAATGAAAACAAACTCACCGTGGCTGTGGTGGAACGCCTCGTTTCGGAGATTTTTGACATATCCCTGCAGAGTATTGCCGCGGACCCGAAAGCCCCTGGGGCCCGGAGGTCACAATCTGTTTTTGCAGCATGGACTGAAAAAGAATGGGAGGCCGCCGGCAAAGAGGAACTGCTTGATTATGCACTCGCCCGGCTGCCGTCCCCTCCGTCCGGTGAAATGGTGCGGCAGGTTATTAATGACGTGTACCGAGTGAATCTCAGCGGCATCTCCGCCCTCGAAGCATCGACATTTTCGCTCTTCTCCAAAGGAAAATGGATTAAGCAGAATGAGGACGATTTATTCGTACTGAACACCGGATCGACGGATACAGAGGTCACAGTCTCGGTAACAGAGCATTTTATACGGCAGACGGGGTCCGGCAGGCTGCCGGCGGGACTTTGCGGGGAGCTTGAAGCACTGGGATATGTTTACCTCCCAGCGAAAAATCAGCTGAATTATTCGAGTCCGGACGGTCGTCCGGTCGACGATGCATTTAAAAAGAAGACAATCGAGGCCCTTGAAAATGCAGGGCAGCAGAGCCAGGCGTAAACACCCTTTTATACAGAAAGGGTGCTTTTTTTATGGTAAATACGCCTTGAGGCGTAGAAAAGATAGACCCCGGGCTGCTCCCGGAAGCCGGGAAACCGGCGTAAGATAGAAGTACAGGAAGGGGGAAATACCATGTGGAAAAAAATCGGATTAGCAGCACTCATTACAGTCGCAGCAATCGTCGTTTTGTCGAACCTCGGGCCGTTGCTCTTGCTCGCAGCTGGAGTGGCACTGGCGTATATCGTCTACCGCCAGTTTCAGGAAAGCACGTCCACTGCGGCGAGGGTTTTCTGGGTAGTGGTGGGCATTGCAGCGATACTGCTTGCGCTCACCAACATCTATGCAGTCATCGCGCTTCTCGGTCTGTACGCTATATACTGGAGCGTGAAAAAATGGAGTGATGATGAAGTGGATATTGACCGCCGGACCAGAACGAAAGATCCGTTCACAGGCTTTGAAGAAGAATGGAAAAAACTAAAGCGCAGATAAAAAAGGAGGAAAGAGCCATGGCGGGCATTTGGCAGCAGTTCAAGGAGGATGTCGAACAGGAATGGGGGCGGTGGAACATGAAAAAGGAAACAGACAATCCGATCGCTTCGCTCAACCGCTATATTAAAGAAGCGGAGCGCGAAACGGAAAAGGTAAGCAGGCTTACAGACCGTCAGCGCAGGCTGGTTGAAGAGTTTCAGCACGAACAGGACGAAGCAGAAAAGATGCTTGATAAACGTAAGCAGCAGGCCGCGGTGGTAAAGCATTACGAAGAGAACGAGCTGTATGAGATTGCTTTGAGGGAAATTGAACAGTACGGCGAGCGGGCGCAAAAGCTTGCCACGATGAAAAAAGAAGCAGAAGAGCAGCTGCAGACACTCGAGAGGCGGCATCAGGAAATGGTGTATAAGCTGAAGGATATGCGTCTGAAACGGATGGAGTGGATGGGACGGGAAAATGTAGCCCGGGCCAATCACAATATCTCTAAACTATACGAAGAGAGCGGCCGCGAACCGGAAGCACGTTTTAAAGAAGTGGAACAGTATTTAGAAAGTATGGAACAGCATCATCAGCAGGAGTACGAGCATTCCACCTTCGACGAAAGGGTAGCCCGTCTTGAAAAGCGGAACACAGAGGCGGAGCAGGAAAAAGCGTGATAAAATAGAGACGCTGACCAGGGCGTCTCTATTTTTAACTTACATAAACAGCAAAGGAGGGTTCCTATGTTTTCCCATATATCAACGAAGATGATCCAATTCGTGTTTTTTACGGGAATCCTCCTGTTCATACTGGAATTTTTTTCGCACGGAGCCGGTTTAGTGCCTGTGCTCTTCTTTTTCGCCCTGTTTATTTTTATTGGAAAGCGGACGAAAAGGCGGACGCTTTCAGCCATTTTCTGGTGGATCGGGTGGATCGGCCTGGGCCTTACAGCGGTCACTCTCTGGGCTGTACAGTTCTGGGTAATTGCCTTTTTTGTTCTGCTGCTGCTGCAGATGCGCCGGTCGTCCAGGGAGCCTGTCGAAGAACAGGCAGAGGTGGAAGAGCTGGCCGGCAGGGTAGAAAATTATGAGCGGGAACAGCTGCTTGGCAACCGTCTGTGGGGGCGGGAGAAGGTCGGACGGAAGCCGTTTCACTGGAAGGACATTAACGTGATCGGCGGCGTGGGCGATAAAATTGTTGATGCCACCAATACAGTTTTGCCGGCGCAGGCGGTGGTTATCGTCCGTCACGGCCTTGGCTCAGTAACTGTCCATGTGCCGTACGAAGTGAACGTGATTATCCGCCACAGTACAGTGTACGGACGCGTGCGCCTGTTTGGGAAAGAAGAAGCAAAGCGGTGGAACCAGACGATCACTTATCACGCTCCTGCGACAGATGAGGAAGCTTCCACGCTTTATATTTTCACCTCGCTTATCAGCGGGGATCTGGAGGTGGAGCGGCGATGAACAGCTTTGTGAAAGCAGCCGGGTGGGGGATCGCTGCGGCTTTTCTCATCAGCGTCTCCACCGTCGTTCCGCTTCTTCTGCTGCTGCCTTTTGACATGTGGGACGTGCTGATGGGACAAACCATGAGTGGCCTGCCGTATGGCTTTTTGCTTGTCGTACTGATCGTTCTGCTTGGCACCGCTCTCGGGTTTTTAACGCTCCGGGCATGGAATGCCCGCTGGCAGCAGCTGCAGGCTGTGCTGGAGCGGTTGAGCAGAGGAAGCCCTAAAAATATCTGGCCGGCGGAGATGTACCGGGAAGTAGAAGAGCTGCGCACAGAGCTTGAAGCGGTGGAACGTCAGCTGCAGGGGCAGGCGGAACGCGGGCAGAAGCTGGCCACAGAACGGGCCGAGGACCGGGAAAAGAGCCTGCAGGAGGTTATTGCGCAGGAAAGGAACCGGATTGCCCGGGAGCTCCATGATTCGGTCAGCCAGCAGCTGTTTGCGGCTTCCATGATGATATCTGCGGTTAATGAGCGGTCCGGCATGGGGGAGGTTTCGAAGGAATGGCAGACCATCGAGCGGATGATTAACCAGTCCCAGCTTGAAATGCGGGCGCTGCTTCTTCATCTGCGGCCGGCGGCGTTGAATAAACAATCGCTGCAGGAGGGAATCACGCAGCTGCTGAACGATCTGACGGCGAAGGTGCCGCTGCAGATCAAGCAGGTGATTGAACCGTTTCCAATTGAAAAGGGAGTGGAGGACCAGCTGTTTCGGATCAGCCAGGAGTCCATTTCCAACACGCTTCGCCACGCGAAGGCGACCGAGCTGAAGGTATCGCTGCTGCAGCGCGAAGAATTTATTATTTTACGTGTCCAGGACAACGGCGTCGGGTTTTATATGGAGGAAGAAAAACCGGACAGCTACGGGCTGAGTACGATGAAGGAACGGGCGGAGGAAATCGGCGGACACTTTCATTTAGTGAGCCTGCCGGGAGAGGGCAGCCGCATCGATGTTAAAGTGCCCTGGCTGTCGAAGGGGGAAGAGGTATGATTACGATCCTGTTTGCAGATGACCACGAAATGGTTCGTATTGGGGTTACGTCGTATTTATCGACGCAGCCGGATATGGAAGTAACCGCTGAAGCCTCAAGCGGCCGGGAAGCGGTCAGGCTGGCTCTGGAACTCAGGCCGGATATTATCCTCATGGATCTGGTGATGGATGATATGAACGGCATTGAGGCGACAGAGAAAATTATGGAGGCTTGGCCGGCAGCCAAAATTATTATTGTTACAAGCTTTATCGATGATGAAAAGGTGTACCCGGCGCTTGAAGCGGGAGCGGTTAGCTATATTTTAAAAACCTCCCGGGCCGGAGAGATCGCAGCGGCGATTCGGAAAACACACGATGGGCAGTCGATTTTGGAGCCGGAAGTAGCGGGAAAGCTGATGACAAACATGAAACGGCGGGATCAAAGGGAACTGCATGAGGAACTGACCGCACGCGAGCTTGAGGTGCTGCGGCTGCTTGCAGAGGGGAAAACCAATATGGAAATTGCCGAAGAGCTGTTTATTGCCCTGAAAACAGCGAAGGTACACGTGAGCAGTGTCCTCCATAAGCTCCAGGTGCAGGACCGGACCCAGGCAGTTGTTTATGCTTACAAGCATCGTCTATTTTAAAAAGCTGCCCGCCCTGAGTAAGGGGAGCAGCTTTTTTAATACGGAGGGATCACGCCCACCACATGTCGACCGGACGCTCGGAAATATTGACGGAATTCAGATTTTGCACAGCCCGCTCGAAGCCTTCATCAAGTGACATGATTGGGTCTTCATGCTCGATGCTGACAACATGGTCATAGCCGAACGTTCGAAGCGCGCTGATCATATCGCTCCATTCCTTCATGCCGTGGCCGAAGCCGACCGACCGGAAACTCCAGGCACGGGTCTGCACGCTGCTGTAAGGCTGCATATCGGTGAGGCCGTACATGTTGACGTTGTCCTGGTCGATATACGTATCCTTGGCGTGAAAGTGGTGGATGGCTCCTTCTTTTCCAAGAATTTTAATCGCGGCTACCGGGTCGATCCCCTGCCACCACATATGACTCGGATCAAGGTTAGCACCTACCGCATCGTTGGTTGCTTCCCGAAGCTTCAGCACCGTGTACGGCGTATGAACGAGGAAACCGCCGTGAGGCTCAATGCCGACGTTTACGCCGTGTTCTTTAGCGTAGCTGCCGGCTTCCCTCCAATATGGAATGAGCTTTTGCTCCCACTGCCAATTGTAAATGTCCGAATACGCGCTCGGCCACGGGGCGACCGGCCAGTTTGGGTGCTTGGCGCTTTCGTCGCTTCCGGCGACACCGGAGAACGTATTAACGACCGGAATATTCAGCAGGCTTGCAAGCCGCACGGTTTTTTTGAATGTTTCGTCCGCATCCTTTGCTTCAGCCGGGTCCGGGGAAATCGGATTGGCGTGGCAGCTGAGCGCACTGACGGTTAAGCCCCGGGCATCCAGTGCTTCCTGGAACTGTTTGCGTGCATCTTCGCTGTTTAACAGCCTGTCTACATCTGCGTGATCATTGCCCGGATTGCCGCCAGTGCCGAGCTCTACGGCCTGCACTCCGGCACGTTTAACCTTATCGAGCATATCTGTAAAAGCCAAATCAGCATACAGGACGGTGAAAACGCCGATTTTCATTACTGAACACCTTCCTTCCCAATAGTCACAAACTGGCCGCGCTCGCTGGAGGCAAGAGCTGCCAGAATAACAGCGAGGGCCTGCTTTCCATCTGCTCCGGTTACCGGCACCTCCGTGTTCGAGATGATGCTTTCAGTAAAGGCGTTAATCACCCCGGAGCTTTCCTGGCCGCCGGCGTCATTGGTCTGAATGCCGCCCAGCTCGTAGCGGACCGTATGCCCGTTGGTATAGTGGGCAGTCAGCGAATGAACCGGGTCGTCTTCAAGGCGGAGGGTGCCTTTTTCGCCATAAATGATCGTTGAGTTGTCTTCCTCGGGAACATAAGCCCAGCTGGCCGTGAGGGTTCCGATTAAGCCTCCTGTTGTTTTAAGCAGGCATACAGCGTTATCATCCACTGTAATATTTTCCTTCGCATTGTTTTCCACGAAAGCAGCTACCTGGGTCACCGGCTCATCAAGCAGAAATTGAATCAGGTCGGATTTGTGCACTCCAAGATCTCCCATGGCGCCGATAAATGCTTCCTCCTTGCGGAAGAACCAGCTGTCCTTGCCATCGATGCTCCACCCCTCCGGGCCGCCGTGTCCAAATGTGGTCCGGAAGCTGAAGATTTTCCCCAGGTCGCCATTTGCAATCAGCTCTCTCGCCTTCACGTGTGAAGGCACGAAACGCTGGTTATGAGCGATCATTAATTTTTTACCGCTGCGTTTTTCAGCTTCGATCATTTCTTCAGCTTCCTGTTCGCTTGTCGCCATCGGTTTTTCACAGAGCACGTGCTTGCCGGCAGCCAGGGCGTCGATGCTGATCCGGGCATGCATATGATTAGATGTACACACGCTGACCGCCTCAATGGATTCATCCTTTAACAGTTCGTGATAATCCGTATAGGCCGAAGCCCCGAGACGGGAAGCTGTTTCTTCGGCGCGCTCCTTCACCAGGTCACAGACGGCCCGGATAGTGGTATGTTGATTTGCTTCATATTCTGGAATGTGGCGGTTTCTCGCGATGCTTCCGCACCCGATGACACCGATATTTACTGTTTTCATGTGATTTCCACTCCTTTTTATATAGTGATGTTTATTCTTTTACTGAACCGCTCGTAAGCCCGGAAACAATCCGGCGCTGGAAAATCAGAACGAGAATAACGATAGGTATCGTAACAATAACGGTGGCAGCCGAAATGTCGCCCCATGGGACTGTGTATTCGCTCTGATAGAATGAAATGCCGACCGGGATCGTCCGCCAGGCATCAGCGGTATTGATCGCCAGAGCGAAAAGATATTCGTTCCAGGCGGCGACGAAAACAAGAATCGCCGTGGTAAAGATGCCCGGGGTAGCGAGCGGCAGGATGATCTGACGGTACGTCTGAAATGGCGTAGCGCCGTCCAGCTTGGCTGATTCTTCAAGCTCCCAGGGGATTTTTTGAAAAAAGGTGGCCAGAATCCAAATCGCGAGCGGCAGGCTGATGGTGATATATGGAATAACGAGACCGATGTAGCTGTTGCGAAGTCCCGTGTCTGTCACAAAGTTAAAGATTGGAGACAAAATCGCAATTGGCGGGAACATCGATGAGGCCAACACAAGGCCTAAAATTAAAGTCTTGCCGCGGATAGGCAGCCGCGTAACCGCATAGGCCGTAAACGAAGCAATCAAGAGCGATAAAACCGTAGTCAGGCCGGAAACGACAAAGCTGTTGAGCATGTAGCGGAACAGCGGCCTCGTCGTAATCGCTGACGCATAGGACTCAAGTGTGGCGTTGGATGTAAACCAGGCGAACGACGTCAACTCATTCTGGGGCTTCAGGGAAGTTAAAAAGATCCAGATGAATGGAAACATAACGAGAAACACGAAGATAGCCAGGAAGATATAAAACCGGATACCGGCTTGGTTTTTAAACATGTACAGTCACTCCTTCCACTTATTTTTTCGCTCTTTCCGGAAACAGGTCTGAGCCAAGCAGCTTAACGAAGATAAAGCTGATGATGGCCACACAGACAAACACTATGACGGAAAGGGCAGAGCCGGCACCGAAGTTCTGCTGTTCAAACAGGGCTTTGTAGGCAAAAACGGAAATCGATTCCGTGGCGTTTGCCGGACCGCCGCCGGTCAGCACATAAATCAGGTCAAATACGCGGAAGGCATCCAGGGTCCGGAAGAGAAGGGCGACAAGAATTGCTGATTTTAACAGTGGCAGGGTTACAAAGAAGAACTTCTGTATTCTGCCAGCTCCATCGACTTCTGCTGCTTCATACTGGGTATTTGGTATCGTCTGCAGCCCGGCAAGCAGAAGAAGTGCCATATAAGGCGTCGTTTTCCAGACGTCTGCGAATATAATGGAAAACATGGATCCCGAAGCCGTCGTTAAAAGAGCGCCCGGGTCAGAAATTAAGCCAACCGCTGCCATATAGTGAGCGACAATCCCGGACTGTCCATCGAACAGATAGCTCCACATCATGGCAGCTACAGCTGTTGGAATGGCCCACGGTACGAGCACCGAAGCCCGGACGATGCCGCGTCCTTTGAAGGTCCGGTTGATTAGCAGTGCGACACCAAGACCGATAATCAGCTCAGCGCCGACGGAAACGATCGTAAAGAAGGTCGTATTTGTCAAAGCGGTCCAGGTCCGTCCATCGAGCAGGTAATCCGCGTAATTCTGCAGGCCGACAAAGTTCGAGGAGAGCACCGAGCCCTGCAGATTGCCAAGCTGGGCGGAAAGATAGCCTATTTCCACTGCCGTGTCCCCGTCCGCCTGCTGCTGCAAGGAATTAACGGCTTCGATCTGTTCATCCATTGCAGCTTCAAAGTCGCTGCCCCACGAGCCGTCGATGGATTGGATACGCAGGTTGTCATCTGTGATCGGCTCGTAGTCATTCAGCATGCTGTTAACTTCCTGATAGCTTGAAGCCATGGCGTCATCAGCCACAAGCTCTTCATGATGCTCCTGGACGACTGCCCAGGTTTCGTTAAACGTTTCCTCTCCTTCCGGATAAGCCTCGCTTAACTCATTGACATTTTGCTCGACAAGGTATCGGTTATCGGCGTATTCCTCGAGGTTCAGGCTTTCGCTCATGATTCGCTCCGACTTGGTAGGGTCATTCAGCCGGTAGTCAAACAGGCTGTTCCAGCCGGAAAGCATAATGGGCCATATAACGACGAGAAGAATCAAAACGAGCGCCGGGGCGACCATTGCGTAGCCTAATTGTTTTTCATTTAATTGAAATTTGCGTCCAGGTTTTCCAGCCATGGGGCTTCCTCCTTTGAATCCGTGTTATTCTTCATTCAAAACGGCGCTCAATTTGCGTTCCATATTGGCAGCAGCTTCTTCAGCCGTAATTTCTCCTGCCGCTGCCCGCGAAAGTTCAATCTGCATAATATCCGATACTTCCGGATAATCTGCTGTGACTGGACGCGGCACTGCATTTTGAAGCGTTTCGACGAAGGCATCATCCGCAAACAGAGCGTTTGCTTCCTGGATGTCTTCATCTTCATACAAAGACTCAATAGTAGGAGCCCGGCTGCCTTCGAGAGCACCGATTTTCTGGCCCTGCTCACTGGACATAAATTTCACGAATTCCCAGGAGGCTTCAACTTCTTCGGAGTTTTTATTGATCATGGTGGTCCATCCGCCGAGAGCAGAAGCGGTGCCGTCGCTGCCTGAAGGGAGCGTGGTGAAGCCGACATTGTCAGGAATATTGGAGATTTCCGGGTCGGTGGAAGTAGACAGCAGGTACGGCCAGTTCCTGGCAAAAACGGTGTTACCATTTATAAACGCGTTTTCTGTTTCAATTTCCTGGAAATTAAGAATGTTGTTTGGTACAAAGTCGGACTGGGTTATATCGATCATTTTTTGGATACCTTCAATGGCCTCCGGAGAATTAACGACTACTTCCTGATTTTCGTTAATGATCTGGCCGCCGTAGGCACCGATGTATTCAATGGCATTAGTGACGAGGCCCTCATACTGGGAAGCCTGCATCGAGTAGCCGAAGGAGGTGCCTTCTTCACCCTGAAGGTCTGCAGCCATCGTTTCGAGCTCTTCCCAGGTTTCCGGCGGCTCGTCTACAATATCGTTCCGGTAAAACAACAGCCCGGCATCTGTATACGATGGCATGGCAAACTGCCGTCCGTTATAGGAGGTGGATTCAATAGTGGCCGGGAAATGGGCATCAATATCGACGTTGTCTCTTTCAATCAGACGGTCGAGCGGAAGCGCATAGCCGGCCTGGGCAAATTCCGCCGGCCAGACGACGTCAGCCGCAAATACGTCGATTTCATCACTGCCGCTGCTTAAAATCGTAGCGTACTGGTTGTGCTGTTCTCCCGTATCAGGCGGCATCTCCCGTACATCCACATTGATGTTTGGATGCTCTTCTTCAAATGCCTTGATCGTGGCATCTGTGGCGTTAGTCGTATCCACACCGCGGGCGTACGTAATTGTGACTTCGTCTTCAGCAGTGGGGGAGATGTCCGCAGTTGAACATCCGGTGAGCATTATAAACGCTCCTGTAACGGCTGCAGCTTTCTTCATGCCTATTCCTCCTTATGTGAAATCGATTTCAAAATATCCGAAACGTTTTGGATGCCAGAGAGAAGCAGGAAAGAACCTACCTGCTTACCGGAATGCCGGTGGATTCCCGCACGGTTAACGAAGCAGGAATTATCAGGCTGGCAGGTGTATCTCTTCCTTCAATCTTCTCAATAAGTAATTCACAGGCTTTGCGCCCCAGCGTGTACCGGTCCTGACGGACAGTGGTCAGGGGCGGGGAAAAATACTCCGCGAGTACGAGATCGTCAAAGCCGACGATCGATAAATCCCGCGGCAGAACGTACCCAAGATGATGAGCTGCCCGCATGACCCCGTGAGCCATTAAATCACTTGCGCAAAAGACGGCGGTGATGTGCGGATGGGCCTTAAGCAGCCCGAGCGCTTCCTGCTCAGCCTTTTTTTCATCGAAGGCTGCCTCCCGCACGTATTCCTCCCGGTAGGGAAGACCGGACTCCCGAAGTGTTTCTTCGTAGCCTTTCCGGCGTTCTTTGGATACGTAGGCGTAATGATGGCCGTTAATAAATGCGATGTGTTCATGACCAAGTCCGATCAAATGTACCAGCGCCTGACGGGCGCCGTCAGCATTATCAGTAGTGACAAAGCTTGCGTTACCGCTTTCCACATGATTGTCGATAAATACGCATGGAAGCCCGGTAGCCGCCAATTCCTCGGTGGCGGAGTGGTCATGGGGAAGGTTCTGGGTGATGACCCCTTCGAGCTGTCGCTCCCGGCACATTTGGTAATACGTACGGTCCCCAGTAGGACGGGATTGAAACAGGATAAGGTCATAACCGCATTCGTTGGCGTATTCGTTTACACCGGCCAGAATATCAAGTGTGAACGTATCCTTCGGATTGGACGGAAAGGATTGGGAGGTTAAGAGCCCAATTGTCTTCGAACGATTCATAACGAGGCCGCGGGCGATGTGGTTTGGCGTATAGTCCAGCTGTTCGGCGATCTCCTGAATACGCTGGCGTGTCTGTTCATTGACGTCGCTGTATCCATTCAAAGCTCTCGAAACAGTAGTGACGGAAACGCCGGCTGCTTTAGCGATATCTTTTATGGTATTCATAGTTAGCCTCCGAAACGTTTTGGAAGAATGACTTTATTATAGAAAACGCTTTCATTTTACGCAACCCTAAATTGAAAATTTTTAAAAATTAAAACAAAAATTGTGCTTTTCCATAAATCATAAAAATTGATTAAAGCCGCTCCACCTAGTAAACTAGCGGTAAATAAGCGATAAGAAGGAGTGGACAGTATGGAGCATGCTTCAGGCAATAAAAGGACCGTCCAACCTAATAAACAACAAATGCTGAATCGGTTAAAGCGTATTGAAGGACAGGTGCGCGGCGTTCACGATATGGTGGAAAACGATCGGTACTGTGTCGATATTTTAAACCAGATTGCAGCTATTCAGTCTGCAACCAACAAAGTATCGCTGGCATTAATGGAGGACCATACCTCGCACTGTGTGGCGAATGCCATTAAAGAGGGTGAAGGCGAAGAATCCATTGAAGAGCTGATGACCGTTATGCGCCGGATGATGAAGTGATTTTTGACAATACCCCTCAGGTGTATTATATAATGAAGGTACAGAAAGGATGGTTGAAATGAAAAAAGAAACGATCCAGGTGGAAGGAATGAGCTGTGGACACTGCGTCTCTGCGGTAGAAGGCGGCGTCGGCGAACTGCAGGGCGTTTCCAGCGTGAAAGTAAACCTCGATACAGGTGCCGTAGACGTAGAATATGATCCTGAAGTAACTTCACGAAAAGATATTGATGAAGCGATAGATGATCAGGGATATGATGTTGTATCTGCATAAATGATTAATAAGGAGCGGATCGTGGCTGCACGATCCGCTTTTTTATCACAGTTTTGTTTGCTAAATACTATACGGGGGTATAATATTAAAAGAAAGCCTGCAATGGAAATGAGGTGCCGGTATGGAAATGCAGAAAACCAATAACAATCTTTCCCGCTGGAACGCATCCGTAGAGGGTATGACCTGTGCGGCCTGCTCCCGAAGAATTGAAAAGCAGGTAGGGAAAATGGAGGGGGTCTCGGAAGCCTCCGTTAACTTAACAACCGAGCAGCTTTCGGTGCAGTATGATCCAGATGAAGTATCGCCGCATGACATGGAAGAAAAAGTAGAACAGACCGGCTACAGCGTCCGTCGCAGCGAAGCGGTGTTTGACGTCTCCGGCATGACATGTGCAGCCTGTGCCAACCGGGTCGAAAAGAAGCTGAATAAAATGCCGGGCGTGTCGGAAGCTACCGTCAACCTGGCGATGGAGCGTGCCACGGTTCACTATCTGGACGGGGAAGTTTCTGTAGAAGACATGGAACAGGCAGTAGACAAATTAGGGTATGGGTTAACCGAACGGACCGAAGAAGAGACGGAGGATCCTAGAGAAAAAGAGCAGCGGAAAAAAGGATGGCAGCTGCTGATTTCTGCGCTTTTGACCCTCCCGCTTGTATGGACGATGGTGTCCCATTTCGGATTTCTGTCCTTTCTCTGGGCTCCGGAAGCACTGATGAACCCGTGGGTGCAGGTCGGTCTTGCAACGCCGGTTCAGTTTGTGATCGGCTCCACGTTTTACCGGAGCGCCTATAAATCACTGCGGAGCGGCAGTGCCAATATGGACGTGCTGGTCGCTCTTGGAACCTCGGCTGCCTATTTTTACAGCCTGTACTTTGTGCTGACGGGCAATGCGTCCGAAGGTCTGTATTTTGAAACTTCGGCTGTGATTATTACCCTCATCCTTCTCGGTAAATGGTTTGAAGCGAAAGCGAAGGGTCGCACCTCACGTGCCATCAAGTCGCTGCTTTCATTAAAAGCCGAAACTGCCCTGGTGGAACGGGGCGGGGAAGTAACAGAAATAAAGAGCGAAGATGTTCAGGAGGGCGACGTCGTCCATGTGAAGCCGGGAGCGAGAGTACCGGTGGACGGGGAGGTCATTGACGGCCGCTCGTCTGTGGATGAGTCCATGCTTACAGGCGAAAGTATTCCGGTGGACAAAGATACCGGGGATACGGTGATTGGAGCGACGGTGAATGGAAACGGGCGTATCCGCATGCGTGCGACCCGGGTCGGCAAGGACACGGCGTTATCGCAGATTGTGCGAGTCGTTGAGGAAGCGCAGGGCGGAAAGGCGGAGATCCAGCGCCTCGCCGACCGAGTATCCGGAGTGTTTGTGCCGATTGTGATTGGAATCGCGGCTTTGACCTTTCTCACCTGGATTCTTTTTGTGCAGCCCGGATCGCTTGAAGCGGCGCTTCTGCCGACCATTGCCATCCTTATTATTGCCTGCCCATGTGCTCTTGGTCTCGCAACACCGACATCCATTATGGCAGGTTCGGGCAGAGCGGCTGAAAACGGTGTGCTCTTTAAAGGCGGACAGTATTTGGAAAGCACGGGAGCCGTAGAGACGATTCTGCTCGATAAAACCGGCACAATTACAAAAGGGGAGCCGGCAGTGACTGATATTGTGCCGGCAGCCGGCTGGACAGAACAGGAGCTGTTGATGCACGCGGCCGGCGCGGAGGAATCCTCCGAGCATGCGCTCGCCCAGGCGATTGTCCGGGACGCGGGACAGAAAAATATTACGCTGCCGAGGGCGTCTTCGTTCGAAGCAGTACCCGGCAAAGGGGTGCTTGCAGCCACGGACGCCGGTACTGTAGTGGTCGGAACGAGTGTCTGGCTGGCGGAGCGCCGGGCGGAAGGTATTCCGGGAAGTGCAGAAAATGAAGCAATGGAAGATCAGGGAAAAACAGTGATGGGAGTCGCAGTAAACGACCGTTTTGCCGGGTGGATTGCCGTAGCTGATACAGTGAAAGAAACATCCAGACGGGCAGTGGAACGCATGCAGGCAGCAGGACTTGAAGTCGTCATGATTACCGGCGATAACGAAAAGACTGCCCGCGCCATTGCAGCCGAAGTAGGGATCGATCGCGTAATTGCGCGCGTGCTGCCGGAGCAGAAAAGCAGCGAAGTCACGCGGCTGCAGCGTGAAGGCCGGCGCGTAGCGATGGTCGGAGATGGCATTAACGATGCACCGGCGCTTGCGACAGCTGATATCGGGATGGCTGTTGGTACAGGAACGGATATCGCCGTGGAGGCAGCCGACATCACGCTGATGCGCGGGGATTTAAACAGCGCTGCTGATGCTGTGCTTATGAGCCGGGCCACGATGAAAAACATTAAAGAAAATTTATTCTTTGCATTTGTGTATAATTCCGTCGGCATTCCTATTGCGGCTATCGGCCTGCTCGCTCCGTGGGTGGCCGGGGCAGCCATGGCGTTCAGTTCCGTTTCTGTTGTGCTGAATGCCCTGCGCCTTCAGCGGATGAAAATTTCATAATAAAAACAGGCAGGGCCCAGCGGCTCTGCCTGTTTTCTATCCACCAGGAGAAGAAAATAATTGTGAATCCAGTTCATTACTATATTACTATGAACTTTCTTGGTTTGTGTTATAATAAACAGGAATTTATAGGTATAATATAATGGATCGAATGCATTTAATAAATGATTATCCAATTAAAAAGTGACTCAAGGAGGCTGTTCAAAATAGCTGCAAATTGTATGTCCCAATCCATAGGCAATGCTAAAATTGCTAATTCTGACTCTATCGATAAACTCACAAAGTGCCTGTATCAAACCGCCAATATCGAGCTCGGCAAATTAACAGCTTCGATAAACAGTGCCCAGGAAGAACTTAATTTATTAATGCAGGAAATTCAAAGGCTCCAGGGTAAATCCGTATGATGCCTGGATACATGCGAAGCACCTATCTATCAGCCTAAAGACAGACAGGGCATAGTGCCTCTGTCTGCTTTTAGGCTGCCCCTATTTTTTTATCCAAAAGGGCGGCGATAACGAACATAAAAATCATGCCGACGCTTACGACGAATAAGTCGGGCCCGATCCAGCGGGTGAATACAATGCTTAAAATTAATACAGAGAAAAAGGCGATAAATGTTACATTCGCTGCGGCGAACCGGTGCCGGCGGCCGTGCTGTTTAATGCGGGCGATGACGTAAATAGCGGCATTTAATGCCAGGCCGATAAATAAAAGGTAATACAGATTTAATGTTAGTTCCATGACTCATCGATCTCCTCAACTACGTTCTGGTATGTATTCGTGCACCGGGACGTCTTTTCATATCACTTTACATGGTAACATGAACTTGAAAAAGGCGGTAGGAAAGATAAACCATGCCTGCATATGCTACACTTGCCGTAGAAGTTAGTGATGGAAGGAAGGAACAATTACGATGCAGATAGAAAAATACGAAGGCATGCCTCCAAGCGAAGTGCTTCAGGGTATCCTATATTTACACGCTCAGCTTTTTGAAAAAATGGAACCAATGTACCAGACTCTCGAACAGGCAGAGGCGTCTCTCGTGCAGGTAGCGCGGGAGGAAGGAAAGATACTCGGCTACGACATCAGCTACGCGAAAGATGACAGCGTATGGTACAGCTGGCTGAACGGAATGGAAGAAGCATTTGAAGATGACGGATGGAGAAGCCGTCTTGTCGGCAACGTTCTTATTCATGCCCGGGAGCAGGGATATGAGGTGGTGCAGACGAAGCTTGCCCACCGGTACCCGGAATTTATTGATATGCTGCAGGCCGCGGGCTTTCAGGTGAAAGAGGAGTTAACAGATGAACGCATCTGGCTTGAGAAAAAGCTGTGAAAAGGGACCGTTTCCGGTCTCTTTTTTTATAGGCAGAAATCACGTATCTTCGTATAGTGCCTTTTCAAATTTGCAGTAGTTCCGCATACTGATGAAAAAGAAAAAGGAGGAAATCATATGAAAAATATCGAAGCCGGACTGCTGATCCTCCGGGTCGTGACAGGCGTGATATTTTTAGCCCACGGAGCAGATAAATTACTGAACGGAATGGGTGACCAGGCTGCATCGTTTGGCAGCATGGGCATGCCGGAAGGCACGGCTTACGCTGTAGCAGTCATCGAAGCCGCGGGAGGAATTTTACTGATTCTAGGACTGCTGACGCGTGTCGTGGCGGGGCTGTTTGCACTCATTATGCTTGGAGCGATTGTAACGGTCAAATGGCAGCAGGGACTGATTGGGGGCTTTGAGCTTGATCTTATACTGATGGCTGCCTCTATTCATCTGGCACTTACTGGAAGCCGCATGCTTGCCTTGAAAAAACGAAAAAAGAAACGTTCTTTCTGAAGCAGTAAACGGCCTGCAGGGATAAACCCCTGCAGGCCGTTTACTGTTTATGCATTTTCATTTGACGTATAAGGCTCCATCTTTTTCCACTGCGTACGAATAGTGGACGAGGCCACGCCGTAGCGTTCGGCGATTTCTTTCTGGGTGCCGCCTCCTACTGCGTATTCAAGGGCTGCTGCCTGGGCTTCCGGCTTGCGGATAACAGGATTTTCCTGTTCACAAAAGCGTGCCCACAGCTCTGAAGCTGCAGCTGCTGCGTCTTTAGACAGCTGATCGGAGTTTTCGAGCGCCTCCACTACCTTCTGCTGGTCGTCGTTCAGGCCTGAAGTGGATGCCGCAGCGGTCTCTGTTGTATCGGCCGCAGCATCTGAACCTGTTTCAGACGGGGTGGTGGAGGTGCTATCTGCTTCCTGGTATTTTTCCTGAAGATCATCCTTAAGTGTGCGAAGCACGTCCGGCAGGTGATGCGTGATCCAGCCGGCTTTATCCGCTTCGTTATCCGGAACAGAGCCGGTAACACTTTTAATGACGTCATCGCCGAAGTCCGGATGAAACGGCAGCAGGCCGAGCATTGGATACCATTTGTCCTCCACAGGAACTAAAAAGGCAAGGAATACAATGTTTTCCTGCAGGTCGCGGAAAAAGGACAGTGGTTCAATGTGGTGAACTTCATCGCTCAACAGGTCAGTGACTTCGTACCAGTCGTCGGTCATTTTATTCAAACGAAATAATGACAGGTTATGCCCGGTCCAGTTGGAATAAAGCCGTTGAAGCCGCGGGTGCTGACTGTTCTGCTCTATCTGCTGATGGATATTCATCCATTCCCTGCGCTCATTGCCGTGCAGTAAAAAGTCGGCAAGCGCCAGGTTTTGGACAAATTTATGCCAGGCATAAGGGAAATAGTTCGGCCGGTAGACACGGCGGTAATAATGGCTGAAATCCTTCCGGCTGTCTTTGTTCGCAGCGGCTGCAAGATCCAGCTGTATGTTGGTTACTTCTTCAGTCGTATAAGCTGGCTGGTTGGCGGGATCGCCGCAGCATTTTTTGTATTTTTTACCGCTGCCGCAAGGACACGGGTCGTTACGTGAAATACTCATACATTCAGGCTCCTTCTCACTAGTATGTTACTATTCCTTCAAATTCTAACATACATTGCCCCGAAATGGGGAATCCGTGCGCTTCAGGGGGGTGGAGACGTGAAAAAACCCTTCGCAGTGGAAGGGCTGTATTTGTATAATAAGAGACCTGCTTAATTAGCCGCTTGGCCGTTCGCATTTTCCCATACGCTGCGGAGTGTCTCTGCGCTGTGGTGGAAGTCTTGGGCTTCCTCTTCATTCAGTGGCAGTTCGATCACTTCCCGTATTCCCTCGCGGTTAATGACGGCCGGTACACCGATGCATAGATTATTTTCTCCGTACTGGCCGTCAAGGTGGGCGCTGACGGTCAAAACGCTGTTTTCGTTTTTAAGAATCGCGTTTGTAATACGGGTGAGTCCCATTGCGATGCCATAGCTGGTGGCGCCCTTACGCTCAATGATCTCATAGGCAGCCCCGCGGACGTCTTTAATCATGCCTTTCATTTCCTTCACATTTTTGTTTTCTTTTTCATCTGCGAGTTCTACTGCGTTTCGGCCGCCGACGTTTGCCTGGCTCCAGACGGCAAGCGATGTGTCGCCGTGTTCACCAATGATATAGGCGTGGGCATTCTGGGCAGCGGTATCAAAATAGTCACTCAGCATAAACCGCAGGCGGGCGGTATCCAGAATTGTCCCGCTTCCAATGACCCGTTCTCTTGGAAGCCCGCTGAACTGCTGGGTGGCATACGTAAGAATATCCACAGGGTTAGTGGCGATAAGGAATATTCCGTCAAAGCCGTTATCCATCACCTGACCGACGATATTTTTAAATATAGCCGTGTTTTTGCCTACAAGATCGAGACGGCTTTCCCCGGGTTTTTGGTTGGCACCGGCAGTAATACAGACAATGTCGGCATCCCGGCAGTCTTCATAGGTGCCAAACCATGTTTTAGTAGGATGCGGGGCAAAGGCTTTACCGTGATTGAGATCCATCACGTCCCCTTCGGCCTTGCGTTCATCCAGATCGATGATCACGAGCTCCTCGACGACGCCCTGATTAATTAACGAAAATGCATAGCCGCTGCCGACAGCTCCGGCTCCGACAACAACAACCCGGTGGACGTGATTTCTTTTCATATATAAAATCCCCTTTCGAATATGAATCATGTGAATGAATGAGCAATCTTTATCTATTTATATTGTGCACCATTTCACAAAGTGATGCAAGCACAGAAAATATATAATTGTGAACAAATGATGAACTTACGTGTTGGGAGGAAATCGAAACGGGAAAGGAGCAGAAGAGGGGGAATGACTCGATGGAAAATGCGTTAAAATATGCGCTGCCGACAGCGTTGACGTGGGCAGTGATTGGTCTGCTCGCCGGTCTGAATCTCGACAGAGGATGGCTGTGGGTGCTTGCTTTTGTAGTTTTCGGATTTCTCGTCAGCTTTGTTACAGTGATAATTGCGCAGTGGATTATTTCTAAAATAAATATGTAATTAGCGGCGGAGAAATTAGGGAATGGTATATGTAAAGCTTATAAGCGAAAAGGAGCGTGCAAGCATGGAGGATATAAACGGCCGGAGACCGGTGATAGCTATTACTGGCGCTAGTGGATATATCGGAAGAAACCTGATGAAGGAACTGAAAAAGCACGCGGATATTATTGCTCTGTCGAGAAACATAGACACAAAAGAAAACGAGGAGCATGTAACATGGCGCTCGTGTGACTTATTTTCATTAAAAGACGCGGAACAGGCACTTGAAGGTGCAGATTACGCTTTATACTTAGTTCATTCGATGATGCCGACGTCCAAATTAACTCAGGGAAGCTTTGAAGATATGGACGTTATCCTTGCCGATAATTTCGCGCGTGCCGCCGAGCAGAAGCAGGTGAAGCAGGTCGTTTATTTGAGCGGCATTATTCCTGAAGCCGACCGCCTGTCCCGTCATTTAAGCAGCCGGCTGGAAGTAGAAAATATCCTGAAATCGTACCGGACGCCTGTGACTGCTATACGAGCGGGATTGATTGTCGGGCCACAGGGCTCCTCGTTTCCTATTCTCGCAAAGCTGGTAAAGCGGCTGCCGGTCATGATCCTTCCGAAATGGACGCAGACCAAGACCCATCCGATTGCGCTTGCCGACGTATTAAACAGTCTGCAAAAAAGTATCGGGGAAGAATCGCTCTACAACCGTTCCATCGATGTTGGAGGGCCGGACGTAATGACCTACCGGAAAATGATGAACATCACTTCAAAGGTGATGGGGAAAAAGCGTTACGCAGTCACCGTGCCGTTTTTCACCGTGCGCCTTTCAAGACTGTGGGTGAGTGTAACTACAGGGACGCCGAAAAGCCTGGTTTATCCGCTGATTGAAAGCCTGATCCATCCAATGGTGGCTGACCCTGCCAAAAGTGTGAAGGGCATCAGTGATGGAAAAATTCCTTTCCGGGAGGCGGCAGAAAACTCTCTGAAGGAAAGCAGGAAGGAGCAGTCCTCGATTCTGGCACGCCTGAAGCCGGCACCTGTCGAGCGGAATGTACGCTCTGTCCAGCGCGTCACCATCCCAAGTGGAAGAGACGCAGACTGGACGGCCCGTTATTATATAAAGTGGCTTCCGAAGCTTCTGCGCCCATTCGTAAAGGTGGAAACGACCGATCGCTACCAGTACGGCCTGCGGCCTGCCTTTATGAAAAGAACATTTCTCGAGCTCTCCTATTCCAAGGAGCGCAGTGAAGAAGACCGGGCGCTGTACTATATTACCGGTGGACTCCTTGCACAGGTAAATGAAGGAGAACGGGGCCGGCTGGAATTTCGTAAAATTCCTCACACGAACCAGTGCATTGTAGCGGTACATGATTATGTTCCGGCTATGCCATGGTACTTTTATCAATATACCCAGGCGTTTATTCATCTTTGGATCATGAACCGCTTTAAAGCACACCTTGAAAAAGATCAGTGGACGTTAAGGAGGTCCCGTCAGCTCCAGCCGGAGTCATAATTTTCCTCGTTTAGTTTCACCTTTTTTAAGGAACACGGAAAAGGATATGAGTAGTCTGCATACAGAAGGGAGACGGTGCCGTATGAGCACCAACCAGTTGATCCGTGACTATTTTGTCAATCACGCAGCGGAAATGGCGAATTCATGGTACGAAACGTTGGAGGAATCAGACAGAGAATCTGCTTACGCAACGACTGACCCAAAAGAAGTTGAGGAACTGAAGTCTCAGACGTATGAGTTTCATTTATATTTCTCGAGTATTTTTATCGAGGATCGGAATACATGGGAGAATACCTTTGAAGTATGGATAGACGGCATTATCAGTGATCCTAAATACTTCCGGACGAAGGATGCGCGGGTCGTCCGGGAAATGATGAGGTACAGGGAGCAGTATACTGCCTATTTGAAGCGCTTTTATGCGGAAGAGCACGCAGAGCTCTCTGCGAATATGAAAGAACAGCTTCGGGAGCTCGTAACAAACGGCATGGATCAGATTATTCTTTCTTACGTGGAAAAATCCAACCGGCTGCTCCTTCAGAAATTAGAAGCGAGGGAAAGCATTATTAATGAACTGAGCGCTCCGGTTATCTCTCTGAATAAATCCTCCGCCCTTCTTCCGTTAATTGGAGAAATTGACGAAGAACGGGCTGCAGTAATACTCGAGCACACACTTGAGGCGTGCTCGAAAAAGCAGGTCTCTGAATTGTTTATTGACCTTTCCGGCGTAGCCGGCATCGATACCCACGTCGCTCATCAGATTTTCGGGCTGATCCGTTCGTTAAAGCTGATTGGCGTACAGCCTGTTCTGGCAGGCATGCGTCCCGAAATCGCCCAAACCTCCGTCAATCTTGGCATCAGATTTCAGGATGTGCCGATTGCCTCGTCGCTTTCCCAGGCAATGGACCAAAAGCATTAAAAAAGACCGGCGCCCTTTGAAGGGTGCCGGTCTTTTCTGCGTCTTTAACACAGATTCATCTGTGCTTAGACTTTTTCTACGACGTACGTTGGTTTCTCAACGAATTTTTTACCAGCGAGTTCTTCGGAATGATCGAAGTAGCCGCCGAATTTATAAACGACTTTGTACTCGCGGTCCGGCTCTGTAAACAACTGATTCTCGTTGTTAGAGATGACCGTGACATGGTTGTTTTCTACAAAGCTGTCGATTTCACTCGCTTTATAGTTTGTACCTGCAGTAAGTTCGGAAACGGATTGGCTTCCCATATATAATCGCTCCTTTGCGTTATAGTTTGTCCACTCGTTACAATACCCGGGTGAAACCTGTCTTAATCATACGATTTAATAGCCGCCCCGGATGCTTGGCTCTACGTCCTCTAAATAAAACTTCGTCAGCTTCTCCTGCTCCTCTTTCGAGAAGGAGGGAACACTGACCGCTTCGAGGCTGTCGGTTACCTGTTTTTCGTTACGGAATCCAGGTATGACACAGGTGACGTCCTCGTTATCCAGAATCCAGCGCAGAGCTGCCTGGGCCATTGTGCCCCGCTGCTCTTTAATCCACTGGAGGGAGGTGCTGAGCTCTACGCCCTTTTGAAAAGGAAGGCCGGCGAATGTTTCTCCGACATTGAAGGCGTCTCCGTCCCGGTTGAAATTGCGGTGGTCGTCTTCAGCGAATGTCGTTTCTTTTGTATATTTTCCGGTTAACAGTCCGCTTGCGAGCGGTACGCGGGTCAGGATACCGACGCCCTTCTTTTTCGCCTGTGGAAAAAGCCGTTCTGCCGGCTTCTGACGGAAAATATTGTAGATCACCTGAAGTGCCTTAACATTTGGATAATGCAGGCATTCCATGCCTTCCTCCACTGTTTCCACGCTGACTCCGTAGTGGCGGATTTTTCCCTGTGCCTGCAGGTCATCAAGTACCTTAAATACCGAGCCGTCTTTTAAAACGTCGATCGGCGGACAGTGAATCTGATAAAGATCCAGGCGTTCGCGTCCGAGCCGCTTCAGTGTAGCGTCCAGGTAGGCCGTGACACTTTCCCTGGAATAAGTATTTGGGTCATTAATATCGCCGCCACGCGCAAATTTGCTGGCCACGTGAATCTTGTCTTCTTTGCCTTTGGTTGCTTTTCCAATCAATTCCTCGCTGTGTCCATCCCCGTACACGTCGGCCGTGTCGAAAAAATTCACCCCGGCGTCCATGGCAGCCTCGAGGCCTTTGAGCGCTTCGGTATCGTTTGTTGCTCCCCACGCGCCGCCAATGGCCCATGTGCCAAAGCTCAATTCACTTACTTTTAGATCGGTATTTCCCAACTGACGATATTTCACACCGTCCACCTGCCTTTTAATCAAAGTATGGTAGGCTATTCCCGTTCAGCAGATATTTAAGCGTTCTCATGATTAATGGTTTTGATTTAGTGTAATGTTTCCTATAATAAAAGCAGCACATTTTAAAGGAGGCGGAGTCCTTGTATTTATTCAAAGAAAAACCGATCAGAAATACGATTGATGTCAATCAGCAGGCGCTTTCCCTTATTGAAGACGGCTTTCGGCGCCTGCAGGCAGGAGAAGTAACCATGCCTCCTGTACTCAGCATGCCCATTGCCGATAAAAATGGTGAAATGGATGCAAAAACGGCTTACGTCAAGGGCATGGACCAGTTTGCCCTGAAAATTTCGACCGGTTTTTTCGATAACCCGGACAAAGGGCTTCCAAGCCTTAGCGGCATGATGCTTTTGTTTCATTCGGATACCGGCTTTCCGGCAGCAGTGCTTCAGGACAATGGATATTTGACCGACGTGCGCACAGGAATTGCCGGCGCCGCGGCAGCCAAGTATTTGGCTAAAGACGAGGCAAGGATTGCAGGTATCGTCGGCACCGGCACACAGGCGCGCTTTCAGCTGCGGGCGCTGAAAATGGTACGGCCGTCAATTGAAAAAGTGTATGTGTACGGACGCAAAAAAGAACGGATTGAAGCGTATCAGCGTGAAATGGAGCATGAGCTTGGTGTTACGACGGAAGCTGCCGATCTTGAAACAGTAGTACGAAACTGCGACGTGCTCGTTACGACGACACCGTCGACAGAGCCGTTCATCAAAAAAGAATGGCTGCATCCGGGGCTTCATATTACAGCTATGGGCTCAGATGCCTCGGAAAAGAATGAAATCGAGCCGGACGTACTCGGAGCGGTGGATATTCTTGCCTGTGATGCGGCTTCGCAGGTATTTTCCATCGGCGAACACCGGACGGCAAAAGAAGCAGGAGTTATCGATGAAAGCAGCACCGTGGAAATCGGAGCGATTATCAGCGGAGATGCCCGTGGCCGGGAAACGATGGAGCAGGTAACCTTCTGTGACCTGACAGGCACCGGGGTGCAGGATACAGCCATTGCCGTCTACACGTACGACCAGCTCAAGGCCTCCGGAGAAGGACTTGAAATAACAGAAGACGAATAAACAGTGGGCGCCGGGTCAAGGATCCGGTGTCTTTTTTATGCTCTTTCCTGGAGAAAGGGTGGCGATTTTTGGAAAAAGTTATATAATAATTTGTAAACGGCTTCAATAAAAGGGGGAGCTCGGTGGTGGGCGAACGGAGGAAGGGTTGGATTTTTGCTGTTTTCTTTCTCGGCTGTCTGGCCAGCCTGGCGGCAACCGTTTATTTTGGTACGAAGGCTTTTTACGTGGAGCCGGTAAATTCAGAGGAAAACGAAGTGTACCAGACGAGAGCAGCGCTCATTATGGAAGAAGCAGGAAATCCCTACTGGGAACAGATTAAAGAGGGCGCGACTGAAGCCGGAGAAGAAGCGGGCATTTACGTCGAAACTTACGGGCCATCTAAAGCGGATAAAGATGAGCAGCTTGAAACGATGAACCGGATGATTGAAAGCAATGTAGACGCCATTATCACCCAGGGTATTGATGATCCTGTTTTCAGGGAGCTGGTACAAAAAGCGCTCGAAAAGGGGGTGCCGGTGATCACTGTAGACAGCGACGTGCCGGAAAGCGGGAGGCGTGCCTATATCGGGACGGATAATTATGAAGCCGGAATTTTGGCAGGTGAAGAGCTGCTTCGGAATACAGAAGGAATGCAGTATGTCGGCATCGTTTCCGGAAGTGCAGAAACGGTCAATCAGCAGGAGAGGGTGGAGGGATTCCGGGATGCTGTAGAAGCAAGCGGCCGCGTAGAAATCAAGGATATCGGGTATTCCGGGATTTCCGAGATCGGAGCCGCCCAGGCCGCTTATAGTTTATTAAAGGAGAACCCTGCCATTACGGCGCTGTATGGCACAAGTGCTTTGGATGCTGTTGGCATGGCGCAGGGAATCGAAGAGATTGAAGGGGTCGGCGACCTGTATGTGATCGGGTTTGATACACTGCCCGAAACAGTACAGCTGCTTGAAGAGGGCACAATTGATGCCACGGTCCGTCAGCATCCCGTGCAGATGGGGGAGCAGGCGGTATATGATGTGGCACGGCTGAATCAACAGCAGTACGTGCCGGCGGTACAGCATACAGACACCGTTATTTGGAGAGCTTCTGAAGCTGCCCGGGAAGGGGGAACGGAGCGGTGATACGGTCTATTCGTTCGAAAATGCTGTTTTTTTCCTTTGCGTTTATTCTGCTGTTTAACGCCGTAGCAATCGGTATTTACTGGAGTTCAGAGCGCATTACTAATGAATACAGTTCGAGCTTTGACCGCTTTGTATTACTGAATTCCATTTCCCGGCAGGCCGAAGAGTGGACAGCAGCGACGCAGCAGATAGCGACCAACCCATCACAGGAAACATGGGCAGCTTATTATCAGGCATCAGGGGAAATGAAAGCACTGACAGAAGAGCTGGGTAATGAAGAAAATCAGCCTGGATCCGTCGAAATGCAGAGCTACATGCAGCTGCTTGATTCACTCGAGCAAAACAGCGAAACGACTGCCGGATTTGTGCTTCAGGGGGATATCGAAAAATACGGAAGCAATCTCGCAGAAACCGAACAGTCGAACGCATATATACAGGAAAGCACCCTGACCCTTATCGATCAGTCCCTGACAGAGTACCAGCAGCTGTATGCCCAGCTGCAGGAGCGCAATACCTCGTTTCGCTATTTTATTATATGCTTGTTTGCCACGTCGCTATTGATTGCTGCTTTTATCGCCTTCCGTTTCTCTTCAAGCATTACAAAGCCGGTCGGCGAATTATCCCGGGCAGCAGAGGAAGTATCGCGCGGCCACTTTCAGGGGGAGCCTCTCCGTATCCGCTCCGGAGACGAACTGGAGCTTCTCGGCCGTACGTTCAACCGTATGCGGACAGACATTCATACGTATGTCGGCGAAATGGAAAAAAAGGCAGAAATGGATCAGCTCATGAAGCAGCTGGAGCTGAAGCATCTGCAGAACCAAATTAATCCGCACTTTTTATTCAATACCCTGAACACGATTTCAAAAATGGCTTATTTGGAAGATGCGGAGGAAACGTCGGAATTGATAGAGTCTGTTTCTTCCCTGCTGCGCTACAGCCTTGGAAATATCGAAAAAGAAGTAACACTTCGGGATGAGCTGGAAGTGATCCGGAGCTACTTTCATATACAGGAAACGAGGTTCCGGAACCGCTTGTCTGCACATATTGAAATTGAAACAGATGAGCTTGATGTCCCGATACCGAGATTGACGCTGCAGCCGGTAATCGAGAATGCCTTTATTCACGGAGTGGAAGGAATGGAGGAAAATGCTGAAGTACGTGTGCAGGTGCGTCTGGAGAACAGTCAGATCGTCGTCCGGGTGATGGATAACGGTAAAGGAATGAACGAGCGGCAGCGCCAGCAGCTTCTTGGTGCGGGGGAAGAGCAGGAAGCGCACGTTGGTCATTCCACTGGTCTTGGCATGCAGAACGTACGAAGGCGACTGGAATTATTCTTTCAGGCCGGGCAGCTTGTGGATGTGGAATCCGTGCCGGCACGAGGCACCACGGTAAAGCTGTGTATGCCGGTCAAAGAATGGCAGAAAGCAGGGGGGCAGGCAGGATGATACGACTTTTGATGGCAGAGGATGAATGGCTTGAACGTAAAGCGATGAAAAAGCTGATAGCGGCGCATTTACCGGAAATCACAGTAATCGGGGAGGCAGAGAACGGGCTCGACGCAGTGGAGCAGGCTATCGAAAGTAAGCCGGACATTGTGCTGATGGATATTAAAATGCCGGGATGTAACGGCCTCGAAGCCATACAGCGCATTCAGAAGGCGGCAGCCGGTATCCATTTTATTATGGTTACTGCCTATGATTCCTTCGACTATGCCCGGGAGGCGCTCGGGCTGGGCGTAAAGGAGTATTTGCTAAAGCCGGGCAAAAAGGAAGAGACTATTCAAACACTCATACGTGTGCAGGCGGCAGTGAACCGCAGCAGGCTGGAGCAGAAGCAATACAGAAGCAGAATGCAAAAGCTCCTTTTCCAAAGCGTCTGTCACGGAGAAGCGTACGAAAACCATGCCGATCTTCTTACAGAAGCAGTGCCGGGCTGCTCATACGGTTTTGCAGCAGTCATGCGGGAGGAGGAAATGCCGGAGGATATAGAAGAAAGAATGGCCCAGTGGACCAATGATTCTTTTCTTACAGACCGTCAGCCGGGCGGCTGGTTTCGGACTTTTTTCTTCCATGCGGGCAAAAACAGGGGATCTGAAGAGATCGAACGCCTGCGCCGCCGCATGCATTTTGAACTCGGGGAAAAAGCAGCGATAGGGGTTTCTGAAAAGGAATACGACATGAAACAGCTTTTCCAGGCTTATGTGGAAGCACTGTCCAGTCTTGAAAAAGGTCAGTACGCGCTTCCGGAACAGAGCAGCGAGTGGGTCTCCTCCATTGTGAATGCGCTGCGGACCGGGGAAGAAAAAGCCGCCGTCTATTATTGGAGCGAATGGTGGAACGCCCAGCCCCAAAAATCATCCAGGAGACATCTGTGGCTTCAGCTTGAAGAGCTGGTTAAGGAAATGGGCGGGACGCTCGAGGAGAACATGCCGTCGGATACTGCGGAATGGAAGCGTCTCCTTCATATTGTGGGAGCATACCGGGGGCTCCATTTTCGGGAGCATCACCAGATTGAAAAAGTAAAAGCCTACGTTAAAAATCACTATGCCAAGCCGCTCCAGCTTGAAGATATGGCAGGATATGTGCAGTGGAGCCCTGCATATTTTTCCCACCAGTTTAAAGAAGTAACCGGAGTGTCATTTGTTGATTACGTCACGCGTGTAAGGATGCAGGAAGCAAAACGGATGCTTCAGGACCGCGAACGGCCGTTAAAGGAAATCAGTATCAGTATCGGGTACAAAGACCCTAACTATTTCAGCCGTGTCTTTAAAAAGCAGGTGGGGTGCTCTCCAAAACAATATCAGCAAGGCAAAAAGTAATAGGATAAAGTAACCTAAAAATAATGCAGATAATCAAAAGATTGTATAGAAAATACTTCCATACAATCGCAGGAACCTAACTTATAATCAAAATTGTAAGCGTTATCATAAAATCATATTTATTCCTGCGAGGGGGAGGGTTCATGTTGAAAAAGAGTGTTGGTCTGGTAGGAAGTTCATTGCTGCTGTTCGGTTTGGCAGCCTGTGGGGGAGGCGGTTCGGATTCCGGCTCCGGTTCGGAAAATGAGGGCAGCTCCGGAGGCTCGGGGGAAGGTGGAAGCGACGCCGAAGTAGAAATCTTCAGCTGGTGGACAGGCGCTGGCGAGGAAGACGGTCTGATGGCTTTAATCGATATGTTTGAAGAGGAAAATCCCGATATTTCGGTGGAAAACGCCGCTGTAGCCGGCGGTGCTGGTACAAATGCTAAAGCAGTGCTCGCTACAAGAATGCAGGGTGACGACCCGCCATCCACGTTCCAGGTGCACGGCGGAGCTGAGCTGAATGACAGCTGGGTGGCAGCAGACAAAATGGAGCCGCTCAATGATTTTTACGAAGAGGAAGAGCTGAATGACAAGTTTCCGGAAGAGCTAGTGGATATGGTCAGCTCGGATGGCGATATCTACTCCGTACCGGTCAATATTCACCGCGGCAACGTCATGTTTTACAACATGGAAGTGTTTGAAGAAAACGACATCGAACCGCCAAGTGATATCGACGAATTTTTTGAAGTCGCAGAAGAGCTTGAAGCTGCAGGAGTGACGCCGCTTGCAATGGGTGATAAAGAATCCTGGCCGGCTACACAAATTTACGAAAACCTGCTGCTTGCCAACCTCGGTCCGGAAGACTACGAAGCTCTTTGGGAAGGGGAAGTCGGCTTTGATGATGAGCGCGTAGCAACAGCCACTGAACAGTTTGGGAAAATGCTTGAATATGTAAACGAAGATCACGCTTCGAGAAACTGGCAGGACTCAGCGCAGATGGTTGCAGACGGGGAAGCTGCCATGATTAACATGGGTGACTGGGCGAAAGGCTATTTTGTAAACGACCTTGGCCTGGAAGTGAATGAAGGCTTCGGCTACACGCCGTTCCCTGGAACATCGGAAGAATTCATAGTCATCACTGATACTTTCGGTCTGCCAAAAGGGGTGGAAAATCCGGAACAGGTTAAAGAATTCCTGAGCGTCCTCGGTTCGAAGGAAGGACAGGACGCGTTCAACCCATTAAAAGGATCGATCCCGGCACGTGTGGACGCGGATGAATCCAAATACGACGAATATGGCCAGGATACGATGGAAGACTTCCAGGAGACATCGCTCACGCCAAGTCTTGCGCACGGTTCAGCTGCCTCTGAAGGCTTCGTGACGAAAGCGAACCAGGCCGTAAATATCTTCGTCACCCAGGGCGATGAAGAGAAATTGATGGAATCGATGCAGACAGCACTTGAGGAAGAACAACAATAGGATGAATTAACAGAAAGAAGCCCCGTGCCGGTGAAAGCGGTGCCGGGCTTCTTTTGTTCAAAGGAGGGATGGAAGATGGCCGACGAAGTAATGGACAAAACAGCAGCAAAAGACCGGGTGAAACGTAAAAAAGCAGTCAGGGACCGCTGGTGGGCCGTGGCGTTTATCGCTCCCTCGTTTATACTGGTCGCTGTATTTGTATACGGATTTATCGGGTGGACAGGGTACGTCTCGCTCAGCAACTGGAACAGCCTGACACCGGACTTTTCGTTTGCCGGGTTCGCAAACTATATATACCTGTTCCAGGACTTCCGTTTTCAGGCGGATTTAAGGAACACTCTGTTTTTTACACTTTTATTTATCGGGTTTGTGATTGTAAGCGGGCTCGGCCTGGCGGTGCTTATCGACCAGAAGTTAAAGGCCGAAACGCTTTTCCGCAATATTTTTCTTTTTCCAATGGCGCTTTCCTTTGTTGTGACGGGGGTCGTCTGGCAGTGGCTTTTGAACCCGTCCACCGGCTACAATACATTTTTGGCGTTCTTTGGTATCGAACCGCTCTGGTACACCGACACGAATATTCTGGGCGGCTTTCAGTGGGGGAGTATTGAATTCGGTCTTCCTGTCGCTATTATCGCGCTTGTCATAGCGGCCGTCTGGCAGATGACCGGCTTTTCCCTGGCGATGTACCTGGCCGGTCTGCGCGGGATTCCGGAAGAGCTCCGGGAAGCTGCCCGGGTCGACGGGGCGTCAGAGTGGAAGGTATACATGAAGGTAGTCATTCCGCTGCTTCTGCCAATTACAGTAAGTGTTGTTATTATCATGGCGCACATTTCGCTGAAAATATTTGATCTTGTTTACGCGATGACCGGCTCGGGGGCTAATTTCGTAACCGACGTTCCGGGCGTGTATATGTTTGAAACCACATTCCGTGCCAATTACTATGCAAACGGGGCAGCCATCGCCATGGTAATGCTCATTCTGGTCGCTGTATTCATCGTACCGTACTTACTCGCCAATCGAAGGAGGGAAGGCTGATGGCCATTCGATTAACGCCGGTGTTCAAATACGCACTTGCCATTTTTATGTCGCTTTTGTTTTTATCACCGATCTACGTCATCGTAGTAACCAGCCTGAAGCCGCTCGATGAAGTGAGTCTCGCTACGATGTGGGCGTTTCCGACAGCGATCGACTTTTCAAGCTACGCGGAAGCCTTTTCTGCCCTGGCTCCGAACCTGGCGAACAGCTTTTATCTGGTTATCCCGGCAACGATTTTATCCGCGCTGCTCGGGGCGATGAACGGATATGTGCTGTCCAAATGGAAGTTCAAGGGCTCGGAAATTCTTTTTACCGTGCTGCTGTTCGGGATGTTTATTCCGTATCAGAGCATCCTCATTCCGCTCATCCAATTTCTCAGGAGTATTGAATTGTACAACTCGATTCCGGGGCTGATTCTCACCCACGTAGTGTACGGTCTGCCGATTACTACCCTGATGTTTAGAAACTTTTATGCCAATATCCCCGATACAATGATTGAAGCAGCGAAAATTGACGGCGCGGGTTTTCTGCAGATATTCCGGCGCGTCATTATTCCGCTATCCATTACGGGATTTGTCGTCGTAGCCATATGGCAGTTTACGAACATCTGGAATGAATTTTTGTTTGCGGTAACGATCACGAACGCAGACAGCCAGCCGGTTATGGTGGCGCTGCAGAATTTATCCGGCAGCCAGATCGTGCAGTGGAACGTGCAGATGGCCGGTGCCATGCTTGCCGCCCTGCCGACGCTTATAGTCTATATTGTGCTTGGAAGATACTTTGTCCGCGGTCTGCTTGCCGGCTCGGTTAAAGGATGATCAAAGCTTCTCTGCTCCGGCAGGGGAGCTTTTTTGTCTGCAGGCTTTTCAAATGATCAATTTTCCCTTCTCAATGCGTGAAGTCGTGTTAAAATAAGACAGTGATTAACCGGAACGTTAAAAGCGAGTATGTGCAGGCATAGAGAAAGGTGGCTCATCGTGGCAGACACAGCAAAGACCCCGGTAAAAGTCGCTATGACAACCAATATGCAGCAGGAAGATGAACGTGAAACCATCCAGCTGAACGCAGATGGCGAAATGTACGAAAAGCAGGAATGGACGTATGTCCGGTTCGAAGAAGAGCTTGAGGGCATAGGAAAGGTACAGACCACGCTGAAAATCGGAAATGCAGAGGTGATGGTACTCCGAAGCGGGGCCGTGGCCATGCGTCAGGTATACGCGTACGGCGAGCGTACCGAAGGCACCTACGACATGGGCTACGGCCGGCTTCATACAGAAGCGGTAACAGACCATCTGGCTGTGACAAAGGCCAACCTCGGCTGGGTGATGCATATTGATTTTCATTACCGGCTGGTACTGCAGGGGACGCCGGTAGGGCGTTACGAAATTTCGATCGTTATTGAGGAGGACGCATAAGCATATGAATATAATGGATCAGGTGAAAGAGCAGTTAAAAACAGAAATTGCGGCGGCAATTGAAGCGGCTGGACTTGCCCGGGGGGAGGACGTCCCGGAGATTGTGCTTGAAACCCCGAAGGAAAAAAGCCACGGGGACTTTGCCTCGAACGCGGCGATGAAGCTCGCAAGCGTGGCAAAAAAAGCACCTCGGGCGATCGCCGAAGACATCGTGAACCACTTAAACACAAACAAAGCCTCCGTCAAAGAGATTGAAATTGCGGGGCCCGGCTTTATTAACTTTTTTATGGATAACCGTTATTTGATTGATGTGATTCCGGAAGTGCTTGATCAGGGGGCAGAGTATGGCCGCTCTGATGTTGGAAAGCAGAAAAAGGTTCAGGTGGAGTTTGTATCGGCGAATCCGACCGGCAATCTGCATCTCGGTCATGCCCGCGGCGCGGCCGTTGGGGACTCGCTCTGCAACATTCTGGACTTTGCCGGCTACGACGTGACGCGTGAATATTACATTAACGATGCCGGCAATCAGATCGTAAACCTGGCAAGATCGGTCGAAAGCCGGTACTTTGAAGCCCTCGGCATGGAGATGGAAATGCCTGAAGGAGGCTATCAGGGAGCAGACGTGCGCCAGTTCGGCGAAGAGCTTGCAAGCGAACAGGGAGACCGGTTCGTCCACGTCGAGGAAGAGGAAAGGCTCGAGTTTTTCCGCGAGTACGGCCTGAAGCGTGAAATCGAAAAGCTGAAGCAGGATCTTGAGCAGTTCAGAGTCCGTTTTGATGTGTGGTATTCGGAAACCTCTCTTTATACAAATGGCAATGTTGAAGAAACGCTGCAATACCTGCACGACCAGGGAGAAACATACGAAGAAGATGGGGCGGTATGGTTCCGTTCGAGCCGTTACGGGGACGATAAAGACCGTGTACTTGTGAAAAACGACGGTACCTACACCTATCTGCTGCCGGATATTTCGTATCACCGGGACAAATTCGGCCGCGGCTTTGAAAAAGTTATCAATATCTGGGGAGCAGACCACCACGGCTATATTCCGCGTATGGAAGCAGCGGTACAGGCGCTCGGCCATGATAAAGAACAGCTCGAAACGCAGATCATTCAGATGGTGAACCTGTTTGAAAACGGCGAGCGTGTAAAAATGAGCAAACGGACCGGGAAGGCAGTAACCCTCCGGGATCTAATGGACGAAGTCGGCATTGACGCCACACGGTATTTCTTTGCGATGCGGAGTCCGGACACTCACATGGACTTTGACCTGAGCCTGGCTAAATCAGAGTCCAATGAAAATCCGGTATACTACGTGCAGTACGCTCATGCACGGCTTTGCAGCATTTTCCGTCAGGCGGAGGAGCGCGGCATCACTTTTGATCCGAAAGCCGATTTGACGCCGATCCACAGTGAAAAAGAAATGGACGTGCTGAAAAAAATCGGGGAATTTCCGGAAGAAGTCGCGATTGCAGCGGACAAATATGCTCCGCACCGCATGACCACCTATCTTCATGAACTGGCCTCTGCGTTTCACAGCTTTTACAACGCAGACCGCGTGATGGACGCGGAGGATGAGCCGAAAACCCAGGCAAGGCTCGTACTGGCGAAGGCAGTCCAGACGACAGTTCAGAATGGTCTCGATCTTATCGGCGTGAACGCGCCGGAAACGATGTAATAACGACGAAGGCACCGCCCGAAATGGGAGGTGCCTTTTTGTTATGCTTTCGCGGGAGCTTTTTCATATGCGGATTCGATCTGTTCGTCGACTGGGAACCTGGTTCCCACATAGGCTCGGGCCCGTTTAACAAACAGGGCGATAACAATCAGTGTTCCGACAGCTGCAATAATATAACTCAATTCCATCGGAAGTCCGAAGCCGATCGGCGCGTTCAAAATGTAGGTGAACGTTGCCATGGTCATGAACGTGGCTGGAATCGAAGCGACCCAGTGGTTTTTCCCGGCAAGCACGAGGTACATGGCACCGACCCACAGGGCGATCATGGCGGTGGACTGGTTGGCCCAGGAAAAGTACCGCCATAAAATGGTGAAGTCCATGTTCGTTAAAGCAAACGAAGCGACAAACAATGGGAGTGCGATCCAAAGACGGTTCGGCATTTTCTTTTGATTGATCCGGAAGTAGTCCGCAATGATCATCCGGGCGCTTCTAAACGAAGTATCGCCGGATGTGATTGGAAGAACGATAACCCCAATGACTGCGAGCGTACCGCCGACGGCACCAAGCATCGTCATGGAAACTTCACTAACCACAGCTCCGGGACCGCCGGCAGCGATGATTTCATTCAGGGACACGCCGTTAAAAATGCTCATGGCAGCAGCGGCCCAGATCATGGCGATGATGCCTTCGGCGATCATCATGCCATAGAAAATTTTTCTTCCGCTGCCTTCGCTCTGGGTGGTGCGGGAGATAATTGGTGTCTGGGTGGCATGAAAGCCGGAGATAGCCCCGCAGGAAATAGTTAAAAACAACAGCGGGAAAATAGGTGCCTGATCCGGGTGCATGTTTTGGAACGAAAGCTCCGGAATCGGCTGTCCCTGAACGATAAGCCCTCCTCCGATACCGACAGCGCTGAGCAGAAGGAGCGCCCCGAGAATTGGATAAATCTTGCCGATAATTTTATCGACCGGAAGAAGCGTTGCGAGAGTATAATAGGCGAAAATAACGGTAATAATAGCAGCAAGGCCGATTCCTGCTGGAAGAATACCGCTCAGCAGCTCCGCAGGAGCAGTGACGAAAACGGTTCCAACTAATAATAAAAGAAGCACTGAAAACCCGTTTACAATATGTTTCATCGACTTGCCGAGAAATTTGCCGGCAAGCTGAGGAAGGTGGGCGCCACCGTTCCGGATGGAAATCATTCCGGTTAAGTAATCGTGCACCGCTCCGGCAAATATAGCGCCGAACACGATCCATAAAAAAGCAACTGGGCCGTAAAGAGCGCCCATAATCGGACCGAAGATCGGGCCGACGCCTGCAATGTTCAGCAGCTGAATCATGGAATTCCGCTTCGTCCCCATAGGAAGGTAGTCCACGTTATCCTGTTTAGTGAAGGCAGGAGTCGCCCGTTTTTCATTTGTAGTGAATAATTTTTCAATAAAAGCGCCATATGTAAAATAACCGATAACCAGTAATGCTACTGCGATGATAAAAGTAATCATGATGTCGTCCTCCTGGAAAATTTGAATACGCTTACAGATTAGTTATACAATTGGAAATCATAAACGTCAAGCAGAAAATGAAGCAGGTCCGCGCGGTTTTTATTGCAGATAGGAAGGGTAAATAATGGTAGATCGAGAAGAATAACAGGAAGACATGCTACCATGCAGAAGGAGGAAACGATATGGCCGTAGTTATCCGTTCGATGGAGTATAAAGACTTGGACCGAATCCGTGAAGTAGCAAGAGACTGCTGGTATGACGCCTATGAGGGCATTATTCCGCTGCCGGCACAGGAGATGTATTTAAGTCAGGCCTACAACGATGAGATGTTAATGCGCCGAATATCCAAGCATACCTCCAAAGTAGCTGAAGTGGACGGGAAAGTCGTGGGATTTTCTGATTTAGGACCGATCGACGATAAGCGAAGCTGTAAAATGTCTGCTATGTACCTGCTTCCTGAATATCAAAGCCAGGGGATTGGAAAACAGCTGTTTGACGAAACGCTGATGGAAGAGCCGAATGCTAAAAAGATCCGCGTCTATATAGAGGAAAAAAATACACGCGGTCAGAAATTTTATGAAAAACAGGGATTCGAGAAAAAGGAAAAGCTTCAGGGGGAATTCGGCGGCTATCAGATTCCGATGCTTATTATGGAAAAAGAGATGTAAAAGAAAAGCGGAGGAAGCCTGACCAGCGATGCGTACCCTGGAAGAGCTTTGGAAAAGTGGCTTTTTCACTTTGACAAAGGTCTGAAGGGATGCGACATCGTTGGCTTCCGGAGCTGGACAGAGAAAAACGCGATTGGCGAATAGAGGAAACAGTAACACCCGGGTTAAAGGAAGTTCGACTAAGACCGCTGTCTCCTGTAGCAACGTCGAACTGGCCCGAAAAGCGGAGGGCGTTGGTCACCAGACCGAACGGCTCGTCGGTTTCAGTCGGCTTGAGACGAAGTCGCAAACGATCTGAAATCACGAATGGATTGGGCTGGTAACCCATGGAGCTGGACATGGCCTGACCCCGGGTCTTCGCTTCTATAAAATAAAAAAGCTGCTCCTCTTTTGTGAGGAAGCAGCTTTGCACTTGATAGATGATTATTTTAATGGGTTACTTCATTTTTTAATAGAACGATGCGGTGGTAAGGAAATTCTTCTTCTTTTCCCACAATTGGATAATCACTGAATTCTACAATAACCGTGCGTTCAAATTCAGAAATAACTTTCATTTCATAGCCTTCATAATGAACGACTTCTCCAGGTTCGAATTGGTCAAATTGTTTTTCGCCAGCCATTTACATCAACACCTTTTGACTTTATTAAGTTACATTACCCTTTTTTATAATGATTAAACATCACTTGAAAGTACAGGCATAATACGTATATTCTCGTGAAACAGGAACGATTTGTCAATATAGTTGCAGCAGACTTGTAAATCAGCTAAACTAATTGAAGTTTTTGAAGGAACGAAATAAATGGAGGATGGTCATGAGCCTGGAAGAAAAAGAGAGGAAGCTGCAGCAGCTCACAGCCAGGGAAGCGCTTCTTGGTGTTGCTATTGCTGTGGGCCATTTTATTTGGTGGTTTGGTTTTGCATATGGGCTTGGGGGCAGAGAGCCTCAGAATTATCAATACATACTGGGTATGCCTGACTGGCTTTTTTACAGCTGCGTACTCGGACCGGTGCTTTTACTCGTTACTCTTTGGTTTGTCGTAAAGTTCGTCCTCCGCGATATTCCTCTTGATCAGGAGGAAGACCGATGAATATAGAAGTGATTGTACCATTAGTCGTTTTTTTACTTTTTACGTTTGCGATCGGTATCTGGTCGGCTAAAAAAAGGTCGGGTGCCGCTTCTTTTCTTCATGACTACTATTTAGGAAGCCGTGAGCTTGGAGGACTGGTGCTGGCCATGACAATGGTTGCGACGTACGGCAGTGCGAGCAGCTTCGTTGGAGGTCCCGGCATTGCATACGACCGCGGGCTTGGCTGGGTGCTGTTATCCATGTCGCAGGTGGTTACCGGCTATTTCACGCTGATGATCCTCGGGAAGCGGTTTGCCGTCATGGCCCGCCGGTACCGGGCTGTCACACTGGTGGATTTTCTCCGCTCCCGCTACAATAACGGGCTGGTTGTCATTTTGGGAGCATTCAGCATTGTAATCTTTTTATTTTCCGCTATGGCCGCCCAGTGGGTAGGTGGAGCGAGACTGATCGAATCGGTTACCGGCATGAGCTATCAGGCGTCCCTGTTTCTGTTTGCAGCAGCGGTGCTGTTTTATGTAATCATCGGAGGCTTCCGGGCAGTGGTGGTGACAGATGCGGTACAGGGCATTATTATGGTCGTCGGTACGCTGATTATTTTTACCGCTACACTGATAGCCGGGGGCGGCATGAACAACATCATGACCTCCCTTTATCAGGAAAACCCAAACCTCGTTACACCGTTTGGCGCAGACGGGGATTTAACCGCCCTCTATGTATCGTCATTCTGGATTTTAGTCGGTGTGGGAGTGGTTGGCTTGCCCCAGGTGGCAGTACGGGCGATGTCATATAAAAGCTCGGCTGCTATGCACCGTGCGCTTCTTATCGGAACGGCAGTGGTTGCTTTTATGATGTTTGGAATGCATATGGCCGGTGTGATGGGCCGCGTCGTCGTCCCGGGCATTGAAGTTGCCGATACCGTTATGCCGGAGCTGACGATGAGCGTTCTTCCCGGATGGCTGGCCGGTATCGTGCTGGCAGCACCCATGGCGGCTATCATGAGCACCGTGGATTCTCTGCTTCTGATGATCAGCTCCTCAGTAGTCAAAGACGTATACATTAACTATATCAGGCCGGACGCTTCGGAAAACAAAATACGCCTGCTGAGTCTGATTGTTACAGCAGCAGTCGGCATTATCGTGGTAGCTATTTCGTGGAGCCCGCCGGAGTTTTTAATCTGGCTGAATCTGTTTGCCTTTGGAGGGCTGGAAGCCGCGTTTATCTGGCCAATCGTTTTAGGGCTGTATTGGAAAAAGGCAAATGGATGGGGAGCGCTTGCAGCGATGATCACCGGTATCGCGTCGTACATGATTATTTCAATCTGGCTCCCGGGGTGGCTCGGTATGCACGAAGTAGCCATGCCTGTTCTATTTTCGCTTGCAGCGTTTGTGCTCGTGTCTCTTGTTACAAGCCGGCAGCAGAACGAATGGAGGCCCCTGGAAAACAATTAGGCAGGTGGCCGGTAAATTCTATCAGTAAGAATTGAATAATAATTATGGAATTTTCCTTCGAAATATGTTTATAATTTTAGGTATGAATTTTCGTAGCGATGAAGCGATTAATATAAAGGAATCAGCATAAGGGCATGTTCGTGAAAAGGAGCGATGAAGCTGTGAAAATAAACGAGTTGAGCGAAGAAAAAGTAAGGGAAATGTCTTCGATGGAGCTGGCGTATATGATCCTCGAAGAAGAGGGCGGAGCATCAGGCTATACGAGAGTTATGGACCGTCTGACGGAATTAAAAGGGTACACAGAAGAGGAAAGAAAAAGCCGGATGATCAAATTGTTTACATCCATGAATCTGGATGGACGGTTTGTGCATCTGGGCGAAAACCACTGGGGTCTTCGCGGATGGTATCCTCTCGATCAGTCAGATGAAGAGCTGAGCCATACAGTACAGGGTTCCGATGAGCTTGCTGAAGAGATTGATCCGGAGGAAGAAACGTATGACGACGACCTTGTGGATATCTCTGATGACCTGGACGCCATCTCTAAAAAAGACGATGCCGATGAAGACACGTTTGATGATAACGATCTTGAAGGCTTTGAGCCGGGTAACTCGGGACCAGGCTTCGACGAAGATGAAGAAGATGAGGAAGAAGACAGTGGAAGCGACAATACAGAGGAAAGTGAAGAGGAGAACCGTTAATTTTATCTTGGTGAAATCTTGACTTTCGAAACTCGTATAGGTACAATCATTTTTGGGCTGTGACGTAAAGGTGAAAATGATACCTATATAAGCATGAACGACAAACAAAAGTGTGCCCCCTCCATATGGTGGCAGGGCGCCACTTTTGTTTTTTTTATGAACAAAGAAAAGCGAAGGAAGCCTGTTTAGCGGTATGGGCCCTGGAAGAACTATTTTAAAGAACATTTATATAAAGAGAGGCAGATAGGTATATGGCGAGTAAATATATTTTCGTTACTGGCGGCGTTGTATCTTCGTTAGGTAAAGGCATTACAGCAGCTTCCCTCGGAAGACTGCTTAAAAACAGAGGACTTAGTGTTACTATCCAAAAGTTTGACCCATATATCAACGTGGACCCGGGAACGATGAGCCCGTATCAGCACGGGGAAGTTTTCGTTACAGACGACGGAGCGGAAACAGACCTGGATCTCGGACACTATGAACGCTTTATCGATATCAACCTCAGCAAAAACAGCAATGTTACGACCGGAAAAGTATACTCCTCCGTTATTCGCAAAGAAAGGCGCGGCGACTATCTCGGCGGCACTGTACAGGTTATTCCGCACGTCACAAATGAAATCAAGGAACGGGTGTACCGTGCAGGAAGAGAAACAGGAGCCGATGTAGTAATTACAGAAATCGGCGGTACGGTCGGCGATATTGAAAGCCTGCCGTTTCTTGAAGCCATTCGTCAGATCAAAAGCGATGTCGGACGCGACAACGTAATGTACGTACACTGTACGTTAATTCCATACTTATCCGCAGCAGGAGAAATGAAATCCAAACCGACGCAGCACAGCGTCAAAGAGCTGCGCGGCATCGGGATACAGCCGAACGTCATTGTACTCCGGACAGAAAAGCCGGTACCAGAAAACATGAAGGAAAAAATTGCTTCGTTCTGCGACGTTCCTTCAGAGTCTGTTATTGAAGCAGGGGATGCAGAAGTGTTGTACCAGATCCCGCTTGAACTGCAGCGCCAGCATATGGATCAGATCGTCTGCGATCACCTGAAGCTGACAGCGCCACCGGCAGAAATGACGGAATGGACAGCGCTCGTCGACCGGGTGAAAAACTTAAGCAAAACGGTACGTATTGCCCTGGTGGGAAAATATGTAGCGCTTCCGGATGCGTATCTTTCAGTAGCAGAGTCGCTGAAGCACGCCGGCTATCACTTTGATGCAGACATCGAAATCGACTGGGTGCAGTCGGAGGATCTGGATAAAAATAATGTAGCGGAGCGTCTGAAGAATGCCGATGGCATTCTTGTGCCTGGAGGATTCGGCGACCGGGGTATCCAGGGCAAGATTGAAGCGATCACCTATGCACGTGAACAGAAAATTCCGTTTCTCGGAATTTGTCTTGGCATGCAGCTTGCAAGCGTGGAATTTGCAAGAAACGTGGCGGGCATAGAAGATGCGGGCTCGGCAGAATTTCATCCTGACGCCAAAAACGCAGTAATCGATCTGCTTCCGGAGCAGAAGGATGTAGAAGATCTTGGCGGAACGCTCCGGCTCGGTCTTTACCCTTGTAAGCTAAAAGAAGGCTCCCGGGCAAAGGAAGCTTACGATGAGGCAGAGATCGTCTATGAACGTCACCGCCACCGCTATGAATTCAGCAATGCGTACAGAGAGCAGCTCGAAAACCACGGATTTATTTTCAGCGGTACGAGCCCGGACGGACGTCTGGCAGAAATTATTGAAGTAGCAGACCATCCTTACTTTGTTGCTTCGCAGTTTCACCCGGAATTTGTTTCCCGTCCGACCCGCCCGCAGCCTTTATTCCGCGAATTTATCCGTTACTCCGCAGGGGAATAAATAAAAGTAAGCCTGGATGGTGTCTACGCCATCCAGGCTTCTTTTGTGCAGAATACTTCTGCTTTATTCGAGTTCATCCGATAATTCTTTAATATATAAATATAAAAGCTGACCGGCGAAGAAAGCCGATAAAGCAAATGGGTCCCCGTAGCGCTCTCCCTTTTCATCCGGAATGACCGGTTCGGCCGAGGGTGCTGTAATATGGCAGTTTAACGGCCCGAGCAGTTCATTTATCCGGGCGTCGTCCTGCGTGTAAATAATTAAAGGTGTTTCGCTGTTTTGGCATGTCTGGATAAACGAAAGCATCTCCTCGTGTTCGTCGGGGTGAATGATTAAAAGCAAACGGTCGACCTCGGACAGGGCTTCGGTCTCGGGAGAAGGTATAATGGCCGTTGTTCCTTCCGGGGCGTCCGGTTGAGCAGCAAGCGCCAGGGCAATGGAATGAGCGGACGGAGATCCCGCGACCCATAGCCTGCCCAGTCCCCTGACAGCCTGGACAGCCAGACGCGCTGCGTCTTCAAACTCTTCTTCCTGGTCCATGATGCTTTGAAATTTACCCTGAAGCTGGGTGGAAAAAATTTTCATGAAAATCCTCTTTTCTGCTGTGAAATTAATGGATGGCTGAAACATACGTGGTCATAAATCTCATAGTAATATATACTGCAGGGAGAAGAAAGTAGAGAAGGAGGAATTCATGCAATGGAACGGGTGTTAATTGTAGATGATCAAATGGGAATCCGGCTTCTCTTAAAAGAGGTACTCGAAGAAGAGGGGTACACCGTCAAAGAAGCACATAACGGCGAGCTTGCTTTACATATGGTGGAAGAATGGACGCCGGAAATTTTTATCATCGATATGAAACTCCCGGGGATCGACGGGCTTACCTTGCTTAAAGAGCTTCAAAGCGCCTCCCGCCTCGAAGACGCCTATGTGATTATAATGACTGCCTTTGGTGAAAAGGAACAGGTGGAAGCGGCCAGACAGAACGGAGCGGATTACTATATCGCCAAGCCGTTTGACATTGAAAACTTAAAGAGCGTCATCGGCAAACTTTCGCAAGAAGGGTGACAACTGGCCTCGATATGCTATAATGAAAAAAGAATTTGAGTAAGATCTACATAGCATAGTCGGTCTGTTTTCAAGCGGAAGTATCTGACAGTGAAGACGCCCTGATCATATTATTATTACGCTTTAATACACACTACCCGATGCAGCCTGAATAAAAGCTGCAGATGCTTTCGTGCGCTTAAATATATTTACTATGTATGGAAGCTGCTCAAACATTTTGCTTGAAACGAAGAGGGAGGATATTTTTTATGCCATTGGTATCAATGACGGAAATGCTGAAAACAGCACAAAAAAATCAGTATGCCGTAGGACAATTCAACTTGAACAACATGGAATTCACCCAGGCCATTCTTCAGGCGGCTGAAGAAGAAAAATCTCCAGTAATCTGCGGTGTTTCTGAAGGCGCAGCCCGTTACATGGGTGGCTTCGAAACAGTCGTTACTCTGGTAAAAGCGTTGATGAAAGAATACAACGTAACAGTACCTGTAGCCATTCATCTCGACCACGGTTCGAGCTTTGAAAACTGCATGAAGGCAATGAAAGCAGGGTTTACTTCTGTAATGATCGACGGATCCCACCATCCGCTTGAATACAACATTGAAATGACTAAGCGCGTTGTAGACGCTGCACACGCGATCGGCGTATCTGTAGAAGCCGAGCTCGGCCGTGTAGGCGGACAGGAAGACGACCTAGTCGTTTCTGAAGCGGAAGAAGCTTACGCTATTCCTGCAGAATGTAAAGAGCTTGTAGAGCAGACTGGTGTTGACTGCTTTGCAGCAGCGCTTGGTTCTGTGCACGGTCCATACAAAGGCGAGCCGAACCTCAGCTTTACCCGTATGGAAGAAATCCAGCAGCTCGTGGACGTTCCGTTCGTTCTGCACGGCGGTACAGGCATTCCAACAGAAGACGTGAAAAAAGCGATCCGTTACGGTCACGCAAAAGTGAACGTAAACACGGAAAGCCAGATGTCTTCTGCGGCGAAAGTACGAGAAGTGCTGGCAGAGCAGCCGAACCAGTATGATCCTCGTAAATACCTCGGCCCGGCACGCGATGCCGTCAAAGAAACAGTGAAGTTCAAAATGCAGGAATTTGGTTCTTCCAACCAGGCGTAATTAATGAGTATGAAGCGAAGAAAAGGGGGCCCGTTACCGGGCCGCCTCTTTCTCCGCCTTACTTTCTTCTTCTCATAGTAAAATGATTTGCAAGCGTTTGCTTGAACTGGATAAAGAGTACTAAATAATAGGAGGGAACATGCATGAAGTTTTTTGTAGATACAGCGAATGTTGATGAAATCAGAGAGGCGAATGACCTCGGGATTCTCGCCGGCGTCACCACGAATCCAAGTCTCGTCGCCAAAGAAGGCGTCGACTTTCATGAACGGTTAAAAGAGATTACGGCTATCGTCGACGGTTCTGTCAGTGCCGAAGTCATTTCGACTGAAGCAGAAGGCATGATCACGGAAGGCCGGGAGCTCGCAAAAATCGCTCCGAATATTACGGTTAAAGTTCCAATGACACTCGAAGGCATGAAAGCCGTAAAGGTCTTTACAGAAGAAAACATTCAGACAAATGTTACGCTCGTCTTTTCTTCCGTACAGGCGTTAATTGCGGCAAGGGCAGGAGCAACATACGTCTCCCCATTCCTTGGACGTCTGGACGATATCGGCCACAATGGCCTGGACCTGATCAGTGAAATTTCCGAGATCTTTAACGTTCACGGCATTGAAACGAAAATCATTGCTGCATCCGTGCGCCACTCTACTCACGTGGCAGAAGCAGCGGCCCGCGGCGCCCATATTGCGACCATTCCATTTAAGGTCGTTCCCGGCCTTCTGAAGCATCCGCTTACAGATCAGGGAATCGAAAAATTCCTGAGCGACTGGGAAAATCGCAAGCAGTAAAATAAAACAGCACAGGCTTCTGCAGGGTTTCTGCAGAAGCTTTTTTTGTATGAAAATTCAGCCAAATTCTCTTGCTAATAAGTGGAAAAACATCTATGCTGAAAAAAGAAAACACTTTTAACGATTAGTAGGACACAAATAGTATAAAAAGAAGAGTTCCTGCCCGGATCCGGACCCGGGCTTCAGCTTTTACATGCCGTCCATACAGACTGGCTGAGGATGCTGGATAATGACTATAGAGGATGATTGCATGCAGAAAATGATTATTGAAGGCGGCAGGCCGCTTGAAGGACAGGTATCGGTCAGCGGAGCGAAAAACAGTGCAGTGGCGCTTGTTCCGGCAGCGTTGATGGCAAATGGCCATGTGACTCTTGAGAACCTTCCCGACATTCACGACATCGACACGCTGGCTGAAATTTTGCAGGACGCTGGAGCGAATGTAAAAACAGAAAATCACCGAATGAAAATCAATGCAAAGAATGTTCGTCCGATACCGATGCCAAACGGCAAAGTAAAGAAGCTGCGTGCTTCCTACTATCTGATGGGGGCGATGCTCGGCCGGTTTAAAAAAGCGGTTATCGGCATGCCGGGCGGCTGCTATCTTGGCCCGCGGCCGATTGATCAGCATATCAAAGGCTTCGAAGCTCTCGGTGCCACGGTCGAAAATGAACACGGCTCGCTCCATATTCACGCTAAAGAGCTGACAGGCGCCCGCATTTATCTGGATGTGGTGAGCGTCGGGGCGACGATTAACATTATGATGGCGGCAGTCATGGCTAAAGGCCGGACAGTCATCGAAAACGCCGCGAAGGAACCGGAAATTATCGACGTAGCCACGCTTTTGACAAATATGGGAGCAAATATTAAAGGTGCGGGAACAAACGTTATCCGGATTGACGGTGTAGAAGAACTGAACGGATGCACTCATTCGATTATCCCTGACCGGATCGAGGCGGGCACCTATATGATTGCCAGTGCGGCTATGGGCAGTGAAGTAGTAATAGACAACGTCATTCCGGATCACCTCGAAGCGTTAACGGCCAAGCTCCGGGAAACAGGAACAGGTGTTGAATGGTATGACAATTCGGTCCGGATCACCGGGGCGGACCGGCTGCAGGCCGTGCAGTTAAAAACCCTCGTTTATCCCGGATTCCCTACTGATCTGCAGCAGCCGTTCACAGCGCTTATGACAAGAGCAGAAGGAAAAACGATTGTTCACGACACCATCTATCCGTCCCGGTTCAAGCATGTGGATGAACTATCGCGCATGGGAGCGGACGTGACTACCGGTGAAGGCACTGCGATTGTGCGGGGGCCGGCGCAGCTTCAGGGAGCACAGGTGGCAGCAAGCGACCTGAGAGCCGGAGCTGCCCTGATTGTAGCCGGGCTGATGGCTGAAGGCCGTACCGTTATTACCGGGTTTGAGCATGTGGCCCGGGGCTATGAAAAAATTGAGCACAAATTGCGTTATTTGGGCGCTGACATTCGTTTAGAGACTATCAGCGAACAGGAAATGCAGGAAATTCAAAATTCTTAAGCTTGGGGGAGTATAACAATGGAAAGAAGTCTATCGATGGAGTTAGTACGAGTGACCGAAGCAGCGGCGTTATCGTCTGCACGCTGGATGGGCCGTGGAAAAAAGGATGAGGCCGACGATGCGGCTACAAGCGCAATGCGCGATGTGTTTGACACGATCCCGATGAAAGGGACTGTGGTCATTGGCGAAGGGGAAATGGATGAAGCCCCGATGCTCTACATTGGGGAAAAGCTCGGGACCGGTTTCGGCCCGAGAGTCGATGTGGCGGTAGATCCGCTTGAAGGTACAGAAATCGTCGCCAGCGGCTCCTGGAACGCTCTCGCGGTGCTTGCCATTGCTGACCATGGAAGGCTTCTCCATGCTCCGGATATGTATATGGATAAAATTGCGGTAGGGCCTGAAGCGATCGGGACAATTGATATCGATGCGCCGGTCGCAGACAACCTGCACGCCGTAGCAAAGGCGAAAGGCAAGGATATCGAAGACGTTGTTGTCACTATTTTAGACAGAGAGCGCCATGCTAAACTGATTCAGGACGTCCGCGACACCGGGGCCCGCATCAAGCTGATTCCTGCCGGGGATGTGGCCGGTGCGATTAATACCGCCTTTGATGAAACAGGCGTGGATATACTGCTCGGCTCCGGAGGAGCTCCGGAGGGCGTTATCGCCGCTGTCGGACTTAAATGTCTGGGCGGGGAAATGCAGGGCAAGCTCCTTCCGCAGAACGACGATGAACTGGCCCGGTGCACAGAAATGGGTATTGACGACGTCAACCGCCCGCTTCTTATGTCGGATCTGGTCGGCGGGGAGGACTGCATCTTTGCCGCTACCGGTGTGACAGAGGGTGAGCTGCTGAAGGGCGTGAATTTTAAAAGCTCCAAAGCCACGACCCAGTCTCTTGTCATGAGGGCGAAATCAGGCACGGTCCGCTTTGTTGACGGCAAGCACAACGTGCAGAAAAAGCCGGATTTTGTTATCAGGGACGAATAGAACGGGCAGAGGGCAGGGATACCTGTCCTTTTCTCATTTTATACCGGAAGCGTTCCGTGCTGATAATTTCACTTGCAGACAGAGGCGTTCAAAGTTAAAATAATGAAGTACTATCCGTATTCGTAAAACGTTTACTGCCATTCAACAGTTCTCCTCTCCTTTATGCAGAGCATCCGTTCCTTTTCTTATCTTCCAATTATCCCAATACTTTTTGCCGGAAAGTCATAACGGAAATAAAAAAGGCAGCTTACATTCACAAAGTGTAAGTGTTTCTTCACGTTGACGGAACTAATATACATGATTATTTTTTTACATTCATAATAGAAAAAGAAAGTGGTGACCGCATTGGCAGTCAACATCGCAGAGCTCGAAACAATGACGCTGAAAGAATTGTACCGGCTCGCCAAAGAATACAAGGTATCGTATTACAGCAAATTAAACAAACGGGAACTTGTCTTTGCGATCTTAAAAGGACAGGCGGAAAAAGATGGCCTGATGTTTATGGAAGGCGTGCTTGAAATTATTCAGACAGAAGGCTACGGTTTTCTGCGCCCGATTAACTATCTGCCGAGCACGGAGGACATTTATATCTCTGCCTCGCAGATCCGCCGTTTTGACCTGAGAAATGGGGATAAGGTTTCCGGAAAGGTACGTCCGCCAAAGGATTCGGAGCGGTACCACGGTCTGCTGCAGGTGGAAGCAGTCAACGGGGAGGACCCGGACTCTTCGAAAGAGCGCCCGCATTTTCCGGCTCTGACACCGCTGTATCCGGACGAGCGCATGCAGATGGAAACTCATCCCAATCGCGCCTCTTCACGGATTATCGACCTGATTACCCCGGTAGGCTTCGGTCAGCGCGGACTCATTGTGGCTCCGCCAAAAGCCGGAAAGACGTCGCTTTTGAAAGAAGTCGCCAACAGTATTACTGAAAACCATCCGGAAACCGAGCTGATCGTGCTGCTTGTGGACGAACGTCCGGAAGAGGTTACAGACATCGAGCGTTCTGTAGACGGAGACGTAGCCAGCTCTACATTCGATGAGGTGCCTGAAAACCACATTAAAGTTTCTGAGCTTGTTCTTGAACGGGCGATGCGGCTTGTGGAGCACAAAAAGGATGTCGTCATTCTGCTCGACAGCATCACCCGTCTTGCACGGGCATATAACCTGGTGCTGCCGCCAAGCGGCCGGACGCTTTCCGGTGGTATTGACCCGGCAGCCCTTCACCGTCCGAAGCGCTTCTTCGGGGCGGCCCGTAATATTGAAGAAGGCGGAAGCCTGACCATCCTGGCAACGGCCCTTGTAGAAACCGGGTCGCGGATGGACGATGTGATTTATGAGGAATTTAAAGGCACAGGAAACATGGAGCTCCACCTCGACCGCCGTCTGGCCGAGCGCCGTATTTTCCCATCGATCGATATCCGCCGCTCGAGTACCCGGAAAGAAGAACTGCTCGTTTCTAAAGAGCATCTGGATAATTTATGGGCGATCCGCAAGACGATGAACGATTCCCCGGATTTCGTAGATCACTTTATCCGGCGCATTAAGCAGACCAAAACGAACGAAGAATTTTTTGAGGAGCTTCAAAAAGACAAGCAGGGAAAAGTAACGACCGGAAAGAAATAAACGAAATGAACGATTGATAAATTTCGGGGAAGTTGTTATAATCTCGTTATGTGTGAAAAAGAGAAGAATCGAAAGGAAGTGACCAGCTATGAAACAACAAGTGCATCCGGAATATCATAAAGTTGTATTTATGGATACAAGTACGGGATTCAAGTTTTTGAGCGGTTCGACAGAAAGCTCGTCTGAAACTATCGAATGGGAAGACGGAAACACGTACCCAGTAATCAAAATTGAGGTAAGCTCCGACTCCCACCCGTTCTACACCGGCAAGCAGAAGCAGAACACTGCCGGCGGCCGTGTGGACAAGTTCAAAAGAAAATACAACCGCTAAGCACAAAGGTTGGGTAAAGGCGGAAGCTGCGGCTTCCGCCTTTTTTATATCACGAGCACGAACCGAAACCGATAAGCAGGGGAGAAAAATATGGCGCAGTTATTTTTTAAATACGGAACAATGAACAGCGGCAAGTCCATCGAAATTTTAAAGGTGGCCCATAACTATGAAGAGCAGAACAAGCCAGTGCTCATCTTCACCTCCGGTCTGGATGACCGGCGCGGAGTCGGATTTGTAGCAAGCAGAATCGGAGTGGAGCGCGAGGCTGTGCCTGTGTTTGAAGAGACAAACATTTACGATATCGTTCGTCAGGAAGAAGAGCGCCCGTTCTGCATCCTCGTGGATGAGGCACAGTTTCTGTCCCAGGAGCATATCATTCAGCTCGCGGAAATTGTTGATAATCTTAATATTCCGGTGATGAGCTTCGGCCTGAAAAACGATTTTCAAAATGAACTGTTTGAAGGCAGCAAACACCTGCTGCTCTACGCGGATAAAATCGAGGAAATGAAGACCATCTGCTGGTTCTGTCATAAAAAAGCAGTCATGAATTTAAGACTCGACGGTAAGGGCCGGCCGATTTATACGGGCGATCAGATCCATATTGGCGGCAATGATTCCTACTATCCGGTATGCCGGAGATGCCATGCCAATCCGCCCATCGCCCTTTAAACAAAAAATAAGCCAGCCGGAGCAGTGCCGGCTGGCTTTATCTATTGCAGGGGCACAGTCACTTCGCCCGCCGGATCACCTGCTGGAGTGGATCCCACACTTTGTTGTACGGCGGAGCGTAGCTCAGGTCCAGATCCTCAAAATCAGTTACGGTCATACGGTGGAAGAGGGCGGTCGCCAGAACATCGAGTCGTTTATCTGTGCCGTCACCGCCGATCAGCTGGCCGCCGAGGATAATGCCTGTGTCCGGGCAGTACGTGACTTTAATATGAAGCTTACTATTTCCCGGGAAATAGCCGGCATGGCTCGAGGTAGTAAGCATCTCACTGCGGTAAGGAAAGCGCATGTCAGCAGCCTCCGCTTCGGAGATGCCGGTTTTCCCAAGCGTCAGGCTGAAAAAGCGGAGAATGGAGGTGCCGGTTACTCCTTTAAAGGACTTTACGCTTCCGGCCATGTTTAGGCCGGCGACCCGCCCCTGCTTGTTGGCATGCGTGCCGAGCGGAAGATAATCGTCGATCTCTTTGATCCTATGGAACTGGGTGGCACAGTCGCCGGCAGCATAAATGCCGGGAATGTTCGTTTCCATGTAGCGGTTCACCTGAAGGGCCCCGTTCGCTTGCCGGAACAGGCCGCATTTGGACACCATTTCTGTATTCGGGCGCAGTCCGACGCCGGCAATCATCGCATCGGTATCGATCACCCGGCGATCGGTATGAACGGCTTCCACCCGGGTTCTCCCCGAAAGATGCTGAATGTTTTCCTCAAACAGCAGCTCAATGCCGTTCGCTTCCGCTTCCTCAGCGATATAGGCTGCCATATCCGGATCGAATATGCCGGCAAGCTGATCGCCGCGCTGCAAAAGCGTCACTTTCTTTTCGGCGTGAATACAGTTCTCTGCCACTTCAAGGCCGATATAGCCTCCGCCCACGACAGTGACGTGGTTGACGTGCGCAAGATCTGCTTTGATCGTTTCGGCATCCGGAATCGTTTTTAGCGTATGAACACCTTCAAGCTCCCGTCCCGGCCAGTCCGGCAGAAGCGGGCGCCCGCCGGAAGCAATCAGAAGCTTATCGTACGTAACCTGAAACGGCTTGCCGGTGCCGGTATGTATACCGGTCACTTCTCTTTTATCCGCATCGACGCTGGTCACCTCATGGTTCACCCGGGCATCGATGCCGTACTTTTCCCGGAATGTATCGACGTCGCGGGCGATTAAATTCGCGCTGTCATCGACTTCACCTCCGAGTATGTAAGGGAGACCGCACTGGGCGTAGGAATAAATCTCTCCTGCTTCGAGCGTAATAATTTCTGCATTTTCGTCCTGCCGGTAGATCTGCATAGCTGCACTCATGCCGGCAGCATCTCCGCCAATAATAACGTATTTCATCGTTTTTCCCCCTTCTGCTGAAACAATAGGCATTTACAGGGCGGTTTCCCCGCTCCTGCGCTGATCAAACGAAATTTCTGGATGCGGTGGTATTTTGACGCCCCTATGCCCCTGTATTATAATTAGTATACTGTAAAGGAGAATGAGAAGCGTGTAAAACGTAACGAAATACATTCCAGCCGGATAAAATTTAAAAAATAGAGGTGAACGGTGTGTTAGAGCGACTACAGACGGTAGAAGACCGTTATGAATATTTAAACGAACAGCTGAGCGATCCGGAAATCGCAAACGATCCGAATAAAATTAAGGAGCTGTCCAAGGAGCAGGCACAGATGCAGCGGACAGTGGAGGTTTACCGGGAGTATAAAGAAGCCCGGCAGCAGCTTGATGAAGCGAAATCGATGCTTGAAGACGAGCTCGATGCAGAAATGAAAGACATGGTAAAATCGGAAGTCGAAGAGTTGAGCGAGCGTATTGAAAACCAGGAGGAAGAGCTCCGGAGACTTCTTCTTCCAAAGGATCCAAACGATGATAAAAACGTTATTATTGAAATACGCGGAGCCGCGGGCGGGGAAGAAGCGGCGCTGTTTGCCGCTGATTTATACAAAATGTACTCCCGTTATGCAGAGAAGCAGGGATGGAAAGCAGAAGTTGTGGAATCGAACGCGAGTGAGCTCGGCGGCTACCGGGAAATCATTTTTATGATTAACGGCGATTCGGCATATTCGAAAATGAAATATGAAAACGGGGCCCACCGGGTTCAGCGGGTGCCAAGCACGGAATCAGGCGGACGCGTGCATACATCCACAGCTACCGTAGCTGTCCTTCCGGAAGCCGAGGAAGTGGAGGTGGACATTCACGATAAGGATATCCGCGTTGACACGTTTGCAGCGAGCGGGCCCGGCGGCCAGAGTGTAAACACGACTATGTCGGCGGTGCGGCTGACCCACGTGCCGACAGGCATTGTCGCTTCCTGTCAGGACGGAAAATCCCAGATTAAAAACAAAGAAAAAGCAATGACGATTCTTCGTGCCCGGGTGTATGACAAATTCCAGCAGGAAGCCCAGGCGGAGTACGATGAAAACCGGAAATCAGCGGTAGGAACCGGGGACCGTTCCGAGCGGATCCGAACGTACAATTTTCCACAGACGCGCGTAACCGACCACCGTATCGGCCTGACGCTGCAAAAGCTGGACCAGATTCTCCAGGGAGAGCTTGACCAGATTATCGAGCCGCTAGTAATGGAAGAACAGGCCGAGCTGATGGAAAAAGCAGGCGAAGCGTAATGAAAGAAGAACTACTTGTATTTGAAGCCCGGAGATGGGCTTCTTCTTTTTTGAGTGAGCACGGAAGAGAAGAGACGGCAGCCGACTGGCTTCTGGAGCATCATCTGAAGCTTTCCCGGACCCAGCTGCTGACCGCTGCGAGAGAGCCGGTGCCGTTACAGGCATGGGAGCATTTTCAGCAGGACGTGCGTCTTCACGCAGCCGGGACGCCGGTGCAGCATTTAACCGGCAGCAGCTTTTTTTACGAGCGCGAGTTTCACGTCAATCCGGATGTGCTGATTCCCCGGATGGAAACCGAGGAGCTCGTCTGGCACGTGATCGACTGGGTGCAAAAAAACAATGAGCTGAATGCTCCGAGAATTGTCGACGTTGGCACAGGCAGCGGCATCATCGCAGTTACGATCGCGCTGGAGCTTTCGGCGGCACAGGTGCAGGCCGTTGACATTGACACCCGGGCGCTTGAAACGGCTAAACGAAACGCAGAACGGCTGCAGGCGCCGGTCACCTTTCATCAGGAATCGTTTCTTGAAGGCATGGCCGCCCGGAAAGAACAGGCGGACGTTATTGTATCCAATCCTCCCTACATTCCAAAGGAGGAATGGGAGCAGCTCGACCCGCTTGTCCGGGACCAGGAGCCTGCGGTTGCTTTAATTGGTAAAGGAAAAGAAGGAATCCACAGCTATGAAGAAATTATCAAATATGCTGCCGAAGTTTTGGCTCCGGGCGGGCTGCTTGCCTTTGAAATCGGCTGGCAGCAGGGGAAAGCAGTGATGGAGGCAGCTGAAAAAGTGTTTCCGGGAAAAAGGATCCAGGTAATTAAAGACTTGAATGGGAACGACCGAATCGTTACAGTTGTGAATAAGTAAGAAAGTTATCCACTATTTGTGGATAACAAAAGACAAATACCTCCATATATGTGGAAAACATTAAATTTTCGTAAATAATGTGAAATAAAAGACTGAATTAACAGCATAAATTAAAGTTATCCACAGAAAATAAGCTCCTGTTAACAATGTGAAAAACCTAAATTAATGTAAAATAAACCCTGTTGTTAAGGCATTTTAAATTTTTGGAAGGAACGAAAGCTGAATGAGTTATAAACAGACGGTTATAAAAAATGTGGATAAAATAAATGAAGCATCGGCGGAAAACTCTGTACTAAAGGAGATGGGGCTGTGGATAAAGCAGGGGAAAACAGTGGCTCTCCCGACGGAAACGGTTTACGGTCTAGGGGCAAGCGCATTGTCTACGGATGCTGTCCGGGCAATTTTTGAAGCTAAAAACCGTCCGCCCGACAATCCGCTGATTGCCCATATTGCTGACCGTGCTCAGCTCCCTGCGCTCGGGGTTACATGGACAGAGAGCATGGAAAAGCTGATGGACGCATTCTGGCCCGGTCCATTGACGCTCATATTCCCATTGACGGAAGCAACCCCTCTGTCGCCTCTTGTAACGGCAGGGTTATCCACAGTAGCTGTACGGATTCCGGAGCACGAGGTGGCAAAGGCAGTATTGGCACACGCAGGTGTGCCGGTCGCAGCGCCGAGTGCCAACCGGTCCGGATCCCCGAGCCCGACCACGGCGGAGCACGTCTACAGTGACCTGCACGGGAAAATTGATGCGGTGATTGATGGCGGCCCGTGTGGATACGGAGTGGAGTCCACCGTCGTGGACTGTACGTCAGAAGTATGCTGGATTCTGCGTCCGGGAGGAGTTACTAAAGAGCAGATCGAGCAGGTGCTCGGCCCGGACACAGTCCGCTATTCGCAAAGTGCTCCTTCAGAGGAAGCACCTGCAGCACCGGGGATGAAATACCGTCACTATTCGCCGGCGACATCCCTCTATTTAATGAAAGGGCCGGAGGAAGCATGGCAGGAAAAGCTCCGGGCCTGCCAGGAGGAAGGAAAGAAGGTAGCGGTGCTTGCTGTGGAAGAGAAAAAATCAGCGTGGATGCAGGCGGATGCTTTTCTTAGTTTAGGCTCGAGCCGGGTGCCCGAAGAAACGGCAGCAAAATTGTACGCTGTTCTTCGTGAATTAGATACAATGGAGGTGGACGCTGCTTTCTGTGAAGTTTTTTCAAAAGAAGGGATTGGGACCGCACTCATGAACCGTCTGGAAAAAGCAGCATCTTCAGAACAATGAAAACTTCTGCAAGGAGTCGATGACGATGAGTTATCACGTATTGTTTATTTGTACAGGGAACACGTGCCGGAGTCCGATGGCTGCTGCGCTGATGAAGCACCATTATCCGGAGGTGGAGGTGGCTTCAGCCGGTGTAATGGCTACAAATGGAGAGCCGGCAGCAACAGAAGCCGTCCGGACGATGGATGAAAGACAGGTGGAGATGGATCATGAATCCCAGCCGCTCACAAAGGAATTAATCGACTGGGCGGACGTTATCTTTGCAATGACCCAGGGGCATAAAGATATTATGCAGCGGATGTTTCCGGGTACGGAAACGAAAACGGTGCTCTTAAAGGAATATGCCCAAAGCGATGGGGATAAGGATATTGGAGACCCTATCGGCGGAGGCCGGAAGGTATATCACGAAACGGCAGAGGAAATGGAAGAAGCGCTTCAGGCAGCATGGGAGCGGTACAGGAAAGAAAAGTCGCTGGACTGAGCCTGGAGATTTACAGGCGGATGGATACGTGAGAGACTGAAAACAGTACAATCAAACGGAGGAGAGGTTGACATGAAAGTAGCATTGGGTGCCGATCACGGCGGATATGAATTAAAAGAGGAAATTAAAGCTGTACTGGATGAAGCAGGGGTGGAATACGAAGACCTGGGCTGTGACTGCAGTGATTCTGTGGACTACCCGGACTATGCGGTTCCGGTGGCTGAAAAAGTAACGGCCGGCGAAGTGGACCGGGGGATTCTTGTCTGCGGTACGGGCATCGGCATGTCGATTGCTGCGAATAAAGTTAACGGCATCCGCTGCGCGCTGGTCCATGACGTATTCAGTGCAAAGATGACCCGGGCGCATAACGACAGTAATGTACTGGCGATGGGCGCTAGAGTTATTGGATCCGGCCTTGCCGGCGAAATTGTCAAAGCTTGGATCAGCACGGAGCACGTGGGGGGCCGTCACGCCGACCGTATTCAAAAAGTATCAGCTATTGAAGAATAAGGAACGAAGAAAGGATGAGTTGTCATGGTGAACAAAGCAGAATGGCAGCAGCCTTTACGGGAATTGTTAGCTTCATTAAAGGAACAGGCATCACTCCGCAGCGGCCAGGTGCTTGTGATTGGCACGAGCACCAGTGAAGTGCTCGGCGAGCATATCGGTAAGGCAGGATCTGAGGAAGTCGCCGAAGCGCTGTTTGATGTCTTTCAGGAGTTCCGGGAAGAAACCGGTGTACATCTTGCGTTTCAGGGATGTGAGCATATTAATCGTGCGCTTACGGTGGAAAGGGAGACGGCAGAGGCTTACGGTCTCGAAGCTGTAAGCGTGGTGCCCCACCCGAGAGCAGGCGGTTCGATGAGCTCGTATGCGTATAAACACATGAGCGAGCCGGTTGTCATCGAAGCAGTAAAAGCAGATGCAGGCATTGATATCGGATCCACCCTGATCGGTATGCATTTGAAGCCGGTGGCGGTTCCGGTACGCGGCCCGCAGAAGCAGATTGGTTCTGCCTATGTAACGATGGCAAAAACACGGCCCAAGCTGATCGGCGGGGAGCGTGCCCGCTACGAATAGTCTCCGGAAAAAGAATCGCATGCTGCGGTTCTTTTTTCTTCAGATGCAGAAAGGAAATAAAGAAATTCGAAAAAATTTCGTAAGGTACGGAATTTCCTAAAAAATACGTGTTACAATGAAAAACATAGTAACATGGAGAGAAAAATAACGAATGAAATATTCGCGGAAAAGATAATCGTTCGTTATTGTACCGAAAGGGAAGGGAGATTTACAGATGGAAACAAAGGTAAATGCAGAAAGTGTACAAACGCAGGATCCGGCCATATTTGAGGCAATGCAGAAGGAGCTGGGGCGCCAGCGCGACAAGATCGAGCTGATCGCTTCGGAGAACTTCACGAGCCGTGCAGTAATGGAAGCGCAGGGGTCTGTGCTTACCAACAAATATGCGGAAGGCTACCCGAATCGCCGCTACTACGGCGGTTGTGAGCATGTGGACACGGTCGAACAGCTCGCCATTGACCGGGCGAAGGAACTATTCTCGGCAGAATATGCGAACGTGCAGCCTCACTCCGGCGCCCAGGCAAATATGGCGGTTTACTATACGATTTTAAATCACGGTGACACGGTGCTTGGCATGAACCTTTCCCACGGCGGCCATTTAACCCACGGAAGCCCCGTCAACTTCAGTGGTGTTCAGTACAATTTCGTGGAATACGGTGTGACTAAAGAAGATCAGGTGATTGATTACGGTGAAGTGCTTCGCGTGGCAAAAGAAACGCAGCCGAAATTAATCGTCGCCGGTGCAAGTGCGTATCCGCGTGAAATTGACTTTAAAAAATTCCGTGAAATCGCCGATGAGGTGGATGCGTACTTGATGGTTGATATGGCACACATTGCCGGACTGGTAGCAGCAGGAGTGCACCAAAACCCGGTTCCTCATTCGCACTTTGTTACGACAACAACACACAAAACGCTGCGCGGACCGCGTGGAGGGCTCGTGCTTTGTAAGGAAGAGTTCGGCAAAAAGATTGATAAAGCAGTATTCCCGGGTCTGCAGGGCGGACCGCTTATGCACGTGATTGCGGCGAAAGCTGTTGCCTTCGGCGAAGCACTGCAGAAGGATTTCGTCACGTATTCCGAAAACGTCGTGAAAAACGCGCGAAGCTTAAGCGACTCGTTGCAGAATGAAGGAATTAACGTCGTTTCGGGCGGCACCGACAACCACCTCGTGCTGATGGATACCCGCAGCCTGGAGCTGACAGGGAAAATAGCGGAAAAAGCGCTGGACGAAGTCGGCCTCACAGCGAACAAAAATGCCATTCCGTATGATCCGGAAAAGCCATTCGTTACAAGCGGTATCCGTCTAGGTTCTGCAGCTGTTACGTCCCGAGGCTTTGGGGAAGAAGAAATGAAGGAAATAGGCGCCATCATTGCCTATACGCTGAAAAACCATGAAGACGCGGAAGCATTAAAAGAAGCGGCTGAGCGCGTGAAAACTTTAACGGGCCGTTTCCCAATTTACGAATATCTGTAAGATGGCGGGCCCCGGTCAAAAAAGGGGCATGAATACAGCTGTTCTCCTATTTAAAGGAGGCAGCTGTTTTTTTATTCCTTTTGGCGGACGCCTTTGTTTTTCAGGGGTGAATGCAAGTGTGTTAGGGTATATGTAGATTGGGAAAAGGAGGAGTTCAAATGGTTTTTGCACTAAATGAAAAAGCGCCGATGTTCACGCTTGCTGATGTAAACGGCGAAGAATTTAAACTCGAAGAAAAAATAGGTAAGGGATGGCAGCTGCTCGTGTTTTTCCGGGGTTCATGGTGTCCGGTATGTAAGGAAGAGCTGCAGGCCTGGGAAGAGCACCGCGGTTTTTTTGAAAATAATAATGTAAATATCACAGCCATCTCCACCGATAATCCTGAGGACCTGCGTACGATGACCGAAGAATACGGACTCACGTTCCCGGTGCTTGTCGACGAAGCACTGAAGGTACTCGACGATTACGGCGTCTTTTATCACAGCTCGGAAGCGCCATATGAAGATCACGGAGCCCACGGGGAGCCTGCATATTTTCTGATCGACGAAGAAGGCAGATTTTTATACCAGCACCGCCAGACAAATCCATTCGGCCGGCCGGGTCCGAAAGAGCTGCGCAAAACGGTAAAATACATTGAAGACAATTTAAAATAAACGTTCGCAGCAGTGCATCCGGGCGCTGCTGTTATTTCCAGCAGCACGCAGAAGTTGCGGCATATTTCTGTCATTTTATATAACCTTGAATCCATCACGCTTTTTAGGTAGAATTTCTAAAGAATATGTTCGATAGGGACATGGGTTAATAAGCACCGGCTGATGCCGGGGAAAAAGGAGCCGACTATACTTATGGGAAATGTACATGTACTGGATCATCCGCTCATTCAACATAAACTTACATTCATCCGGGACGTCTCAACAGGAACGAAGGAATTCCGGGAGCTTGTCGATGAAGTCTCTACCCTGATGGCGTTTGAGATTACAAGAAACCTTCAGCTTCAGGAAGTAACGGTGGAAACTCCGGTGGGACCGGCCAAATCCTATACGCTTGCAGGCAAAAAGCTGGGAGTGGTGCCGATTTTGCGCGCAGGACTCGGCATGACCGACGGTATCATCAAATTGATCCCGGCAGCAAAAGTAGGGCACGTCGGGCTGTACCGGGATCCGGAAACGCTGCAGCCGGTAGAATATTATGTGAAGCTTCCGAGTGATGTCGAAGAGCGGGAATTTATCGTGATTGATCCGATGCTTGCGACAGGCGGTTCTGCTATTGAGGCATTGAACAGCCTGAAAAAACGCGGAGCCCAGAATATCAAGCTCATGTGTTTAATCGCAGCGCCTGAAGGAGTGGCACTCGTTCAGGACGCACATCCGGACGTGGACATTTACCTGGCTTCGATGGATGAGAAGTTAAACGACAAAGGCTACATTGTTCCGGGCCTCGGGGACGCAGGAGACCGTTTATTCGGCACGAAATAATAGATGAGAGAGCTTTTCCGCACGTACGGGAAAAGCTCTTTGATTTATAAAAGGATATTCTGTTAATGAGGCGGGGCAGTGGCAGAACACGTTCATGCTTTCTGCCCAGCTTTTACCTGGCTTGAAGATATGAAAATGTCACTTAATAGACACAAAATAGAAAATGCCTGAAACACGCGACAATACAGGGTTTTCGTTAATTTCATCCATTGACATCATGTGGCGGCTATTGTACGATGATGAAGAACGTATGATAAGGTTTACATATGGGAGAAATTTGTATTTCCTTCATGAACGGCAGGATCCACGCAATTGTTTCTTTTTTTTGCCAAAAACATGCAGGGGACAACCACGTTACATAAAGTTGTGTAAAAATTCTCTCAATGGATTTCGTAGTGTATTAACGGACTAATGAGTCTGTTTCGGAGGAAAAGGTGGCCCGCGCATGAATGATACAAGCTTGTATCTCCGCTCGTTATTTATAGGATTGGCTGGCATGCTTGTATTGTTTGGTGCTCCGGCGCTGATTCCAGCGTTCCGGCAGGAAGCAGTGAGCTTATTTGCAGGAGCGTGCGGAGGAGCTTTTAATATCTGGCACGCCCACCGGGAGACAAAACGAATCCAGAAGGCGGTACTCGCGGAAAAAAAGATTTTTCCGTTTGGCATGGCCACAAGGCTCGCAGTAGGAGTAGTCATTGCCATGCTCTATGTCCGGTTTCCGGAACAATTCCGTCTGCTTTACCTTGTGATTGGATTGTTCAGTCCTTATCTGCTGCTTTATGCTTTATCCGTTCACTTCAGCAAAGAAAAGTAGTTTTTCAGCTGCAGCGCACAATCGACTAACATAGTAAAGGGGTGACTGAGACTTGAATATAGAGCACGAATCGCCGTATATCTATGATTTGTTTGGTATACCCGGCTTCCACATCAATCTTTCCAATGTCATGATGCTGACTATTGCAGCAGCCATTGTGTTCATCATTGGATTGGTGAGTGCGCGGACTCTCTCTATGAGACCGACTGGCATGCAGAATGTGTTTGAAATGGTAATTGAATTCGTCCGCAATATGATTGGAAGCACCATGGACTGGAAAACCGGAGAACGTTTCTTCGGACTTGGAATTACGATTTTCCTGTTCATACTGGTAGCGAATCTGCTCGGGATTCCGTTCATGCTGATTAATGATGAAACTCACGTGCTTTGGTGGAAATCACCGACGGCTGATCCGGTTGTGACGATGACACTTGCCGTTATGGTAATTGTGCTTTCACACTTCTACGGCATCAAGCTTCGCGGAGCGAAGGAGTACGGAAAGAACTACTTCCGTCCAAAGAAATTTCTCTTCCCGATTAACATTCTTGAAGAGTTCACCAACACATTGACACTCGGGGCACGGCTTTTCGGCAACCTTTATGCCAAAGAGATACTGCTGACGCTTCTGGCGACGGTGGGTACAACCTTTCCAATCGGTACCGCTCTTGGTATTATCCCAATGGTTGCCTGGCAGGGATACAGCCTGTTTATCGGTTTTATCCAGGCGTTTATCTTCCTGGTACTAACGATGGTCTACATTTCACACAAAGTGGAAACGGATCATTAATCACAGCAGCATCTGCGGAAACAACGAAACAACAATATATTTTTAAACTAATTTAAGGAGGATTTGCACATGGGTCTTTTAGCAGCTGCAATCGCAGCAGGTTTAGCAGCAATTGGTGCAGGTATTGGTAACGCAATCGTAATCAAAGGGGCAATCGACGGTACTTCCCGTCAGCCGGAGCTTGGCGGCAGATTGCAGACACTTATGTTCATTGGTATCGGTCTTGTTGAGGCAGTGCCGATCATCGCAGTCGTTGTTGGTTTTATCACGCTTTTCCAATAAACATACGTTTTGGAAAGGGAAGCAAAATGGCGGAGTGGGGGAACTGGCTTCGCCATTCCTTTTGTATATCTAAGAAAGGAGTGAAATCTTTTGCCATCTACATTTGCGTTCGGAGATGTGCTTTTCTCACTTTTTACGTTTGTCATTTTACTGCTTTTGCTTCGCCGGTTCGCCTGGGGTCCAATTGTGGAGCAGATGAAAAAACGTGAAAATCACATTTCCAATGAAATAGAGACAGCGGAAAATCACCGTCAGGAAGCGGAAAAATATTTAGAAGAGCAGCGGGTGGAAATGGAGAAAGCGCGCGAAGAAGCGCAGTCCATCATTGAAACGTCCCGTAAAACAGCTCAGGAGCAGTCCAAGGAAATTATCCGGGAATCCCACGAAGAAGCTAACCGTGTGAAAGATAATGCCCTCGCTGATATTACGAGAGAGCGGGAGCAGGCAGTTGAAGCGCTTCGTGCCCAGGTTGGCCAGCTTTCTGTGTTAATTGCGACGAAAATTATTGAAAAAGAATTAGATGAAGAAGAACAGGAAAAACTGATTCAGGAATACGTACAGGAAAGCGGCGGTCGCTTATGAGTAATCCAACCCTGGCGAAACGCTATGCCCGTGCACTGTTAAAGAGTGCGGAAGAACACGGGGCTCTTGAAGAGACCAAGCAGGAATGGGAAGCGATGCTCGAAGTGTTCCACACGCATCCGGAGATTGCTCAGGTTTTCAGATACCCGTCGATCAGCCGTGAAAGAAAGCAGTCTTTCATTGCGAGTACATTTGGTTCCTGGAGTGAGCGCAGCCGTTCAATGCTGAATGTGCTGCTTGACCGGAAACGGCTTCACCTGATTGATGAAGTGGCAGTGGAAGTAATTGCGCTGATTAACGACCGTCTCGGCATTGCCAACGCGGTCGTTTATACCGTGAAGCCATTAACGGATGAAGAGAAGCAGGCAGTCTCCCGCAAGTTTGCCCAGCGGGTCGGAAAGCGTGAGCTTTATATTGAAAACAGAGTGGATCCTTCGCTCATTGGCGGCATGAAGGTGCACATTGGACATACAATTTTTGACGGAAGCATTCAAGGTCAGCTAGACCGCTTGCAGCGTAATATAACGCAAACGAATTTATCATGAATGGGGTGAATCCTGGTGAGTATCAAACCCGATGAAATTAGTTCTTTAATTAAACAGCAGATTGAACAGTTTGAAGCGGAAACAGAGTCCAAAGAAGTCGGCATCGTCATTCAGGTAGGGGACGGTATCGCCCGCGCCTACGGCCTGGACAACGCGATGGCCGGTGAACTTCTGGAATTTGAAAACGGCGTCATGGGTATGGCGCAGAACCTTGAAGAAGGCAACGTGGGTATTATTATTCTCGGCGCCTATGAAGAAATTCGTGAAGGCGACCAGGTCAAACGGACCGGCCGCATCATGGAAGTGCCGGTCGGCGAAGAGCTGCTCGGACGTGTAGTTAACGCACTTGGCCAGCCTGTAGACGGACTCGGCTCCACCAACACGACCAAATCCCGTCCAATTGAAAGCGGAGCACCGGGAATTATGGACCGTCAATCGGTATCCGAACCGCTCCAGACCGGTATTAAAGCCGTGGACACAATGATTCCTATCGGACGCGGCCAGCGTGAGCTCATTATCGGCGACCGCCAGACCGGTAAAACGGCAGTTGCGATCGATACGATTTTGAACCAAAAGGACGAAGACGTTATCTGCATTTATGTGGCTATCGGACAGAAGGACTCCACCGTGGCAGAAGTCGTGGATACGTTCCGTCAGAAAGGCGCGCTTGATTACACGATTGTTGTAAACGCCGGAGCTTCCGAGCCTGCACCAATGCTTTACCTGGCTCCGTATGCCGGAGCTTCCATGGGCGAAGAGTTTATGTACAACGGCAAGCACGTGCTTATTGTGTATGATGACTTAACAAAACAGGCGAACGCCTACCGTGAACTTTCCCTTCTCCTTCGCCGCCCGCCAGGCCGTGAAGCCTTCCCGGGGGACGTCTTTTATCTTCACTCCCGTCTGCTCGAACGTGCAGCAAAGCTGAGTGATGAGAGAGGCGCTGGTTCAATGACCGCTCTTCCAATCATTGAAACCCAGGCAGGGGATGTGGGTGCCTACATTCCAACAAACGTGATTTCCATCACCGACGGCCAGATCTTCCTGCAGGCGAACCTTTTCAACTCCGGCGTCCGTCCGGCCATCAACCCGGGTATTTCCGTATCCCGTGTCGGCGGCTCGGCTCAGACGAAGGCAATGAAAAAGGTATCCGGTACGCTCCGTCTGGACCTGGCTTCGTTCCGTGAACTTGAAGCCTTCTCCCAGTTCGGTTCCGACCTGGACAAATCGACGCAGGACAAACTGGCCCGCGGGGGAAGAACAGTAGAAGTACTCAAACAGGGACTGCACCAGCCGCTTCGGATGGAGCTGCAGGTCGCAATTGTGTTTGCCCTGACAAGAGGATTCCTGGACAACATCCCAACAGACGACATCCGCCGTTACGAAAAAGAACTGCTTGCGTATCTTGAATCAAGTCATTCAGAGCTTTTGGCAGGTATTCGTGACACTGGAAAACTTCCGGACGAAGAAGAGTTCAAACAGGCGATTCAATCGTTTGAGAAGTCATTTAACCCTTCAAAATAAAGAGTGCCGAACGTAAAAAGGTTCAAAAGGTGGTGAACAGATGGCTTCCTTAAAAGAAATTAAAGGCCGTATCCAGTCGACGAAAAAAACGAAGCAGATTACAAGTGCCATGGAAATGGTCTCTGCGTCGAAGCTGAATAAGGCCCAGCAAAATGCTCAGCGATATGAGCCGTATACGAAAAAAATTAAAGACGTTGTTTCCGGCATCGCTGCCGGCAGCAGCGGTATCTCCCACCCCATGCTTGAAGAACGTCCTGTAAAGAAGACCGGCTACATTGCCATATTTACAGATCAGGGGCTTGCAGGGGCATATAACTCGAACATTCTTCGGGACTTAATGCAAAAGCTGCGGGAGCGTCACCAGTCAAAGGACGAATACAGTGTGATTGTAATCGGCCGGACGGGACGGGACCTGTTAAAACGTTACGGCATTCCAATGTTCGATGAAATTACGGGTCTGCCGGACCAGCCGTCCTTTAACGATATTAAAAACGTTACGCGTCTTGCCGTTGATTTGTATGCAAATGAAGACGTGGACGAATTGTATATCTGGTACAACCACTTCATTAACCCGATCCAGCAGAAGGTAACAGAAAAGAAACTGCTGCCGTTGACGGAGGAAGTAAGTGAAGAGGACAGCAAAGGCACGGCCCAGTATGAATACGAGCCTTCGCCGGAAGCGATTTTAAAGCAGCTTCTTCCGCAGTATGCAGAAAGCTTAATCTACGGAGCCCTGCTTGATGCCAAAGCCAGTGAGTTCGGGGCCCGGATGACAGCGATGAGTGCAGCAACCGATAATGCCAACAACATGGTCGATGATTTAACCCTTTCCTACAACCGTGCCCGCCAGGCGGCCGTTACGCAGGAAATTACCGAAATCGTCGGCGGCGCAGCTGCGCTTGAATAGAAGAATCATTTCGTCCGGCCGAGCCGGACAGTAAGGAGGGGAACAATTACAATGAGTGAAGAAAACGGTCGAATTACTCAGATTTTGGGACCGGTTATTGATGTTCAGTTCCCAAGCGGTCAGCTTCCGGAACTAAACAACGCGCTCCGCGTATCACAGCCGGCCACTGAAAATAAGGATGCAATTGAAGTTACTCTCGAAGTTGCGCAGCATTTGGGCGACAACTCCGTGCGGACGATCGCGATGTCTTCGACAGACGGTTTAATCCGCGGAACAGAAGTGACCAACACAGGAGGGTCTATTTCTGTTCCAGTTGGAAATGACACGCTGAGCCGCGTATTTAACGTTCTTGGTGAACCTATTGATATGAAAGAGCAGGTGGCAGACAGCGTCGAACGCAAGCCGATCCACCGCAAGCCGCCACAATTTGACGAGCTCGCTGTGGAAACGCAGGTGCTTGAAACAGGCATTAAAGTCGTAGACCTGCTTGCCCCTTACGTAAAAGGCGGAAAAATTGGTCTGTTCGGCGGTGCCGGCGTAGGGAAAACCGTACTTATCCAGGAGCTCATCAACAATATTGCCCAGGAGCACGGCGGGATTTCCGTGTTTGCAGGGGTAGGGGAGCGTACTCGTGAAGGTAACGATCTTTACTTTGAAATGAGCGATTCCGGTGTTATTAATAAAGCAGCCATGGTGTTCGGCCAGATGAACGAACCACCAGGTGCCCGGATGCGCGTAGCTCTGACCGGCCTGACAATGGCAGAGCATTTCCGTGATGAAGAAGGGGCAGACGTACTTCTATTTATCGACAACATTTACCGTTTCACGCAGGCAGGCTCGGAAGTATCCGCCCTTCTTGGCCGGATGCCGTCCGCCGTTGGGTATCAGCCAACGCTTGCGACCGAAATGGGACAGCTGCAGGAGCGTATCACTTCCACGAAAAAAGGATCGGTTACGTCGATTCAGGCAGTGTATGTGCCGGCCGATGACTATACGGACCCGGCTCCGGCAACAACGTTTGCCCACCTTGACGCGACAACCAACCTGGAGCGCCGGCTAACAGAAATGGGTATTTATCCAGCTGTTGATCCGCTCGCTTCCACATCACGTGCGCTTGCACCGGAGGTTGTCGGTGAGGAGCATTACGATGTTGCCCAGCAGGTGAAACAAACAATCCAGAAATACAATGAACTCCAGGATATTATCGCAATCCTCGGGATGGAAGAGCTTTCCGAAGAAGACAAGCTCACGGTAAACCGTGCCCGCCGCATTCAGTTCTTCCTTTCGCAGAATTTCCACGTGGCAGAGCAGTTTACCGGCCAGAAGGGTACGTATGTATCCGTGCAGGATACAGTGCGTGGATTTAAGGAAATTCTTGACGGGCAGCACGATGACGTACCGGAAGACGCCTTCCGCCTTGTCGGCCCGATTGAAGATGTAGTGGAAAAAGCAAAATCTATGTCCTAAGGACGACACGGGGGAGGGAGAACACAGATGGCAACGATGCATCTCAGCGTAGTGACTCCGGACGGGTCCGTCTTTGATGGAGAAGTAGAGATGGTCAGTGTTCGTGCGGAAAGTGGCGAAATGGGGATTCTCCCCGGCCACGTTCCAACCGTGGCTCCTCTAAAAATCGATGCAGTCCGCATTAAGTATGACAATAAAGTAAAATTACTGGCTGTGAGTGAAGGATTCGTAGAAGTCCGCTCTGACGCCGTTAATATTTTGGCGGAATCTGCAGAAACTCCAGGAGAGATCGATCCGGAACGGGCCCGCATCGCCAAAGAGCGGGCGGAGGAACGACTGGACCGGATAAATGAAGAGGAAATTGATATTATGCGGGCACGCCTTGCGTTAAAACGGGCCAACACCCGCCTGAAGGTTTCCGAAGGCTCATAAAGACACATCTGAAGAACCGTTTTTCCAAAAGGAGAAACGGTTCTTTTGTTTTACATGCGCATGGTATCCGGCAGGCAATAGTGAAGTGAAGTTAAATAAAACAGCACCCGCCTTTTCTAAAGAAGATAGAACTATAGATGTTTGATTATGAATCCTTTATAATAAAATATGCTTATAGTTATACAAACTTTCATAAAAATAGTACAAGCCCCCGTGAACCCAATGACCGCCGCACATAGTAGCAGAACCTTCGTCTCTTGTTTTCCCATGTGCATTTGATTATTCTAAAACGTGGCCCAAAATTTGCAAAGAACGTTGTACAGCAACAAAGAAAGGCATGATGGCATGAATCCGGACGGCCAGGAAGCACTAATACATATCCTGCTTCATCTCTCTTTTTTTATCCTGACCTGGTGGTGTCTGCAGGCATTTCGGTTTGACGTTTTTATCCGGAGGCCGGAAAGCCTGAAGGGAAGACTTTTGATTATTTTGTTCGCTATTGCAATCAGCTATTCTGTAAGCAGCTTCTTTATCGATTATTTTGATTTTTCTTTGTATCTTCGTTACCTGTTTTTCACACTTTTGGCATAAAAGATTATGAAAATGCGGGAGCGGGTAAAGGATTCTGTATGAAACTCATCGATACTGCTAAAATGGACACGGAAAAACTGTCTCTTTACCTCTGTAACGTTTTGAGACGGGAAGCGACTAATGAAAAGGCTAGACAAATGGACGAAAGAAAAGCACAGCTCTTTTAGGTAAAGCACGCAGCACAAAAAGATAATATGCATAAGTATAGCGGAGGGAATTAAATTGGATAAAATTATTGTACAGGGAGGCAGACGCCTAAAGGGGTCCGTCAAAGCAGAAGGAGCAAAAAATGCGGTTCTGCCTGTTATTGCAGCTACTCTTTTGGCAGAAGAAGGGCAAAGTACACTTTATGATGTTCCGCCGCTCGCAGACGTAGACACAATCTCCAATGTTTTGCGCCATGTTGGAACAGAAGTTAATTACGAGAACCACCGCTGGACGGCTGACGCCACCGGAGATCTTTCCACAGAGGCCCCGTTTGAGTATGTCAGTAAAATGCGGGCTTCGTTTCTCGTCATGGGTCCGCTTCTGGCAAGAAAAGGGATTGCCCATATTGCACTTCCGGGGGGATGTGCGATTGGCTCCCGTCCAATCGATCAGCACCTGAAAGGTTTTGAAGCGATGGGTGCCCACGTCGAAATCGGCAATGGCTATATCGAAGCGAAGGTAGAAGAACGCCTGCAGGGAGCACGCATTTATCTCGATTTTCCAAGCGTTGGTGCTACGGAAAATATTATGATGGCCGCTGCTCTTGCAGAAGGTACCACAACGCTTGAAAATGTCGCAGAAGAGCCGGAAATCACGGATCTTGCCAACTTTATTAACGCTATGGGGGGCAAAGTACGCGGCGCCGGGACCGGCACCATCCGCATTGAAGGTGTAGATAAATTAACCGGAGCGGAGCATACGATTATTCCGGACCGGATCGAAGCAGGCACCTTTATGATTGCTGCTGCGATCACCGGAGGAGAAGTATTCGTCGAAGGGGCAATGCACGAACATTTACGCCCGCTTGTAGCAAAAATGCGGGAAATGGGTGTGAAAATTGAAGAAAGCGACGGAGGCATGCTTGTCACTGGCCCGGATATTTTAAAGCCGGTCGATATTAAGACGATGCCGCATCCTGGCTTCCCAACAGACATGCAGGCGCAGTTTATGGCGCTTCTAACCCAGGCAAAGGGCACCGGCCTTATTACAGAAACGGTTTTTGAAAACCGCTTTATGCACGTAGAAGAATTCCAGCGTATGAACGCAAGCATCAAAATTGAAGGGCGCACGGCTATTATCAGCGGCCCGAAAAAACTGCAGGGCGCTGAAGTGTCAGCTACCGATCTCCGTGCAGGCGCCGCTTTGATCGTTGCCGGTCTCGTAGCAGAGGGAGAAACAACGGTAACAGAGCTCCGTCACCTTGACCGTGGATATGTAGACTTTCATAAAAAGCTGCAGGGTCTCGGCGCAAATGTAAAACGCGTAAATGCAGACGAGGAAGCAGACACTTCCATGAAAACAGCCCAGCGCTCTTAATTAAGTTTTCAATAAAGCAGGCCATCACTATTCAGTGGTGGTCTTTTTATGCTTTAAGAGTAGGTATATAGTATCCGTCGAAATAGGATATACTTCACTAAATGCGGGCTTATATTCCTCGGATTAGACGTTTGTGGTAAAATAGAACTAATTATAAATGTGGACGATTTGAAGATAGAAGCATGCCCAGCCAGGCTTACGTTCGGCCTACATTACGGAAACGGGGAATACAATTATGCTGAGGGGTTTTTATAACGCTGCGTCGGGGATGACAGCCCAGCAGAGAAAAACGGATATGCTGAACAATAATATTGCCAACGCCAACACACCGGGCTACAAATCCGATCAAAGTGCGATCCGGACGTTTCCACAGCAGCTGCTGCATGCGGAAAATGCAGGAAAAGGGCCGCATACGATCGGCTCACTTGGCACAGGCGTCTACATGCAGGACCAGACTCCTTCGTTTACTCCGGGAGAGCTGGAGGAAACTAACGCGCCAGCCGATGTTGCTCTGCTCGAAGCAGAGGTGCCGGATGAAAACGGTACAGTGCTGTTCACGGTCCAGGGAGAAGACGGAACGGCCTACACCCGGAACGGAAACTGGACAGTGGATGCAGAAGGATTTTTAACGACCTCGGAGGGGCAATACATACTAAATAACGAAGGCGCCCCTGTGGAAACGGGAAATGAAAATTTTCAAATTACTGAAGACGGCACGGTGCTGCTTGAAAACGGTGGGGAAGCCGGTCAGCTGGGTGTGGCTTATGCACCGGACACCAACGATTTAGTCAAAACCGAAGCGGGTCTTTTTGAAGCGGAGGAGGAGCTTGGCGCTGTAGCGGATAATGAAGACGTCCGCTATCAGATGAAACAGGGGTTTCTCGAACAGTCCAACACCGACTCCACCCAGGCGATGACGGAGCTGATGGAAGCGTACCGGATGTTCGAATCCAATCAGAAAGTGATGCAGACGTATGACCGCAGCATGGAAAAGGCTGTGAATGAAGTCGGACGGCTCGGTTAACTATAGGGTGAACCTATAAAATAGAATTCAGGAGGAAGAGAGCATGTATTCGGGATTACGCATACCATTTCAATCCATGGGCTCTGTCCAGCAGCAGATGGATACCATCAGCAATAACCTCTCCAACGCGGAGACAGCTGGATTTAAATCACGACAGGCGACATTCAGTGAAATGATGTACCAGCAGCAGGACAACATGCCAATGCCGGAAAACGGCACCGGCCGGCTTACTCCTCCGGGGATACGAACAGGCGGCGGAGCATCAGTCGGCCAGACAGCGCTTCGCATGGAGCAGGGATCGCTGAAAGAGAGTGAACGGGAGCTCGATTTTGCTCTTGAGGACACGGATGCTTTTTTCCAGATAGAAGCAGAAGACGGGGTGGTTGAATATACAAAAGACGGGCAGCTGTATCTGTCAGAAAACCCTGAGACGCCTGGAAGCTATACACTCGTTGATCAGAACGGCGGATTTGTATTAAACGAAGCCGGAGGAAGATTTGATATTCCTGCAGGAGCTTCAGAGTTTTCAATGCAGGAAAACGGGGAACTGACAGCTGTAACGGCAGCCGGTGACACAGTGAACCTTGGTTCATTTGGCGTGGTACAGGTAGAGCGCCCACAGGCGTTAACGTCTGTCGGGGGCAATCGGTATCGTTTTGAGGATTTAGATGGACTCGGGGCAGCGGAAGATGATATGGTTATAGAAGCTGACCCGTCCAGCGTAAAGCAGGGAATGGTCGAGCAGTCTAATGTGGATTTATCGAATGAATTAGTAAATATGATGAATGCCCAAAGACAATACTCGTTTAATTCCCGCGCGTTGACGCAGGGAGACCAGATGCTTGGATTAATTAACAGTATTCGATAAGTCTTTGCGGTTAAGGGAGCATAGATAGTACATATGAACAATCAGGACAACCATACAAGGACTTCCAGGCCGAATAGAAAAGCGCAGCTGAAAAGAGGCGCGCAGAAGGTACGTGCACGTCTTCAGCATCTGCTCTGGTGGCATTGGCTGATTATTATTTTAGTTCTGGCTTTTATCTGCTCGATTATCGGCTTGATGATCGGCTATGCGGTCGGGGGAGGCAACCCTTTTCAGGCTTTAAACCCATCGACCTGGCTGGAGATTTACCGGTTAATCCGAGGAAATTAGCATAAAAAGTGAGGAAAAAATGATGCTTTCAATAGAACAAATTAAAGAGATTATTCCCCACCGCTACCCGTTTCTGCTTGTCGATAAAATTATCGAGGTAGAACCCGGGGAGCGGGCGGTAGGCATTAAAAATGTCAGCGCCAATGAAGAGTTTTTCAACGGGCACTTCCCTGACTATCCGGTGATGCCGGGAGTGCTTATTATTGAAGCGATCGCCCAGGCCGGCGGCGTCGCGCTGATGCAGCAGGAAGACATGAAAGGAAAGCTCGCCCTGTTTGCAGGCATTGATGAATGCCGATTCAAAGGGCAGGTGAAGCCGGGAGACCAGCTGCGCCTTGAAATGGAGGTCACCAAACAGCGACGCTCCATCGTTAAAGGAAAAGGCACAGCTTCCGTAGACGGCAAGGTCGTAGCAGAAGCGGACCTGATGTTTGCGATTCAATAGTAAAAAAGACTGCAGCCAGAGCCGGCTGCAGTCCTTTTTTATTGTCTGCTGCTATTCATCATTTTCCTCTAATGCATCTTCAATGTGTTCTTTAAGGGCTGGCCCCATCGTTCGGGAATAAAGGGTGGAAATATGGTGGTTGTCCCGAAAAGTAATGACGTTGCCGATCACAGGGTCACACGTGTCGTCATCACAAAAATAAGGCGACATATCAGCAAAGGTAACGTTGTCTGGAATCTCTTCTTCTTCTGTATTTTCCCACGGAGGGTTTTCAGATAATACTTCATCTCTTGGTACGGCGCAATCGGCCGGATCGTCGCTTTCTTCCAGGCAGGCAGGGATGTCCTCCTGCATTCTCGGGTTGTCCCGTATCGCGAATATTTCCGTATGGCCTTCGAATTCTTCCCAGATCCCAAGGTAGCCTTCTGGTATGGTGCCTCCAGCATTTACATTAGCGGTAGTAAAAAGTAAATCAGGATCGTTTTTCTTCAGCGGTTCAATGGAATCTTCATTCCACTGCATGCATGAGTCAGAAAGTGTACCGTCAAAATCATCTGTAGAAAAACGGCAGCCATCTTTATTAAACACATCGATCTGCAGGCTCAGCTCCTCAGACATTTTTTCAAGGGCTGGAAACCAGTGGCCGGAATGAGAACCGCCTACCAGGGCAATGGTATATTCGGGATCGGTCGTGTCCCCGTAAGAACACATGCTGATTTCCGTCTCCTCCAGATCGGAATAGCACTCGCTCTCAGAATAAAATTCCGGCATCTCGCTTTCAGCCTGCACCACATTATCGAGGGGGTCAATGTCAGGGTTCGGTTCAATATCCTCTGATATTGCCCGGGCCCCTGGGTAGTCCGTAACTGTATAATCTTCGCTGATAGTGGATTGACTTTTTTCGACGTAATTATCCCATACTCCAGCTGCCGTAAGGGCCGGAAGCAGAAATACAACCAGAGCCGTTACTACTTTTGTTTTTGATTGTTTGATATTGATTTTTCTTATAGGTGCTTCAATGACTTTGACAGAGAGCGCCGAAGTGACGAAGGCAAGAGCTATAATAGCAATGCCGCCCTTGATCGATACCGTTGTATTGTCGAAATAGGCAAAATAAAAGATAAGAATTGGCCAGTGCCATAAATAAAATCCGTAGGAAATGCTACCGAAATATAGAAATGGTTTGGAGCCCAGCAGTTTGTCCACACCGAAGCGGCTGCTGTTTTCAGCTGCTGTGATAATCAGCAGAGCCCCGGTGGTTGGAAGCAAAGCAGCAAAGCCCGGAAAAATGGTGGATACAGGGAGGACAAGCCCTGTTAAAGCGACAATTGCAAGTCCCAGCCACCCAAGAAAAAAACCAATTGATTTCCTCAATGTCAGGTACGGAAGAAGCAAAGCGACAATGCCGCCAAGGCTGAACTCCCATACCCGGGCGAACGTGTCAAAATAAGCCCAGGGCTGATTAATGGAAGTAACGTAGATAGAGTAACTAATAGATACAACAAAGACAATAGTCAACACGCTCAGCAGGGTTTTACGAACAGGCGTTTTAAATGCTTTTTTTGCAAGAAAATAAGCAGCCAGTATAAGTAGAGGCCAGGTGACATAAAACTGTCCCTGAATGGAAAGAGCCCAAAAGTGCTGGAATGGGCTGGCATCGTTATTTTGAGCCAAATAGTCTACTGCGCTCGTAGCTAGTTCCCAGTTTTGAAAATACAGCGCCGAAGCAAACATCTCTGCAACAATCTGGTCCCACTGAGATTGAGGCAGGAGCAGAATAGAGCCGGCCATCGTAAATAAAATAACGATTACAGCAAGAGGCAGTAGCCGGCGGCCTAACCCGAGCAGATATTCAGAGAGGTTAATTTTTCCTTCACGTTCAAACCTCGATAACAGCGATGTAGTAATTAAGTAGCCAGAAACGACGAAAAATACGTCTACTCCGCCTGAGACCGAACCCAGCCAGATATGATAGACAGCTACTAAAAAAGCAGCTACAGCACGTACCCCTTCGATTTCAGGTCGAAATCTTTTATCGGGGGTTCTCAAATCATTCATTATAAACATCTCCATGCATTAAGCTTTTCTAAGTATAAATAAAATCTGAATTAAAACGAATAAGAATGGTTTTGAGTTTCATTATCTATATTGAACCTTTTATTCCAATAATGCTCCTTTCCTTATTTATCCTACATAATTTTATCACACGTAGATTAAAAGACCGTAGCAGTTATTTAAATATTAGCTGAAATTTCAGGCTGAGACATTGAAATTTATTTGAATTAAAAGGTCGAGCGTAAAAAGTAAAGCTGTTTTCTGAAAAAAGCGGTTAAAATTGATGCGAAGATCTCGTTTTCAGGATCCTTATATTGATATATATCATGTGCAGATTCACTAAAAAGCATTATATTACACAGCAAGGATGATTTTTGAAAGAATGTTTGCTGGATATTTTGAACGGCTTTTGTGATTTTTAAAGATAAATATTAAAATTTTAATATTTATCTTTAAAAAACTCTCAACAAACTTTTTCATTAATCAGTAGTAACTAACATAGTACTAATGTGAATGAGTAAAAATTCACTAGAGGAAAAGAAAAAGAAAGAACAAAAGAGAAAAAGAAAGAATAAAAAAAGGATAAAAAATAAATTACATTTTTATCCTTTTTTGAAAGTGTATTTTTTTATGTATTTCTAGTATTATGACCCTACAAGTTTAAGAAATGAGGGTAATAATGAGAGAAAAATTGCTTTTTAGTTCAGGGGTCGTGGCTCTTATTTCACTAATGACGTTCTCTGTATCTCCGTCAGAGGTGAAGGCTGATGAGTCCAAACGACTGATGGGAGACACTCGGACTGATACTGCTATTGAACTGTCAAAGGAGGGATGGGCATCGAGTGATTCTGTTATATTAGCTCGTTCCGATTCCCCGGCAGATGCGCTAGCTTCTGCGGGTCTGACTTCTTCGACGGATTCACCAACGTTATTAACAGGAACTGAAGACCTGGATTCGGAAGTACTTAATGAAATTGAACGCCTGGGTGCGGAAAATGTATACATATTAGGCGGATCGGCTGCCATAAGTGACAGTGTAGAAAATGAACTGTCTGAACAAGGGTTAAATGTTGTCCGGGCATCGGGAGACACACGCTACGGTACGGCAAAAGATGTAAATGAGAAAGCGGGGCTGGATACAAGCAGTACGGCTATAGTGGTAAATGGAAGAACAGTAGCCGATGCGTTGAGTGCCTCAAGTATAGCGGCAAACAAAGACCTTCCAGTATACTTGACCAAAGAAAACGGTATGCCGGAGGATCTCCCGTCCAGTGTGGAGCATGTAGTAATGTTCGGAGGATCTGCGGCTATCGATACTTCCGTTGAAGATACACTCGAAAGTCAGGGCAAAAGTGTGGAAAGAATAAGCGGGGACGACCGTTATGAAACGAGCATCAAAGCTGCAGAATGGGGCGGTCTGAGCGGGGAGGTAAATCTGCTTGCGCGGGGAACTTCTACAAAATCGGATCAGGAAGACTATCCAGATGCTGTAGCTGCTGGAGGTCTGGGCAACAGATTGAATGCTCCGGTAGTGCTGACCCATCCCGATAAAGCTGCTTCAGCAGTGAAAAACTTTCTGAGCTCCCGGCCAACGTATGTGCTTGGAGGAGAGGGAGCGATAGCGGACAATGTTTTAACCGATTTAGGAATTAATATCTCTGCTGAAGGAGAACCAGAAGAAGCCTCAGAAAATGACAGTTTCCCCGAAGGAGAGGCGGTGAGAACGGCAGAGGTCGATGCATTAGATAAACTTAATGTGCGTACCGGACCTTCTGCGGATGACGAAAAAATAGGAAGCCTGTCAGATGGCGAAGAAGTGGATATATATGAGACGGCTGACAATGGCTGGGCTCTTATTAAACACGAAGAAACCACGGGCTATGTTAGTGGAGCCTATCTTGAAAATGTAGAAGGGGTTTCTGACACTGAAGAAGAGCCTGTTAATGATGCTCCTCCGGAAGAAGAGATTGAGCGGACGGCGGAAATCGTTTCAGTGGATAATCTTAACGTGCGGACCGGGCCTTCCGTGGATAACGAAAAAATAGGAAGCGTATCAGGTGGAGAAGAAGTAAACATATATGAAACAACGGATAATGGCTGGGCGCGCATCAAATACGGGGAAACCATGGGCTATGTAAGCGGCGTTTATCTCGAAGAAATTCAAAAAATAACCTCTGTAACTGACAAGGTGATCGCTGTGGATCCCGGACACGGAGAACAGGACCCGGGCGCTGTAGCTAACGGCATTGAGGAAAAAGATGTGGCATTAAGTGTAGCACTGAATCTCCAAGAAGAATTGGAAAATGCAGGGGCTGAGGTGGTCATGACCCGTTCAGATGATACTTTTCTAGAATTGGATGAACGCTCAGATCTCGCAAATGAAAAAGAAGCAGACTCCTTTGTGAGTGTACACGCGAACGCCTCTATCACCGAAGAGGCGACTGGGCAGGAAACGTTCTTTTATTCCGCCAGTGAAGAAGGAGAAGAATTGGCCGAATCCATTCAGGAAGAGTTGGTACAGATTATCGATTCTTTGGACCGAGGAACCCAGGGAGCGGATTTTGCGGTATTAAGAGAGACTGCCATGCCTGCTACGCTTGTAGAACTTGGATTTCTGACAAATGAAGAAGAATCAGAAATTCTAGGCACAAGTGAATTCCAGCGGGAGGCCGGGACGGCTATCTTTGAGGGGATAGAAAATTATTATGAAGAAAAATAATTCCGGTGGGAGGAGCCTTGCATGAAAGGCTCCTCTTTTCCAAACTTTAAGTTTTTACATAAAGAAGAAAGTGGTTGATGATGTGAAGTACATTATTGTTATGAACCTAGCGCTATTTAGCTTATTAGTACTCCCTCAAATAGTCAATGCGGCAGAAACCGAAAAAATCATCGTGGAATTTCATAACGAAGAACAAAAAAGCTTTGCTACAAATTCTGAAAGAAACATTGAGACCATTGAAGTGCCTGAGGGGGACGCAGAAGAGCGGCTGGCTGAACTAGAAATGGATGAAAACGTAAGGTATGCAGAAAAAGAGGTTTTTTACGAGTTGTCTCAGACACCTAATGATCCGAACTTTGAAGAACAGCGGGATTATTTTGAAAATATTAATTTTCCGGCTGACTGGAAGCAGTACGGCATGGAATCAAAATCAACGGTAGCTGTACTGGACAGCGGTATAGAGCAAGGTCATGAGGACCTAAGTTCAGCTGTTACGTCTCCGTATAATGCTGTCACTGGAAGCGATGATGTTTTGGATGAGGTAGGCCATGGAACGCATGTGGCTGGAATAGCTGGTGCTATTACCAATAACAGGATCGGCATGGCTTCGTTAGGTAAATCAGTTAATATTATACCGGTGAAGGTTGGAGGGAGCCAAAATATCAGCAGCATTGATATTGCAAAAGGAATTGATTACGCATCAGACCACGGGGCAGATGTAATCAACCTCAGCTTGAGCGGCAGTCAGCCTTCCCAGGCAGTAGAAGAAGCTGTCAACGAAGCAGAGGCAGGAGGAGCAATAGTAGTATCTGCAGCTGGTAATAATTCTTCTACAACTGCTGAATATCCCGCCGCTCATGAGAATGTTATATCGGTAGGATCTGTTCAGAATTCCACTTCTGAATTATCCGGCTTCTCTAACTTTGGGTCTTCTGTGGATGTTACCGCACCGGGGGAAGAAATACTGAGTACTTGTACGCCAGGAAATCAGCTGCCTTTTTATAACTGTGATACAGAGGATCCGTATATTACATCGGAAGGGACTAGTATGGCAGCTCCTGTTGTATCTTCTTATGCAGCTTTATTAAAAGCAGCCAACCCGTCGCTTGAAAACGAGCAAATCCGCTATCTGATCGAAAATTATTCTGATCAGGGGACTGCAAGCAGCGAGTCCATCAAATACGGTTTGCTTGACACAGAAGCTACTATTCAATCATACAAAGAGGAAGCAAGACTCGCTGGAAAAACTTCTATTAATACATCAATTGAAATTTCTGAAGAGGGTTGGCCCAGTGTCCCGGAGACGGAGATTGATGCTCCCAACGGAGAACGAATTTTCGGCAGAACCGCTGTAGTGGCCAGCAACCACAGCTTTGCTGATGGATTATCAGCAAACACGGTAGCAGGCGAAGCAGAAGCTCCAATTCTGATCACGAAATCAAAATCATTAAGCAATGACACAGTGGAGGAACTGAATCGTCTCGGAGTGGAGAATGTCATTTTGGCCGGAGGCACAGCAGCAATAGACAGCAGCGTCAACGATAGTTTGAAAGCGAACGGGTTCGAAACCTATCGCTTTTCGGGTGAAACGAGATATGAAACGGCTTCAGCACTTAATGAAAGCAATGCAAAAGCAGGGGGTAAAGTAATAATAGCCTCTGGGGAGAACTTCCCAGATGCCCTTAGTGCTTCACCAATTGCGTATGATGAAAATATCCCCATTATTTTCGTGAAAGAAAACGAGATCCCTGAAGCTACTCAGAAATTTCTAGATAAATATAATTTTTCCAAAAAGTATATTGTAGGTGGACCCGCAGTCATTAGCGAAAATGTAAGTGCAGAACTAAGCGGTGTGGAACGCATCTACGGAGAAACAAGATACGAAACCACTTTAAAAGTAAATGAGTATTTTGACCGTGACGATTCTTTTTATCTGCTTGCGACAGGGCAGAAGTATTCAGATGCTCTTGCAGGAGGCGCCTTGGCTGGACGAACATCCAGTTCGATGCTAATGACCAAAAAGGAGACACTTCCTTCTATAGTAGAAGACTTTGTTGCAAATGAAAATTCGGAATCCTCCGAGTTGGACTTTTTGACGCTTGGGGGAGAAGCAGCGATATCGAACCAAGTGGCTTGGAGGATGGATGCGTTGATTTATGAAGATTATTATCAGTCAAGGATTTCAGATAGCAGTTTGAAAAAAAGAGATTAGAAGGAGGATGAATATGAGGTATCATTTTTCAGTCGGAAAATCATTGCTTTCATTTGGAATCATTTTCGGTCTTTATTCGACGACGGCTGAAGCTGAAGCATTAGAAGTGCCCGAGGAAAAAGTAACGGAAGGCTCGTCGGCGACACTTAATACAGACGACGGAAAAAAGGTGGAAATTGACAATTTAGAGGAAGAAGCGAGAGTTAAAATCGGAGGTGAAGACTTGGCCGCTAAAGAACACCTTCGTGCCTCTAAAATGACAGAATTAACAATGAATGATTCTACATTACTGCTTATGGAATATCGTATGCCCGGCACTTCCAATGAATTGATTTTTGAAGTATACAATTTATCGAATAACAATGAACAAATCTATCAATCTGAAGGGCTGAACAGAGGGACCGTAAGCGTTGAGAAGGGGACTATAAGCTATGCAGAACCCGTTGGCGAAAACAATGCAGCAGCTTCAAGTCCAGAGAAGGTTAACATAACTTCGTTGGAAGGTGATGAACAAGGTTTAGAGAACTCGGAAAGCCGGACTGTAACTATAGAAGAATACCAGGAGGCCTTTGGCGAACCGGAGAAGGGGAAAAATTTCGCTTCAGCCGACAATCCCCAGGCGAAAGAGATTAACAAACTTTTAACCTCAAAAGCTGAAGAAAATGATATCCCCCCGGAAGTTTTAAAAGCTATCGCCTGGCAGGAAAGCGGCTGGAGGCAGTTCGAGGAAGGTGAGCCGTTAATTGGTTTTGATGGCATAGGCATTGGAATTATGCAGGTCTCCCCAGGCTACACCGGACTTCCGGAAGAAGAAGAGGATGATTTTGAAGAACGATTAAAAACGGACATCGAATTTAATATTGATATGGGTATCAAAATACTTCTGAATAAATGGGGAATGAGCAGACTTCCTACAGTTAATGACGGTTCCAAAGAAGTGATCGATAACTGGTATTTCGCTGTGATGGCATATAATTCGATCTCAGAAAGAAACGATCCAGAAGAAGCGGATGCTCCTTATCAGGACTTAGTATTTAGTCATATGCAGGGAGAATTCGGAGCATTAAACATTCACGATTTTCCTGTAGATGAGCTGGAAATCACTTATCCGCACGAAGACAATCCGGAATTAATGTCGTTTGAAGAAAAGCAGCAATATAACCTAAGCCATGCACTAACACGTTCCAGACACAATTATGAAGAAGAAAATATTGTTTCAGTCAGAAATGAGTCCCCGGTATATGACAGCGTTAATGGGGAAATTATCGATGGGTTGAGCGTGGATGAAATAGCGAATATTGAAAGCGGTCTGCAATTTGATTCCGAACGAACCCATCATTACGGCTGGTATCAGGTGAAGCTACAGGACGGAACGGAAGGCTATATCAGATCCGGGGAAATTACAAATGAACGTTTAGCGGGGGCACTCCGTTACGATAGTGCAGTTGAAGTTTCCAGGGAAGGATGGTCGACCTCAGACACGGTCGTTCTTGCGACGGGAGAGGATTTCCCGGATGCTTTGGCGGGAACTCCTCTGGCATATCAACAGGATGCTCCCATTTTGTTGACGAAAGAATCGGAATTACCGGAGGCTACAGAAGAGGAAATTGAACGTTTAGGAGCAGACAACGTGATTATACTGGGAGGTTCGAAAGCTGTAGATGAAGATATAGAAGCACAGCTGCGCGAAAACGGAGTCAATGTGGAAAGAATCGCAGGGGAAACGAGATATGAGACATCCGAATTAATTGCGGAGCGCATAGAAAATCAAGATGAATTTGTGCTTGCAAACGGCAGAACCCATGCTGATGCTTTAGCTGTGGCACCTTATGCGGCAAGAAATCAAACACCTATCCTTTTGACACGGGAGGAGACGGTTCCAGAGCCGACGGATAAAGCGTTACAGGAAGCCGGTGGAATAAAGATTGTTGGAGGCGTAGCGGCTGTATCAGCTTCCATTGCTGATGATTATTCTAATACGGAGCGTTACAGTGGGAGTACCAGGTACGAAACCGCCTCAACCGCTATTAACGAACTCGGTATGTCAAAAGAAAATGGGTTCATGGTGAATGGCAGAGACTTTCCGGATGCCCTGACAGCATCTGTCCTTGCGGCTAAAGTGGATGCAAGCTTGATTCTCTCAGAAGAAGAGAGTGTGCCACGGTCTACGCAGGAGCTTGGAGGAGATAATTTCACTCAGTTCACTGTGGTCGGAGGCCATGAAGCAGTTAATTCTCTTGCGGCACTGAAATTTAAAAATGATAAATAGTTTTTTAGTTAAATATTTAAAAAAGTGTTGGACACCTTGAACTGATCTCGTTAAATAGACAGTGAAAATAAATAAAATTCTTAAATGGCTTGCCCCCGGTATTTCAAAGGGGGCAAGCCATTTAACTATTCCTGCCATTATGTTAAAAACTCTTCCCTGGGGACCCTGGTCCAGGCATCTGGATACTAGCGGCATGCTATGTTACAGACCGGACTCTGCGATAGCCTTGGATGCTCGGGAGGTATACAAAAATCCTGAACGCTGTGAATTATCGGTTGGCACAGTTCCGACTCAGGTGCTGTGCCAGACGTGTGGGGTGATGCTTTGTCTAACTTAATTTACACTTTGAAATGTGTAAAAAACGTACAGTAATAATGGATTAATTTAATTGAGTAACATGTAACCAATGTATAAGTAATAATGAGTATAAACAAGAAAATAAGAGAAAACAAAAGATATATTTTAGTGCTTACATTTTTACCCTTTTTACAGTGTATTTTTTCTTAAGGTTTTCTAGTATTATTGGACTAGAATATATTTAAGAAAGAGAGGGTAAGAATGAAAAACATTTTTCGTATGATAGTTTTCCCTGTTCTGATATTTGTTTTATTGTTTTCACTCGTGCCTTTAGATACAGAGGCAGCCAGTTCTAAACGAATCAAAGGGGATACCAGAATAGGCACTGCGGTCGAACTTTCTAAAGAAGGCTGGTCCTCAAGTAACTCAGTGATTCTAGCTAGATCTGACGAGCCGGCGGACGCTTTGGCATCAGCAGGTCTTGTGGGAAGTACAGACGCCCCCGTATTGTTAACGAAAACAGGCAGTGTTGATACAGAGGTTTTGTCAGAAATTAAACGACTTAATGCAAAAAATGTCTACATATTAGGCGGTACGAAAGCAATAAGCAATAATGTTAAAAGTCAGTTAACAAATAACGGATTAAATGTAACGAGAGTTTCAGGAGACACTCGTTACAGCACTGCAGCAGCAGTAAATAAACAAGCTGGATTATCTAATGCAAGTACAGCAATCATTGCTAACGGACAGACGGTGGCAGATGCATTAAGTGCTTCAAGTATTGCCGCAAATAAGAACATTCCTATTTATTTATCCAGAAACTCGAGCCTGCCTTCCGATCTCCCAAGCAGTGTTAAAAAGGTTATTATTTTTGGGGGTTCAGCAGCGGTAAGTGATTCCTTAGAGTCTTCGTTAAAGAATAAAGGCATAGCTACTGAACGTATTAACGGAAGCACAAGATACGAAACCAGTGTGAATGCAGCGAAATGGGCGAATCTTTCCGGGGGAGTTAACTTATTGGCCAGAGGCACTTCCATCAGCTCAAGCAAAGAAGATTATCCAGATGCAGTAGCAGCGGTGGGTCTTGGAAACAAAATCCAAGCGCCAATTGTCCTTACACCACCAGATTCTTCTAACAGCACGGTGAAAAACTATATAGGCTCTAAGCCGGTATACGTTTTAGGTGGAAGTGCAGCAGTATCGGATAATGCTTTAAGTAATCTTGGAGTAAGTCTTTCAAGCGAAAATGATTCAAGCAGTGAAGAGCAGGAAAAGCCAAGTGACGGCAAAATTATCGAAACAGGTACTGTAGTAAACGTCACTAATTCTTTAAACGTCCGCAGTGGTCCGTCCGGAAGCAATGATTGGATAGGCTCCCTGGCTAAAGGCGAAAAAGTAGACATTTACGACATCACAAGTAATAACTGGGCCAAAATTAATTATAATGGCTCTTATGGTTATGTCAGCATGAACTACATTGATACAGGAAAAGCAGAAGAGAAAGTAATTGAAACAGGCACTGTGAATGTGAGTAATTCATTGAATGTTCGTTCAGGCCCTTCAGGAAGCGATGAACGCATCGGTTATTTATTGAATGGCCAAACTGTAGAAATATATGAAATCAGCAACAACTGGGCCAAAATTAAATATGATGATGGATATGGTTACGTCAGTATGAGCTATATCAATACGAAAAGTACTGTATCCAGTGCTTTGGATGGCGAGCTTATAGCTATTGATCCAGGGCACGGTGGTAAAGATCCTGGTGCTGTAGCGAATGGAGCCCAGGAAAAAGACATCGTATTGAGTGTAGGTTTAAGGCTTAAAGACAAGCTGGAAGCAGCAGGAGCAGAAGTAATAATGACCCGTTCGAATGATACCTTTGTTGAGCTGAGGGAAAGAGCGAATATTGCTAACCGTGCTAAAGCAGATTCATTTTTGAGCATTCACGCTAATGCTGTTTACAGTACTTCTGTCACTGGCCAGGAAACGTTTTATTACCCTGGAAGTGAAGAAGGACAAGAGTTAGCTGCAGCTGTACAGGACGAATTACTTAAAGCTGTCGGTACTAAAGACAGAGGCGTAAAAAGTGCTAATTTTTCAGTGCTCCGGAATACAGCTATGCCAGCCAGCCTTGTAGAGCTTGGTTTCATTACTAATGCCGAAGAAGCTAAGTTAATGAAAAGCAGTGATTTTCAAAATAAAGCTGCTACAGCAATGTATAAAGGAATCGAAAAGTATCACGAAGAGAATTAAATAAGAAAGTGGAGCCTTTAAGTTGGGGCTCCTTTTTTCTAAATATATTTAGATTGTATGGGAGAAAGTAGTTGATGATGTGAAATTTATTTCTCTGGCTTTTTTAGGGGCTCTCGTATTTTTATTTGTTCCCCATGTGACGTATGCAGAAGAAACTAAAACAATCGTAGTGGAATTTAAAAATGATAAATCTAAGACATTCTCTGCTAATACTGATCAGGACATAAATACTATTGAAGTGCCAGTAGAAAAAGCAGAAGAAAAGATGAAAGAATTAAAAAAAAATCCAGAAGTTGAGTACGCAGAATTTGAAGTATTTTATGAATTATTTGAATTTCCAAATGATCCACTATACGAACAACAAGAAGGCTATTTTCAAAACATCAATCTACCGGGAGTGTGGGATAGCTACACATCTTCAGATAAGTCAGTAGTGGCGGTGCTAGATAGTGGGATCAATCAAGATCATGAAGATCTCTCGTCAGCCATTATCAAGCCATACAATGTGATAGAAAAAAGTAATGAAGTTACTGACAACGTTGGACACGGGACACATGTAGCTGGTATCGCAGGAGCAATAACTGATAACAATGCAGGTGGGGCTTCGGTTGGTAGAAATGTAAATATCATCCCCGTTAAAGTCGGTGATTCCACTGGAATCAGCAGTGTAAATATTGCTAAAGGAATCAATTATGCTGCTGAAAATGGAGCAGATGTTATCAATTTAAGTCTTGGAGGAGACAATCCTTCTCTGGCTGTTGAAAATGCTGTGAAGGAAGCTGTAGAAAAAGACATAATCGTGGTTGCCGCTGCTGGAAATGACTCTTCAACGACAAAGCAATACCCAGCGGCTTTAAAAAACGTAATATCTGTAGGGGCAATAGAAGAATCGACTAAAACTTTGGCTTCTTTCTCTAATTACGGAGAATGGGTAGATGTTACAGCTCCTGGAGACAGTATACTGAGTACCTGTACAAAAGGAGACCGATGGCCGTTTAGTAGCTGCAAAAGTTCCTATCCATATGTGGAAGCTAACGGCACCAGCATGGCAGCACCTGTTGTATCTTCCTATGCTGCTTTATTGAAATCGTATAACCCTTCTTTAACTACTGAGCAGATCAGGTATCTTATTGAAGAACCTTCTACCAGTAATAACTCTGTCAAATTTGGCACTATCGATACGTCTTCTTCACTTAGTAAATATCAGACGGAATCGCGTTTATCCGGAAAAACTTCTGTAGATACTTCGATTGAAATATCAATGAAAGGGTGGCCAGAGGGCGTTCCCACAACTGAGGTCAATAGCGAGGGGCTAACAAGTATTTCAGGTAAAACTGCAATTCTTGCAAATAATTCTAATTTTGCAGATGGTTTAACTGCCAATACTTTAGCAGGTCAAATAGACGCACCGATATTATTGACTTTTGCTAATCGGATAAGTGAAAAAACAATTGCAGAACTAGAACGCCTCCAAGTGAATAATGTCGTTATAGCTGGTGGCACCTCCGCAATCTCCATGGAAATAGAGACAGTTTTAGCAGAAAATGATTTCAATACTATAAGGTTGTCAGGGCCTACCAGGTATTCTACGGCAGCCGAATTGAATTCTTACAGCGCAAAGATAAATGGAGAAGTCATTGTAGTTTCAGGGGAGAACTTCCCGGATGCTTTAGCAGTTTCTTCATATGCTAATCAAAAAGAGATTCCAATTGTCTTTGTTAAAAAAGATATGATTCCAGAGGCTACACAAGAATTTTTAAACAAGTACAATTTTTCTAAAGCTTATGTAATAGGTGGCACAGGAGTTATCAGCGATACCGTTAAGAATAAGCTGCCAAATGCTGAAAGAATATTTGGAAATACGAGGTATGAAACAGCACTGGAGGTAACAAAGAGGTTCAACGAAGATGCAGATTCTTATCTTCTGGCAACCGGTGAAAATTTTTCTGATGCCTTGGCTGGCGGGGCCTTAGCTGGAAGAGAAAACCATGGTTTGCTTTTATCACGGAGTAATTCCATACCAGACTCAGTAAGAGCATTTGTAACTAATAAACAATATGAAGCCAACCCTCCAGAGGAATTTTACACTCTAGGAGGAAAAGCAGCGATTACCAGTCCAACACTATGGCAAATGGATTCGCTCATTTACTCAAATTATTACATGAATAGATTGCTAAACTCAGATCTTAAAAAAAGGTAATAAAGAAAGAGGCGTAAAAATGCTTACCCAATTAAAATCGTTATGTGTTTTATCGGTCGCAGGGTTACTATTTGCTCTGAATACTACTGTAGCACAGGCATCTGGATTAGAAATGAAGCAAGAGTCTGAAACATTAGATGAAAAAAGTTCTGTTTCTTTAGAGGACGGCAGCAAGGTCGTGGTCAGTAATAATCAAGAAAGTACGAAGGTATCAGTTGAGGGAGAAACTATAATTAATAAAGAATTTCTGAAAACCTCTCAAGTGACTGAGCTTTCTGTAAACGAACAAACATTGCTTTTAACAGAATATCGTGTACCCGGGAGTGCTAATGAATTAATTTTCGAAATTTACAACATTTCTGAGGATAATAAAAAGCTTTATGAGTCCGACTCATTAAACCACGGATTGGTGGATGTAGTGAATGGAGAGATTATATACGGCGAGCCTGAATTCAGTGAGGAAGAAAATGAAGCGTCACCATCAATTGTTGATATGGTAGTATTGAACGGAAATGAAGAAGGTTTTGAAGAAAAAGAAGAAAAAGCAGTATCGAACGAGGCTTTCCAGGATAAAATTGGAAATGAAGAAGAAATAACCACATTTTCTTCGCAGAGCAATCCTTCCGCAGAAGAAATAAATAAATTATTGACTCAAAAAGCAGAAGAAAATAATATCCCTCCGGAAATATTAAAAGCTATCGCCTGGCAGGAAAGCTCCTGGCGCCAGTTTGAAGGAGGAGAGCCGTTAATTGGTTTTGACGGGATTGGAATTGGTATTATGCAGGTCTCTCCCGGATATACTGGTTTGCCAAACGAAAACGATCCGGCTTTTCAAGAAAAATTAAAGAATGATATCGAGTTTAACATTGAAGTAGGCATAGAAATTTTACTGAACAAATGGGATATGGGTCGTCTTCCTCAAGTAAATGACGGTTCGAAGGAAGTTATTGATAATTGGTATTTTGCTGTTATGGCTTATAACGGTATTTCAGACCGAAATGATCCTGCTAAAACAAATAGAGCCTATCAGGATATTATTTTCCAGCACATGAAAAGTTCCTTCGGGGAATTAAATGTGGAATCATTCCCTACAGATAAGCTTAAAATCACCTATCCTGATGAAAACAGACCTACATTAATGTCTTTCGACGAAAAGAAACAATATAACCTTGAGCATAAATTGACCCGTACAAAGCATAATTTTGAAAAAGAAGATATTATCTCCACAACAAGCGAAGCACCTGTATACGATGAAATTAACGGGGAAATTATAAGCGGCATAAGTAAAAGTGATGTAGCAGAAATTAAAAATACAATTCAGTATGATTCTGATCGCCTGCATCATTTTGGCTGGTACAATGTAGAGTTGCCAAGTGGAAAAAACGGATACGTGCGCTCAGGCGAAATTAACGATAATAGATTTGACGGTTCTACTCGTTATGAAACGGCTGTAGAAGTTTCTAGAGAAGGGTGGAATAGCGCAGACACGGTAGTTTTATCTACAGGAGTGGATTTTCCAGATGCTTTGGCAGGTACACCGCTAGCTCATCAGGAAGATGCCCCGATCCTATTAACTAAACAAGAGAGCTTACCTGAAGAAACTTTAAACGAAATTAAAAGGCTTTCCCCAAATGAAGTTATTATTTTAGGAGGAGAAGCAGCAGTATCAAGCAGCGTTGAAAACGAACTGAATAATCTTGGTGTACAATCGACAAGAATAGCAGGCAAGGATCGTTTCGAAACAGCACAAAAAATTTCACAAAAAATATCGAACCCAAGTAATGAATATGTAGTAGCTAATGGTTTTTCTTTTGCTGATGCTTTGGCAGCGGCACCGTATGCTGCTAATTCTGGAAAGCCCATTCTGCTCACGCGTGAGATAACTCTGCCACAGGCAACTAAAGATACGTTAAAAGGGGCAGATGAAACACTAGCCGTAGGTGGCACAGCAGTGATTTCTAAGCAGCTGTATTCAGAACTTCCTAACGCTGAACGTATAAGTGGTTCTACTCGTTATGGAACAGCATCTGAGATTGTAAAACAATTAGAATTTAATAAAGACAATGCTTATATGGTGAATGGAGAGAACTTTCCTGACGCGCTTACAGGCTCAGTACTAGCAGCAAAAAATCAAGCGCCTCTGCTCCTTACAAAATCGAATGGCCTGCCTTCAGAAACAATAGGTCTGAAATCCTCCTTTAAGACAAGTGGACTTTATGTAATAGGAGGAACAGCAGCAGTGGGATCCAACAGTGCATTAGAATTCAAAAAGTAAGCTTTAAAGTAACAGTCTTTGTTAATAATTATATTAGCAAAGACTGTTTTATTTTTGAGCTAACATGCCATAATGGAAGAACTATGAATCACAATCACAAAGTTGGAGGCGCTTATGAATATATTATTTATTACAAACATGTTTCCATCAAAAGACCATCCGCAGTTTGGAATATTTGTTGAAAATCAGGTGAAAGCATTAACAAAACAAGACCAGGAAATACTAGTCCTGGGGATTAATCAACCTTCTTCAAGCAGGGGGAAAGTAATAAAAAAATATTTTCAGTGGGGATATAGATGGGGCAAAACAGTATTAAACTCTTTGAAAACCAAAGTAGACATTGTGCATGCGCATTATACTTTTCCTTCCGGTATGCTGGCACTAATGTTTAAAAAATTAACTAAAACCCCTTACGTGGTTACGTGCCATGGAGGCGATATAAATAAAATGGCAGAAAAAAATGAGTACCTTAAACGTATTACCTTCATTATTTTGAAAAAAGCGGATCATGTGATTGTGGTGGGGCCAGAATTATTGGAAAAAGTTCAAAAAGAATATGAAGTGCCTTCCCATAAAATTAATCAAATTAGTATGGGTGTAAATAAAGCAATGTTTCATCCGGTTCCAAAAGTAGAAGCGCTACAGGCTACACAATTGAACTCAGAGGAAATAAATATTTTATTTGTTGGAAATTTAGTGGAAGAAAAAGGAATAGAAGATTTGCTGAAGGCCTGGAAAATTACAGTGGAAAAAGAAAAAAATATCAGACTGCATGTAGTGGGCAGCGCCAAGAATGAGGCTTACAAGGAGAAAATAACAGATTTAATCCAGAAAGAAAATATGGAAGCTACGGTCAGTTTTCACGGTGCTAAGCCTCAGTCTGAACTGAAAAATTGGTTTTCCTCTGTAGATATGCTTGTAGTGCCTTCAAGAAATGAAGGTTTTGGTTTAGTGGCTTTAGAGGCAATGGCCTGCGAGACACCTGTGGTAACTACGGATGCTGGAGGTCTTAAGTACATAGCTGCAAAAGGCAGAGGCTTAATGGCCAATGCTGGTGACCCCGAAAGCTTAAGTGAAAACATTTCTGCTATGTTAAATCTTAATGAAGAAGAAAAAGAGACAATGATCAAGAAAGCATTAATATTTGTTGAAGAAAATGAAGTGAATAATTTAAATAAAAATGTTTTAAATATATATGAAAAGGTCATAAATTATTATAATTAAATATAAGCATAAACTAACTATTTCTACTGCAGGTTTAATGGTATAATTTTATAGGTTAAGCTCAAAATCTTTATAAAGTTTCTTATGCAGGCAAATCGGGGAGGATTCCTAATGATTACAGCGATTGCTCTGGTTTCATGCTTTTTAACAGCGTTGATATTAACGCCCTTAGTTAAAAAGCTGGCTTTTATGATAGGAGCGACAGACAATCCTAACGACCGAAAAGTTCATACAGGTGAAATGGCACGCTTAGGCGGTTTGGCTATTTACGTTTCTTTTATATTAGGTCTTTTCATTTTGAAACCGGAAAATGAATATCTTCCTTTTATCTTTGCAGGCGGAACTTTAGTATTTTTAATAGGTGCTTTGGATGATATAAAAGAACAATCAGCTAAAATGAAATTAATTGCTCAGCTTGCAGCTGCCATTATAGTGATAGCTGGAGGAGTACAGTTAGAATTTATTAACCTGCCGTTCGGCGGAGTTTTAGAATTGGGATTTTTAAGCATCCCTATTACATTGCTTTGGATTATTGGTATTACCAATGCTATAAACTTAATTGATGGTCTGGATGGCTTATCAGCAGGGGTTTCAGCGATTGTCCTGGCCACTATTTCAGCTTTGAGCATTGTTCAGGGTGACATTTTCATCGTTGCTATGGCTATCGCTCTCTTGGGCGGAACTTTAGGGTTTTTGGTACACAACTTTCATCCGGCAAAGCTATTTATGGGGGATTCTGGAGCCCTGTTTCTTGGCTTCATGATTGCTGTAATTGCTTTGTTAGGTTTTAAAAACGTAACCGTTTTTTCGTTAATTGTTCCTCTACTCATCTTAGCCGTTCCTATTTCTGATACACTCTTTGCGATAATCAGACGGGCATTACAGAAGCAGTCTTTTTCAACGCCTGACAAATCGCACTTACATCATTGCCTGCTGCGCCTGGGATATACGCATAGACAGACAGTTCTAATTATATACTTGATCAGTGCTATCTGCAGTGTAGCTGCTGTTGTATTTACACTTTCAACGCTATGGGTTTCTATTGTAGCATTGTTAGTAATGATTATTGCTATTGAAATTTTAGCGGAAAGTGTCGGATTAGTCAGTAATTCTTACAGGCCGTTCCTAAGATTCTTAAAAAAAATTTCTGGAGGAACAAAAGAATAATATTAAAAACTACTGGTTCTTTAGTAATAAAGGCCAGTAGTTTTATGATTTTAATTGTGCTTATTATTTTGATTTGCTTTTGTAAGGAGAGAGAACAAACACAGCTTCAGGAGGCATTTTTCCAAATAGCAGGCTGGCTGCTTTTGGTGAGAGCTTATGAATAGTAAAGATGACTAAATAACAAAAAACAACTACAGTAATGTAGCGAAGCAGGATGTCTACATGAAAAAGATAATTGTTATGCATAGGGATAAATCTTGCTGCTTCTTTTAAAATGAATGGATGAATTAAATAAAAACCAAAGGAATACAGCGCTACCCTCTTTATGCATTCAGTGATTTTGGTAGAAGCAGTCTGAGCGGTTCGCTCTGCTAAACGAAAGAAAAATAAGCTGCCTATAAATAAGAAAACCATTGAAATTAGCTTGTAGGGGTCCCAGGAAAAATAGTAATTGTTCATCTCGTAGACCTGGTAATAGTAGACGGCAGCCAAACTCCCAAAGATTAACGTTATGGTGCCCCAAAACCAATTACTATTTGAATAAGCTTTCTTTCTTTGTTGTACATAATAAATGCCTAGCCATCCACCTAAGAGAAAAGTTGAAAGGCTATTGAAAAACAAACTGAATTCTACCAAGTCAAATTTTAAATTTAGAAAATAATATATGTATTCAATTATAAAACCAACGAGCCAAAGGTATTTGCGTAGCCATACGCTGGATTGGGCTGCATAAACAAATAAAGGAAGAAAAAGGTAAAACTGCACTATAAGAAATATAAAATGTAATTGATAATAGGAGGTGCCGGTAAGAATTCTTTGGGGAATTTCTGTTATAGCCAGGGCTCTATCGCCAGTAGCGACAGAATACATCTCGTAAAATAATGCCCAAATAAGATAAGGTATGATTATAAAAGTGACTCGTTTTTTATAATAATCCTTTAAAGTAGATTTATTTAATGTTTTGGGAAATAAATTATAGAAAAACACCAGCCCGGTAATCATAATAAAAATGCCTGCTTCAATGCGGGCAATACGGTTAATAAAATGGTATTTTTCATAGGCTCCACTTTCCAGGGGGAGAGTAGTAGAAAATGTGCCTGTCACGTGGACGAACACTACTAGAAGCATTGCTACAAACCGTAAATAATATATAGATTCGATCCTCATGTATAAGATACCTCATTTTTGTCATTGTCTGATCCTATTTAAGAATAGTATGAAAGGATTGTAAAGCGAATTGGAAGAAAATGCATCAAAACACATATGATAAAATAAATGATGACTTTGCTTTGGCAATACATCTAGATAGAGAGGGAGCGCTATTGACGAGAAAAATAGGTATTACAAGTCTCATTTTTATTACTGTAACACTTTTTTTGAAAATTTCCGGCTTGTTAAGGGACATGACCATAGCCTTCTATTTTGGTGATTCTTATTTAGCAGATGCATATTTAGCGGCTTTTATCATTCCTAACATGCTTTTTTTGTTTATGATTAATGGTATGAAAAACGCTTTGGTCCCGGGGTATATTGAGGCAAAGCATGTTAATCAGGGGAAAAATTACCTGAACCAGATTCTTAAAAGTATTGTATATATAGGCATTCTGTTTGGAGTTCTTGGAGCGTTATTATCGCCTGTTTTAATCAGGGTTTTATACCCCAGCTTTAATAATGAAGCTACGGATATCGCCGTCAATGTATCTATCATACTTTTTGCTGCTCTTATATTTGTAGGAATAAATTCTGTAATGGAAGCATACCTGGATGCTGAGAACTTGTTCTCTTTATCCGCTTTTTCACAAATGATTGTGATACTTTCCAGTATAGCAGGTGCCGTTTTGTTTGCTGGAGAGCTGAGTGTCTATTCGTTAGCACTTGGTTATCTTATTGGTTCTATTATCTCGCTTGTATTTAAAGTTCCTGTTTTATCCAGGCGGAATATGATAAATTTGGGCACTAAATTAAATCTCCCTGAGCTCTCTGCTTTCTACCGGATTTTTATCCCAGTTGCTATGACTGTGATGGTGGGTCAAATTAATTTGGCAGTAGACAATGTATTTGCCAGCTATTTCCAGGAGGGAGTAGTTACATATATTAATTATGCAAAAAATTTGGTTCACTTTCCTCAGCAAATCTTTGGTATTACGATTGCAACGATCATGTTCCCCATGCTGGCGAAAGCGATGGCTGCAAATGATGAACCCTCTTTTAAGCGGGGGATAGAAAACGGATTAAATGTAATGTACTTAGTGGTGATTCCTGCTATCGTTGGCATGTTTGTGTTAATGCCTAACATTATAAGTCTTGTTTATCAAAGAGGAGCCTTTAGTGAAGAAGCGGTTATAAACACTAGTGAGGTGGCCTATTATTATTTTGGCTCTGTCCTGTTTTTTAGTTTGAACAATGTATCTAACAAAGGACTTTATACTTTAAAAAAAGGTCACTACGTTTTAATTATCGGTTTAATTACTGTGGTTCTGAACGCTGTGTTTAATTATATATTTACCACCTGGATAGGTTATGTGGGGATTCCTTTAGCATCTTCTGCTGTTGGCTTGCTTTACGCACTTGCCTGTTATATCGTCTTTTCAAAAACGATTAATGGATTAGATCACAAGCACGTCCTGAAAGAATTCACCAAAATAACATTAAGCGTAGTAATAATGGGTGTCGCGACATTTTTACTCAAAACTCAAGTTCTTCACAATTTCAGCAATTTTTTTCTTATTATGATCATTGCGTTGGCAGGAGCGCTTATATATATAATATCCATCTGGCTTTTTAAAGTGAAGGCTCTTAAGGTTTTAATAACTAATTTTAGAAAGAAGGTATAAATATTGAAACAACAGCTGAAGTATCTTATAAAATACATGGAACCGGCGATTAATAATGTTACGCTGAAAGTATTAAACCACGAGTACCGGGCAAAACAGGTGCCTGTAAAACCTTTAAGCTCAAACAAAGTATTAGTGTTTGTCCCGCACGTTGATGACGAAACTATTGGTCTGGGGGGGACGATTAAAAAATATACTTCTCTCGGAGCAGAAGTAAAAGTAGTATTAGTGACAGATGGTTCAAAAAGCGTTTCTTCTCTTTCAGGAGAAGAATTATCGAGTCAGCGCAAGAGTGAAATGGAAAAAGTACAGTATATGCTGGGATTTGATTCGATAGAGTATTTAACTCTCCCCGACGGCAATGTAGAAATCAGTGAACGCAACATTCAAAACGTGCTTAACATCATTCAGGATTTTCAGCCGGATGTTATCTATACAAATGTATTAGTGGATGCCCATTTGGATCATGTAAATACTTCAATTTTGTTAGCCGAATCGTTAAAACATTTTAACGTGAAAGACTCGCTGAAAATATATATGTATGAGATAAATTGTCCGATTCCGGTCGCTTACATAAATACGTTAATCGACATTACAGAAGAATTGCCCTTAAAACAAGAAACAATCAATGTTTTCGCTTCCCAGGCTATCGATTTTGACGGCTTTATTAATTTAAATATAGTCAAAAGCAATTTAAGCGCAGAACGGTCAATGAAAGCAGGGGAAGTTTTTCTGGGCCAGGATGCAGGAGATTTTATAAACTTCGCTGAATATATAAAAAATAAACAGGAAAATTTCCCTGCTCTTTTTAAACAGGCAAACAAGACAGTGACTTTACTATGGGCTTATTTTCAAAACAAAAAAGCCAAAGAAAGAATTTATAAGGAAGGATTATCTTATGCCAGTATTCAAAGAAAATTAAGGGATAAGTAAAGTGCTTGAAAGAGAAAATGACTGCTTCCAAAGCCACTATTTTTCATGGGTGAGCTGTGCTAGGCTGTATAAGTTATAATAGAAGAATGAAACTTTTTAAAAAACCGACTAACGTTAATGTAGGGGGAGCTTTATGCTTATAAACAAGGAAAGACGTCCAATGGCAAATGTAATGCAATTAATATTATTAGCATATATATTAATACAGCCTATACTGGATTTACTGGTGTTTATAGGTTTGCCAATTTCGACTTTGGTGAGAGCTGCCGTCATTCCCGCAGGTATGCTTTATATATTGTTTTTCTTAAAGGGAAATCAAAAGAAGTATATCGTCGGTTATTTTGTGGTTTTACTACTCTATTTTGGAATGCATACAGGTTTAAACTATTATTTAAAAGATCCCTTTTCCATTACATTTGAGCTCCAGAATATTGTCAAAACAATTTATTTTCCTACAGTAATGTTTGTGTATTATACATTTTTCAAACAGTATTTTTCCAAAAAATCATTAAAGCAATGGCTCCCATTAGTATTCACAATTAATTTAACATTCATCAGCTTAATCGTTTTCCTGGCGGGTATCACAGATACTGGAAAACGAACATACGGATTTTTAGAAAAAGAAGGGCAGACAGGCTGGTTTTTTTCAGGAAATGAACTCAGTGCTATCATGACAATGATTCTTCCTTTTGTGGTCCTCTATTTATTAAGAAAAACTAATTTTGTCCAGCAGATTATAGTGTTTTTCATAGTAGTTTTATCAATGTGGGCGATGCTCACTGTCGGAACTAAAGTTACGTTAATTGGTGTAATAATATCGGCCGGATTAGGGTTTATTATTAGCATCGTGAGACTGCGTCATAAAGAATGGTTGAATTTTATATTAATGGCACTGCTTATTATAGGTTTAGTTGGATTTATTCCTTCTTCCCCCATCGGAAATAATTTAGGGCTGGCTATAGAAACAAATGAGCAGGAGAGCGCAGGTCAGGAAGAAGAGGAAGATAGTGGCGGCGGAGATAACGGTCAGATAGAATCAGAGGACGAGACTACCAAACAAAGATTTGAAGAGAGCTTAAGTAATATTCCTATGCACTCGGTTTTGTTTAGTGGTCGGGTAGATTTTATGGCGGAATCAATGCAGCAATATGTAAACGCTCCGACAGCCCAAAAAGCATTCGGTATGGGAAGAAGCGGCAATTATGTATCGGCAGACTCCGCAAAATCAATTGAAATGGACTTTTTTGACTGGTTTTTCAACTTTGGAATTCTAGGATTTGTTATTTTACTCCTGCCTTTTTTCTACATGATTTCTGCGTATGTTAAGAATATCGTAAAAGCAGGAAGAAGCGCCTTAAATGTTTATGCAGTTACTTCGCTTTTATGCGCTGGTATGGGTACTGGAGCAGCTTTTATAGCCGGCCATGTGCTGTCCTATCCTGGTTCTGGCTTGTATCTTGCGATAGTATACGCTGCGCTTGTTGGCTTTTCAAAAAAAGAAAACAGCGACTACTCCGATTTTAATTCAAAAAAAATTGACAGAAAGTGGTAATCATGAAAAAAATACTGCTTATTTCTTCTGTGGGAGGGCATCTGACGCAACTTCTGCAGCTTAAACCATTATTCGAAAAATATAACTACCATATTATTACTGAAAAAACAGAGGTTACGAAAAGCTTAAAAGCAAAATACCCAATTTCTTTTTTAACTTATGGAGCGAGGAACTACCCTTTAAGATATGTTTTTAAATTCTCCTACAATATATTAAAATCACTTTTGCTTTTTTTGAGGCACAGGCCAGATGTCGTAATTACTACGGGAACCCATACTGCGGTACCTATGTGTTATATAGCAAAATTGTTCCGAAAAAAGGTAGTCTATATCGAAAGCTTTGCCAAATCTCATTCTCCAAATATGGCTGGAAAAATGGTCTATCCAATCGCGGATTTGTTCATTGTCCAGTGGGAGTCTATGAAAGAATTTTATCCGAAGGCAGTCTATGGAGGTAGTATCTATTGATTTTCGTGACTCTTGGCACGCATGAACTACATTTTACAAGAGTGTTGAAAGAACTGGAAGCTTTGAAGAAAGAGGGAAAGATTCAGGAAGAGGTTATCGTGCAGAATGGAAACACGAGGTTTAGCAGCGATCATCTGCAATTGATTCCTTTTATGTCTATGGAAGAAATGGAAACTTATATTAAAAATAGCAGCTTTGTAATAAGTCACGCTGGAACCGGGTCGATAACAACGAGCTTAAAACTTGGAAAGAAAGTAATAATCGTGCCCCGGCTGCAAAAATTCAATGAACATAATGATGATCATCAGCTTGAATTATCGGAAACGTTTTCCCGAAACGGGTATGTGCTTCCCTGTTATGAAGAGGATAGACTTGAAAACGTTATTGAAGAATTGAAGAACTTTACTCCTCAAGTTTTTACGGCAGATAATACTAAGATGCTGAATATTTTGGAAAATTTTATTGAAGGAGAAAAACCGGATGCTGATTAGAAAATATGAAAAGGGTGATGAAACAGGGATCATAACTCTCTTTCATAAGGTTTTTAATAAAGAACTGCCTTTGAAAGTATGGCAATGGAAGTATAACGATGAAATAAATGCACGGGAGTCGAAGGTTTTTGTAGCTGTAGAAAACGACACCATAGTGGGGCACGTGGCGGTGCTGATATTTCCCGCAAGATATAATAATAAAAACATAAAAGTAGGTCTTCGTGTAGATACGATGGTAGATCCTGAATACCGTGGGCAGGGATTATATCAAAAGCTTACAAACATATTGCTGACGGAATTAAAAGAACATAGAAGAGATATTTCATTTTTGTATGGTTTACCAGCGGAAAAGGCAAAAAATGTGCTGTTAAAGACCACAGAAGCTGTGCATCTCGGAGACCTTACGAGAAAGGTTAAAGTGAATTTAATCAAGAAGAATAAATTTTCTTATCGTTCTCCAAATCAAGACGAAGTAATGGAAGAAATACGTTGGTTTGACGATAGGTTTGATCAGTTTAAGCAGGAGAAAGAAGATCCGGAAGCTGTCGCACTGATAAAAAATCATCACTTTCTCAACTGGCGTTATATTACTAATCCTTTAAATGAATATAAAATTTTTGCGATCAGCGAATTCGATCAAATAAAAGGATATGTAGTGTTAAAAATGGAAGTTAAAAAAATATTTAATAAAAGAGTGTCTGTGGGTTTTATTGTTGACTGGAGCGTATCAAAAAATGAAGATACCGCCACGTTTGAAAAACTTTTAAAAATTACAGATAGCTATTTAAAAAAAGCATTGTTTATTCAAATATGGGAACCTGTCAATCCTACAATAAACAATGCTTTGAAAAAACGTTTATATATAAATAAAAAGGAAAAAATAAACCCGCTGGTGGTTCACAGTAATAACGAAAACGCTGCTGAAATGAACTTTTCAGATTGGGGATTGAAAATGGGCGACGTTGATTCATTTTAAGTTTATAAAGCTTTGTGAAGACAAGAAATAATGATTAATTAAAGCTGTGAAGGGGAAAGGAGAGGTTGGACAAGATAACGAAAGGAGAGTCAATGTAATGGGATTTATACTATTTCTTATCGTCGGCGGCCTGATTGGCTGGCTTGCCGGTTTAATATTGGGCAAGGACATCCCGGGCGGCATTTTAGGTAACATTATCGCAGGTATTATCGGTGCCTGGATTGGCGGGGCCATCTTTGGTTCCTGGGGGCCGGTCATCGGCAGTATTGCGATTTTCCCGGCGTTAATCGGTGCGATTATTTTCGTCGTCATTCTAAGCTTTATTTTAAAAGCCATCCGCTAATAATAAACGAAGCCGTCCTTTTATCGGGGCGGCTTCGTTTTATGACAGGGCACGGTTTTTACTGATCTGCTGTAGAGCTGTATTAATGCCGAGAACCTCTGTCGCAATATGACCCATGCCGGGAAACGTTTCAAGGGTGGAACGCTCGATATGGTTGGCTAGATAGATCGCGTGCCGGAGGGGGATAATTTCGTCTTCCTCACCCGCCCAAATGTAAGCCGGGGTGTCGATGTTTTCCAAATGGTAGGCCCAGGGTGTCATCAGCGTCTGGAGATCGCGGAGGAAGCCTTCAGCAGAATGGGCGGATTCCTGGACCGCAAACCTCCATTTATCCAGAATAGACGGAGTCACGTACTGCCGTTCTTCCCTGGAAAGCTGTTCGGATTCCGTCTGGAAGATTTTATCCTCCATATTCGTCTGCTCCCATCGGCTGCGCAGAAGCTCCGGTGCTTCCTGGATCGTTTGCAGTGGCGCTTTTAAAGAGGTGTCGAGCAAGCGAAACAGTTCAGGATCCTCCGTGGGACCGAGCGAACCAACTAAATGGAGCTCGCTGACGCGCCCCTTCAGAAGACTGGTGCTGGTTGCTGCGTATGGACCTCCGCAGCCGACACCGATCAAGGAACAGCGCTGGATTTCAAAATGATTCATTACCTCGTCGATATCCTTGGAAAACTGCAGAAAAGTGCCATGAGGATCGGGAGTGGAGAGGCCGTAGCCCGGGCGGTCAACAGAAATAATACGAAGAGAGTTGGAAGCGGCAGCTTCTTCTCCAATTGCGGCTTCAAGCCGGGAGCTTCCGACTCCGTGTACATAAAGGACAGGTGTTCCGTCCGGGTCACCGAACATGGAAATACTAAGCATACGGCCATCGCGTAAAGAAAGCGCTAATTGTTTCAATCGTTCCCTCCTCCTCTTTCTGTGCGGGTATTCACTTGTAAAAGATGCGTAGGTATATTCTAGCATACAATATGAAAAACGGAAGAATTTCATTCAGAACAAAACGGCCCCCGTGATGGAGAGCCGTTTTTTTATCCATTTTATACCGTCCGGGTCCAGTTCAGCACATCTTCCTTGTCCCCGGTCTGAATGCCAGTGATCGTATCGTACAGCTGTTTGGCTAGAGGGCCTGTTTCTTCATTATTGATTTTATAGGTCTGGGCGTCCCAGCGCAGCTTGCCTACAGGAGAAATGACCGCTGCTGTGCCGGTGCCGAAAATTTCCTCAAGCGTGCCCGCTTCGTATGCCGTACGTATTTCTTCCATATCGATGCGGCGTTCCTCCACAGGAATCTCCCAGTAATGCAGCAGTTCAATGACAGAGTCACGGGTGATTCCTTCAAGAATACTTCCATTCAGCGCAGGAGTTACGACCTTTCCGCTGATTTTAAAGAAAATATTCATGCTGCCGACCTCTTCAATATAGCGCTGCTCTACGCCGTCCAGCCACAGCACCTGGTCGTACCCGGCGCTTCCGGCCTGCTCCTGGGCTTTTAGGCTGGCTGCATAGTTGCCGGCTGTCTTGGTGAATCCGACGCCGCCGCGGACACTGCGAACGAATTCGTTTTCCACGTAGATGCTGACCGGCTTCATGGCATCGCCGCCGCTTCCGTAGTAAGAGCCGACAGGCGTTAAAATAATCAGCAGCTTGTAGGAGGAGGATGGTTTTACACTGAGGCTTGCTTCTGTCGCAATCACAAACGGGCGGATATACAACGACTGGCCCTCTCCGCGTGGAATCCAGTCACGCTCAAGCGAAACAAGCTCCTTTAAAGAATCTATCAACAGCTGCTCGTCGATCTCCGGAATGCTCATCCGGCGGTTGGACTGGTTCAGCCGCTCGAAGTTTTTTTCCGGACGGAAAAGCATAATGTTGCCCCCGGAATAATACGCCTTCATCCCTTCAAAAACAGCCTGGCCGTAATGGAAGACAAGACTCGAAGGATCCATGGTAAGCGGCTGATAAGGTACGATTCTCGGATCAATCCATCCTTCTCCCTCAACGTAATCCACCACAAACATATGGTCGGTAAAGTTTTTTCCGAAAGCGAGCTGTGAAAAATCCGGCTTCGTTTTCGGAGATTTTGTACGTTCGATGGTCAATGACTCAGCCACAATAACATCACTCCTATGTATTTATCGTTCCATTTATTTCTCTACTGGTAACAGCATTTAAATTGTATCATACAAAGAAAAGTTCTATCCACTTGAAAGCCAACGACAAGCGCTGTCCGCCTTCCGGAAAATGGCTTTTTCATTTTGCAGGAAGGAGACAGCGACCCCGAGCCGGTGGTGGAGGAAGCTGGACAGCTAAAAAACTCGAGCCGGCAGTGGATAGAACTGGACAAGATAGAAAAGCTTTCTCCACCTGCACACCGGCGCAAGACGATTTAATCCAGCTGCTTTTCACCAGCGTATGCACGCAACTTGCGCAACGCAGATTTCCGCCATGATTTGACCGTAGAGGCCGCTACCCCGTGTTTTGCGGCGATATCACGTATAGGAAGGGAATATACGGAAAAATCAATGAGCCAGGTTCGTTCCCGTTCTGAAAGAAGAGGAAAGTATGCTTCAAGCTCAAAGCGGTCCTCCATTTCCGATGACTGCTCAAAGGGCCCGTGGTCATCAAACAGCTGATGCCGCTCGGAAAACCGGACTTCTTTCCGGAGCATCATCAGCATTTCCCCACGTACGAGGGTAAAAGCATACGCCGGGAAAGCACCCTTTTCCGGAGAAAAGGTAGAGTATGCCTTCCATAATCCTACGTATCCGGCCTGCATATATTCCTCCTGTTCCTGGTAAATACGGAGGCGTGTAATCATTCGTTTGACGAGCGGAGTATATTTTTCATATGCTTCTTCAAATGAAGCAGGAATCGTATCAGTCAATGGTCTCTCCTGCGAAGCCGCGCGCGGTTCTTATTTATTCCATGGTAGATTCAGCATATATAAAAGCTGGAAATATTGCCGGAGTGCTATGTATGGATACATCCTGCGCTATGCGTTGTATTATAGAAAAGAACAAAGCTGCCAGAGTATAGAAAACACACAGCCAGCATATGAAAAAATAAAGCAGATCGGTTGAAAGCATAGAAAGAAAGCGTACAATTGAAATAAGAATGATTACGATCAGGCAGGTGAACAGAAATGCCAAACGAAGATAATGTAGACTGGATCCAGCAGCAGATTCAGGAACGATCGCTTGATATTATGACAGACATGCTGAAGGGACTCGCTGACGGCAAGCGGATGCAGATCGCCCAGGCGCTTGCCCTGACACCGGAATTGAGTGTACATAGTATTGCCGAAGTCATCGACTCCTCCATTGCTACGGCGTCCCACCATCTCCGGTATATGCATAAGCTGGGACTGACGAAGTTCCGGAAGGAAGGAAGAACGGTGTATTATTCTCTTGATGACGAACATGTCAGGCAGGTGGTGGAGCTCGTTGTCAGCCATCAGGCAGAAATTAAAGAACGGCAGGGAAAAGAGACGTAACGGCGTCTCTTTTTTTATTTGCAGTAAACAAATGTTTCCCAATAATACAATTGCAAAAATCAGCTAAATTCATGAAAGCGGAAACAATATTTTGAAACCAACGATATTTTACAAACGTTTAGTTGACGAACGAATGAAATAAAGCTATTATGTTTACAAAGGTCATAATAAAGAACAAATGTAAAAGGAGGCGTTATTGTGACGCAGGCAGATTGGGTTTGGGAAGAGCCGAAGGAAAAGCTGGTCAATTGGCTCGAGCAGATGTGGACCGTTCGCTGGTTCGATGAAAAAGTAGATGAATTTTTCGCCAAAGGCATGATTCACGGTACGACCCACTTATGTGTAGGGCAGGAAGCTTCGGCTGTAGGTGTATGTGCGATGCTTGAAGATAAAGACAAAATCACGAGCACGCACCGGGGCCACGGGCACTGCATCGCCAAAGGAGCAGATCCGGACCGGATGATGGCAGAACTGTTTGGCCGGGAAACCGGCTATTGTAAAGGCAAAGGCGGGTCCATGCATATTGCGGATGTTGAAAAAGGCAACCTGGGTGCCAACGGTATCGTCGGAGGAGGCATACCTTTAGCTGTAGGATCAGCACTTACTTCAAAGATGCGCCAGGAAGGTTATATTACCGTCTGTTTCTTCGGGGATGGGGCGGCAAATGAAGGCAGCTTTCACGAAGCAGTGAACCTGGCTGCTATTTGGGATCTTCCAGTCATTTTTGTCTGCGAAAACAACCAGTACGGTATGTCCGGCCCGGTCAAGGATATGGTGAAAATCGAAAATATTGCCGATCGTGCTTCCAGCTACGGTATTCCGGGCCATGTCGTTGACGGCAACAACCTCCCTGAGGTTATGACGGTTATGAAAGAAGCCGTGGAGTATACAAGAAACGGAAGCGGCCCGGTTCTCATAGAAGCAAAAACATACCGGTGGAAGGGCCACTCCAAAAGCGATGCGAAGAAATACCGGACAAGAGAAGAAGAAAAAGAATGGAAGGATAAAGACCCGATCCGTTTTTTCCAGGAGGCCTTGATTGAGCGCGGTATCATCACCTCGGAGGAAGCCGAAACAGTGAAGAAAGAAACGAAAGCCCAAATTGAACGATCGGTGGAATTTGCGGAACAGAGTCCCGAACCTTCTGCGGATACACTGCTTGAGGATGTCTATGCTTAATATAGAAAGGAGTGCCTGACGATGCAGTCGAGCGCAGTAAATTCTTCAGATAACAAGGAAACCACACGGAGCATTACCTTTGCCGAAGCCGTACGTGAAGCACTGTCACAGGAAATGCGGGAGGACCAGGACGTTTTTATTCTCGGAGAGGATATCGGAGTATACGGCGGAGCCTTCGGTGTTACCCGCGGAATGATTGAAGAGTTCGGACCGGAGCGGATACGCAACACCCCTATTTCCGAGGCGGCTATTACCGGTGCTGCGATCGGATCGGCTCTTACTGGCATGAAGCCGGTCGTCGAGTTGCAGTTTTCGGATTTTATTACGATTGCGATGGACCAGTTGGCCAACCAGGCAGCGAAGCTCCGGTATATGTACGGCGGCAAGGGAAACGTGCCGATGGTGCTGAGGACGCCTTCAGGCTCCGGAACCGGGGCGGCGGCCCAGCATTCACAGAGCCTGGAAGCTTGGGTAGCTCATGTTCCTGGCCTAAAGGTAGTACAGCCCTCTACGGCGTCAGACGCCAAAGGGCTGTTAAAGGCCGCTATTGCCGACCCGAACCCAGTTATTTTTTACGAGCACAAACTGTTGTACAAAACCGAAGAGCACGTTCCGGAGGAAGCGTATACGATTCCTTTGGGAGAGGCAGACGTGAAGCGTGCGGGTAAGGACGTAACGATCGTTGCAACTGCTGTGATGGTGCATAAAGCGCTCGAGGCAGCGGAGAAGCTGGCTGAGGAAGGCATCGATGTGGAAGTGATTGACCCGCGGACCCTCGTACCGCTCGATGAGAAAACAATCGTGGACTCCGTTAAAAAAACTGGAAAAGTAATCGTTGTGCATGAAGCCGTTAAAAGAGGCGGCTACGGCGGCGAAATAGCGAGCATGATTGCAGAAAGCGAAGCTTTTGATTATTTGGATGCTCCGGTCCGCCGGCTCGGGGCGCTGCCAATCCCTGTGCCGTATAATCCGGCGCTTGAAAAAGCAATGGTCCCGCAGGTGGACGATATTATGCAGGCGGCGCGTGACAGCGTCCACCGCCGGTAAAGGAGGGCAGTATTCATGGCAAAGGAAGTATTTATGCCCAAATTAAGCAGTACAATGGAAACCGGAACGCTTCTGCAGTGGTTTAAACAGGAGGGAGACCCAGTGGAGGTCGGCGAGCCGCTGCTCGAGGTAATGACCGATAAAATAAATATTGAAGTGGAAGCATACGAAGAAGGTATCCTGCTGAAGCGCTACTACGACGAAGACGAAGAGGTGCCGGTGAACGGTATTGTTGGCTACATCGGTGAAGAGGGCGAGCAGGTGCCCGAGGAAAAACCGGGATCTGAAAGCAAATCAGAACCTGAAAGCGTCCCGGAGGTGCCGGCTGCCGAAGCGGCAGAGCAATCAGTGGAAGCTGAACAAACAGAAGGCGTGCGTGCTACTCCGGCAGCACGGAGGCTGTCGCGTGAACAGGGAGTAGAGCTTTCCTTAATACAGGGAAGCGGAGCGAGAGGACGCATTCACGCTTCGGATGTTCACGCTGCTGCAGAGGGCGAGCACGTGCGCAGTACGCCTCTTGCTAAAAAAGAAGCAGAGGCAAATAACGTGGATCTGTCTGCCGTAAAAGGAAGCGGCAGCTACGGCAAAATCACACGGGCTGATATCGCCGCGCCACCGGTGGAAGAGGATCTTCACTCTGAGCCGCTTCAGGGCATCCGGAAAGTGGTTGCAGAGCGTATGCAGCAAAGTGCAAGCGAAGTGCCGCACGTAACGCTTAACACTGAAATTGATATGGAAGCTGCTATAGAGCTGAGGGAGCAGCTGCTCCCAGTTATAGAAAAACTGACCGGCCAACGGCTGTCCGTGACGGAGCTGTTGATATTTGTGGGCAGCCGGGCGCTCCAAAAGCATCCGGATGTGCATGCCTCTATGACAGACAACCGGATCACAAAGCAGTCGTCTGTGCATATGGGAGTCGCTGTAGCCACAGACCGGGGGCTGCTGGTCCCGGTGATCCGCCATACAGAAACAAAAGGACTCGCGGAATTAGTCGCTGAAACCAAACAGACAGCTGCCGCGGCCCGGAACGGAACCCTTCCCGGCAAAGAGCTTTCGGGCAGTACGTTCACGATCAGTAATTTAGGAATGTATGCAGTTGACCATTTTACCCCGATCATTAACCAGCCGGAAGCGGCTATTCTTGGGGTTGGTCGTATACAGGAGAAGCCGGTAGTAATAAACGGAGAAATCACGGTGCGCCGGATGATGGCCGTAAGTCTATCCTTTGATCACCGTATTATTGATGGGGCTCCGGCTGCTGCATTTTTAACAGACTTCAAACAAATGCTCGAACAGCCGTACCAGCTGTTTGTCTAGAAGGAGGTGGACCGATGGAAACGTTTGACCAGGTAATTGTCGGCGGCGGGCCGGCGGGCTATGTAGCTGCGCTTAGGGCTTCCGGCCTTGGGCAGTCCACGGCGCTTGTCGAAGATCGCGAGCTCGGGGGGACGTGCCTGAACCGCGGGTGCATACCGTCTAAAACGCTTCTCCAGAACGCAGAAGCAGTGAACTACGTACGCAATGCTTCTAAATACGGCATCCAGGTGGAAGGCTTTCATCTGCGCTACGAAGAAATGCTTGAGCGGAAGGACCAGGTGATCCAGCAGCTCCGCCAGGGCGTCCAGTCGCTAATGAAAAAAGGACGTATCCAGATTTTTTCTGGGCGGGGAAAAGTTCATGCAAACAAACAGGTTACTATCACCGGTAAAGACGGCCAGGAAACAGTAGTAGCCGGCAGAGCCGTCATCATTGCTTCAGGCTCCGTACCGGCAGTACCTCCTATTCCCGGTCTTGAAGATACTGAATATTATACGAGTGACACGATTTACGACCGCCAATCGCTTCCTTCGTCAATGGCCATCGTCGGCGGGGGATTCATCGGTACTGAATACGCCTGTTTGTATCAGTCACTCGGGGTGCAGGTGACAGTTATTGAAGCGGCTGAACGGCTGATACCACAGGAGGACGAAGATGCTGCGAAAATGCTGGCCGGGGCACTTGAAGAGTCGGGAGTGACTATTCTGACAGGCACCTCGGTTACTTCTGCCAGACAACATGGAAATCAGGCAGTCGTCAACGTGCAGGATGCCTCCGGAAACGACCGCGAGCTCACAACAGACATGCTGCTTATTTCCACAGGGCGCTCGCCTGTCATCGCGGCAGCTGAAGACCTTGAATTACGCATGGACAGTCGCTTTGTAGCGGTGGACGATGCGATGCAGACATCGGTACCGGGTATTTATGCTGCAGGAGATATTGTCGGCGGATGGCAGCTTGCCCATGCGGCAAGTGCCGAGGGCATTATTGCCGCAGAGCATGCTGCGGGCGCTGCGCCTTCCATGGATCTCTCGCTCGTGCCGAGGTGCATTTATACCCTTCCGGAAATAGCGTCAGTGGGCCTGTCTGAGCAGGAAGCAAAGCAGAGGTACAGCGATATTAAAGTAAAGACCGTGCCGCTGCAGGGAAACGCGAAAGCGATGACAATGGGCGAGACCCGGGGTTTTGTCAAAATCATTTCCCGGGAAATGTTCGGCGAGATTCTCGGCGTTGTGATGGCTGGACCCCACGTTACCGAAATGATCGGAGAGCCGGCCGCCTATATTCATCTTGAAGGCACCACCGAAGAATGGAGCAGTCAGGTGCATGCGCATCCTTCGCTGTCGGAGGCGTTGTTTGAAGGCGCGTCTGCGCTCGCGGGGCGTCCGGTTCATCAATAAAAAGCCATGTAAGCGTATATAGTTTTTTGGCAGGGAGTGATATACTGGGAACAGATGAATCTACGGAATAGAGGGAAGAATTATGCTCAACTGGGAAGAAAAAAGAGAAACCGTAAAAGTAGCGAAGCTGTATCATTTCGATGGCTGGACCCAGGCCCAGATCGCCAAAAAGCAGGGTGTTTCCCGTCCGGTTATTTCCAAAATGCTGCAGCGGGCCCGGGATGAAGGCATCGTTGAAATATATATTAAAGATGAAAGTGTGCATACCGTTGATCTTGAGCAGAAGCTTGAAAAGAAATACGGCCTGAAAGAAGCAGTAGTCGTTTCAACGACAGGCTTCACACCTGACCTCGGCAAGCGTTTGATCGGAAAAGCAGCCGCTTCCTATGTAGCGAAGAGATCCGAGCAGGTAAAGCGAATCGGTATTTCATGGGGATCAACTCTGCGTTCACTTATTGAAGAGTATCCGTACGTCGAACATAGAGACATTCATATTACGCCGCTGATCGGGGGAATGGGGAACAAATACGTGCATCTGCACTCCAATCAGCTGGCATTTCACTTTGCCCAGAAAATGAACGCCTCCTGTTCGTATTTGTACGCTCCGGCGATGGTTGAAACTGACGATTTGAAAGAGCGTCTCGTGCAGTCCAAAGACATTGCCCAGGTGCTGGAGGAAGGGCGGAACGTGGAGCTTGCCCTCGTGGGTCTAGGCAACCCGCTTCAGGACTCCACTATGGAAACGATGGGATACCTGCAGGAAGAAGACATCGTCACGCTCCGAAAGGCCGGGGCAGTCGGCGATATCAGCTCGAAGTTTTTCGACGCTCTCGGCCACGGCGTGGATCACCCGATCAACAACCGGGTCATCGGCCTGACTCTTGAGGAGATCAAAAACATTCCCGAGGTCGTTGGTGTGGCGCAGGGCTCCCATAAAGTCCTCGGCATCGAAGCAGCGCTGAAGGGTGGTTATCTGGACGTGTTGATCGTAGATAACCAGATTGCAGAAGCGTTAACCGAATAACGTATGACGGCTCCTTGAAAGGGGCCGTATTTTTTTAACATATATGAACATATGTGCTATTTAAAACATATGTAAAATAAAAGAAATATTTTACAATCAACACGCCAATGCCGTAAAAAATTAATTTTTAAAATATCTGAAAAAAATATTGACGGTTATATGAAAACGCTTTAATATGGTTACAAAGGTTACAAGTTGTTACAAATGTAAAGGAGGGGTGAGGATGTGGGGTTATTTTATCGCCGCGTTCGTGGTGATATGGCTGATTCAATTTTATCTAACATTCCGCCAGATGAAATACTACAACGGAATGATTGCTTCAATGGGCAGACGTCCTTCGGGGTACCTTGGGACAGGCATTGATAAACGCCTGCTTGGAATCGGCACGGTGCTTCTGCTCGTAACCAACGAAGCAGGCACGGTGATCGACGCTAAGATTATGAGAGGGGTAACGGTGTTCGCCAGGTTTGCCGAAGCGCCGGAGCTGATGGATCAAAACATCCATGAATTAAAGAAGCAGTGGGAAGCAGAAGGCGCTGCCGGAAAGAAGAAGCACCCGAAACGGGCTCATCTGATGGCTGCCCAGCAGATTTTGGCAGAACAGAAGCGCAAACACAAAAAGGGGGATAACAAATGGATTTCTTAGTAACGCTCGCAGAAGGCTTTATTGGAATGTTCGAGGCAGGCGGGGAAACATTTGTCGGACTTGTTACAGGTATTATTCCGACACTCATATGTTTAATTCTTGCCGTAAACGCTTTAATCAAGTTTGTCGGGGAAGAACGGATCTATTCGCTGGCTCAGAAGAGCACAAAGTATTTCTTTCTCCGCTATACGCTGTTTCCGGTACTGGCCGTGTTTTTCTTAACCAACCCAATGTGCTACACGTTCGGGCGCTTTCTGCCGGAACGGCAGAAGCCGGCCTTTTATGATTCCGCTGTTTCATTTGTGCACCCGATTACCGGCTTGTTTCCTCACGCGAACCCGGCTGAACTGTTTGTTTACACCGGGATCTCGGCCGGTATTACGACGCTTGGCCTCTCTGCCGGGCCGCTTGCCATCCGTTTCTTTATCGTCGGTCTGATCGTTATTTTAATCCGCGGTGTAGTAACGGAATGGATCACCGCCATCATGCTCAGACGCCAGGCAGCTAGTGCAGAAGGCGATTCGTCGGAAAAAAGCGCCAGCGCATAAATGAAAATTTAAAAGAAAAAGCGAGGGAAGAATAATGGCTGAATATAAACCGGTAGAGGTAACAAAGGGAAGAGGTGGCTGGGGCGGCCCGCTCGTCATCCATCCGAATGATCAGAAAAGATATATTATGTCGGTAACCGGCGGAGGTATTCATCCGGTCGCCGAGCGCCTGGCGGAACTGACAGGCGGCGAAGCGGTGGACGGATTCAAAGCCTCCTATGATAAAGAAAATATTGCCGCAGCTGTTATTGACTGTGGCGGAACCGCACGCTGCGGAGTTTATCCAAAAATGGGTGTGCTGACGGTTAACATTCACGGTACATCCCCGGCCGGCCCGCTTGCGCAGTATATTAACGAAGAAAATTTTGTTTCCGGCGTGGGCGAAAGAGATATGAAGGCCATCAGCGCGGATGAAGTGCCGGCGGCCGAAGCGGAAGCAGAGGACAAAGCTTCCCCGTACAACTCCCTGATGGACCGCGACGTGGCCAAACAGGTGAAAGACGATGCGAAAATGAAAGCAAAAGGCTCCGGACCGAAAAAAGGAAATATTATTGAACGTATCGGCCGTGCCGTCGGCAACGTGGTAAGCGTATTCTTCCAGGCCGGTCGGGAAACCATTGATACGGTCGTACGAAACATTCTGCCGTTTATGGCTTTTGTCAGTACGATTATCGGGATTATCACATTCACCGGAATCGGGGATCTGATCGCGAACTTTGTATCTCCGCTCGCAAGTAATATTTTCGGGCTGCTGCTTTTATCCTTTATATGTGCAATTCCAATTTTGTCCCCGCTGCTCGGCCCGGGCGCTGTTATTGCCCAGGTGGTTGGGGTGCTTATCGGAACCCAGATCGGTATGGGAAACATCCCTCCGGCAATGGCGCTTCCAGCACTTTTCGCTATTAACCCGCAGGTAGGGGCGGACTTCGTGCCGGTTGGCCTGACGCTTGGGGAAGCAGAGCCGGAGACCATTTCCGTCGGCGTGCCGGCCGTTCTGTTTTCAAGGGTTATTACCGGACCGCTTGCCGTTGTGATCGCTTATCTTTTCAGCTTTGGCCTGTATTCATAAAAATAAATCGGCGGGTAGACGCGCTTGCCCGCCCTGTATTTCCTAGGAGGAGTGACCGTGCAGATGAAAACAGAAGTATTTACAGCCACCGTGGTCGGCATTGGAGAGGATGCTCAGATGCTTATGGACGATGGCATGATGATTTTATTCAACGAAACAGCACCGAAGGATTTGTATGATATCAGCTTTGTTCATAACGCCGAAGGGTTAAGCGAAGACCTGGAAGCCGGGGATGAGCTGATCATAGACGGAGAAGCGTTTTCCCTGACGTTTGTAGGCGGTAAAGCGAATGAAACGCTGCGGGATCTCGGGCATGCAACCTTTCAATTTAACGGAGAGACACATTCAGATCTGCCGGGAACGGTCTGTATAGAAGCCAAACCGCTGCCTGCGATACAGGTGGGGAGCACCATCGTATTCCGTAAAAAATAAAGCTGGATAGGAGTGGAGAGCAATGATAGGAATTAACCGAAAGCTGCAGGCACTCGAAAGAGAGGGCCGCTACATTAAAGTAGGTCTTGTCGGCGCCGGCCAGATGGGACGCGGTATGATCGCGCAGATTGAAAATATGAAGGGCATGCGGGTCGTCATTACCGCAGACATAAATGAAGATAACGTAATTAACGCATACGGGCACGCCGGCATTGAGCGGGGAAATATTGTTTCTACTAACAATAAAGAAGAAGCCTCGCAGGCCATCCAGCTGAATAAAGTGGTGGCGTCCACCAAAGCTCTGCTCGTATGCGCGCTTGATGAAGTGGATGTGGTCGTCGATGCGACCGGGGTGCCAAATATTGGAGCAGAAATTGCCTGGAATGCCATTTTGAGCCGGAAGCACATCGTCATGCTGAACGTCGAGGCGGACGTTACCGTCGGGCCGCTGCTGAAGCGGATGGCAGATGCGAGTGGCGTCGTGTACACCGGCTCGGCAGGGGATGAGCCGGGAGCGATTATGGAGCTGTATGATTTTGCTGATGCGATTGGCTTTGAGGTGGTGGCACTTGGCAAAGGCAAAAACAACCCGTTAAATGTGGAAGCCAATCCGGACACGGCAGCAGCTGAAGCCGAGGAAAAGGGCTCAAGCCCGAAAATGCTTGCCTCCTTCCAGGATGGCACGAAAACGATGGTGGAGATGAATGCTGTGGCGAACGCGACCGGCTTTGTACCGGAAAAGCCGGGCATGAATGGATTTGAAGCCGGGGTCGCAGATCTTCCGGAGCTCTTCCAGCTGCGGGAGCAGGGAGGGAAGGTCGAAAAGCAGCAAGTAGTGGAATACATCAACGGGATCGCCCCGGGAGTGTTTGCCATCGTTGCTTCTGATATGGAAGAAGTGAACGCGGAAATGAAATATTTGAAAATGGGGGACGGGCCAAACTACGTGCTGTACCGGCCTTACCACCTGACAAGCCTGGAAACACCGCTTTCCGTGGCGCGGGCGTATCTGGACGGTCAGGCGACGATTGCTCCGGACGCCGGCCATATTGCTGAAACAGTGGCCGTAGCGAAGCGCGATCTGGAAGTGGACGAGCATCTGGATTCCATTGGCGGCTTTACCATTTACGGCACTGTAATGGAAGCCCTGGAAGCCAAAGAAAAGGGAGCACTTCCAATCGGTCTCGCAGACAAAAATGTAAAAATGACCCGGGCTGTAAAAAAAGGGGAAATCATTACGTATCAGGACGTGGAGCAGACAGTGGAATCCACCATCTGGCGTCTTAGGAAAATGCAGGATCACGAGTGGAAATAAAATGAGAAGGAAGCGCTGCCGAAATTAGCGGCCGCTTCTTTTTCCGTCTTCAAATCGTGGTATAATAAAAGAGTAATAAGTAAAGGAGGGGCTGAAGCGATGAAAAAACGTAAGGAGCTCATTTACTTACAGTGCGCTCATTGTAGGGAAGAGACGCCCCACAACGTGGAATACATTAATGGGGACGTGTACAGCATGGAATGCCGCACGTGCGGCCGGGAGCTGACATTAAACCGCGATATCATGAAGGAATGGTATAGCGAAGTGTATGACCGCGTGACTACCAAGCCAACCCGTTTAACAGAGGAATATAAAGAAAGCGGAACGCCGTTTGTCGTACGGATGCCGTTCCGGCTGGCAAGCAAGCCCTACCGGCTGATGCGGGATTTAAATGATACCCAGAAAACATTGCGCTACTATAAGAATAAACAAAAGAAATCTTCCTGACCACGCGCGAGCGGGGAGGAAGATTTTTTATGGATAGATATATTTATCCGCTGGCTAACAGCCGGCGGGGCGCAGGAGTCTTTTCATACGCGCGGTTGAACTCCAGCAGAGGGCATGCAGCGCAGGCCTCTGACACTCCGGTGCATGTAGCAACAGAGTCAAACACGCCATCTTTATAAACGTAGGATAATTCGTGAAGCACCTTCTGTTGTGTAATCGAACAATAAATAATCTGACGCGACATGGAGTAGTCCATCATATTTCACTCCTTCGGCGTATAATAAATGGTGGGAATAAAAGCGGTATATAATAATTTACTTAAAGACTATGTACCCGGAACAGCTTAAAAGAAAACCAGAGGTTGTAAGCAGATAGTATTAAGCGGGGGAAGTTTACGCCGGGCGGTATCCGGGAAAATAATATTTCTGACAGCCCATTTAACCTTAAACAAACTACCAGTAATTTAAACCAGCAGAAATGTGACAATCATGGTATATCTGAGCAGATAGCACACCCAACGGCTGAAAAAAGAAAGGGAAGAGAGAAAAGGGGGAGCATCCATGGAACAAAAGTATATGCTGATCGCAGTAGACCAGGACGGCCGTGAAATTTCATTAAAAAACTATAAGGGCCGTGAGGCGAAAGAGGAATTAATTTTAGAGGGAAAAGACTGCGCAACGACGATGTATGAGCAGTTAAAGGAAGAGCTGCACCCGAACTCGGTGAAAATGCTCAGTCTGTAAAAGCTAATATCAGCAAGTCCCCGGCATTTACGCCGGGGGTTTTTTATTATCTTTCAATCAGTTCGAGGCGGTTGCCAAACGGGTCCTCGGTATAAAAGCGGGGAGAGCCGTTCAGCGGCTGTTCGGGTTTTACAGGCCAGTTAAACTCCTGCAGGCGCTCCCTGGCAAGCTCGAGATTGTGCACGCGGAGCGCCGGGTGTGCCTTGCGGGCCGGAGAAAACGGCTCTTCAACGCCAATGTGGATTTCAAGGCCGCCACAGTCAAACCATACGCCGCCGCGTTTGGCCAAATCTTCGGGCTTTGGTATTTCGGGCATGCCGAGGATGGTGTGAAAAAAATGACGGGCTTTTTCTTCGCTATCCGGCGGTGCAGCAAGCTGTATGTGATCAATTCCAGTAAATAATGTCATAAGAGGGTCATCCTTTCACTTTTTGGACAATCGTTTTTCCAATTTCAAGCGAAGCTGTTGCTGCGGGCGACGGGGCGTTTAATACGTGGAGACTGCGGGAGCCCTCAATGAAAAAGAAATCGTCCATCAGCGTCCCGTCTTCCTGAAGAGCCTGGGCTCGTATCCCCGATTCGCCGGGTATAAGCTCATCGGCTGAAAGAGAAGGAATCAGCTGCTGCAGCTCTGCGGTAAATGCCTGTTTGGAAAAGGAACGCACGTATTCCTGCGCTCCTGCCTTCCAGTAACGGGAAGCAAGCTTCCTTAACCCGGGGGAACGGAGGTGCTCCCAGGCATCTGCCGGGCTAACGGCCATTTTGCCGTACCCTTCCCGCTCAAAGCTTAATACGGCGTTCGGGCCTGCTTCTACACCTCCCCGGCTCATACGTGTGAAATGAACGCCTAGAAATGGAAAGGTCGGGTCCGGCACTGGATAGATGAGCCAGGAAACTTTATGTGCAGCCTCCGGGGCGAGCGTATAGTATTCCCCGCGGAACGGAACAATACGGACATCGGTATGGTAGCCGGCCATGCGGGCGATCTTATCACTGTGCAGGCCGCCGCAGTTGATGAGCTTCCGGCCGATAAACGTCTGGTCCGGGGTAGTGACGCTCACGCTTTGTTCAGTCTCCTGAATTTGTTCGGCCCGCTGCCCGATCAGAATATCACCGCCCCGTTGGCGGATTTCCCCGGCAAGTGCCTGGGCGACTTCACTGTAATCGACGATGCCAGTTTCGGGCACAAGCAGCGCGTGCTGGGCGCTTACATACGGCTCTCGTTCTGCAAGCTCCTCAAGCGATAGGTAGCGCGGCTGCAGTCCGTTTTGTCTGCCGCGTTCGTAGAGCTTCCGCAGCTGCAGTAATTCGTCTTCATTTTTTGCGGCAATGATTTTCCCGCAGATCGTATAGTCGACCCCGTGCTGGTCGCAGAAAGCAGCGAGCGATTTCCGTCCCTTTTCTGTAAGAACAGCCTTCAGGCTGCCGGGGCGGTAATAGATGCCCGAATGAATAACACCGCTGTTTCTGCCTGTCTGATGCGAGGCCAGATGGGATTCTTTTTCTAAAACGACTACTCCGGCGCCGGGTTCTTCTTCAAGCAGCGCGTAAGCTGCAGCAAGTCCGACGATTCCGCCGCCGATAATGATATAATCGTACATATCGAAGCTCCTTTAAACGACAATTTTTTAAGAGAGACTGCCTACGCACAAGCATACCCGTTTTTTTAAAACTTACAACGGGAGCATTTTTTAAAAATCGTGTTTCTATTATAATGATTAAGTAGTGTAGCCTGGAAAGAAAAATTGGAAGTTTACCGCGCTGCAGAAAAAAGGAATAGCAGATATGAGGTACATAATAAACACTCGGATTGGGAAAGGATTGCACGCGTCATGGATGAGTTTAACGATGATATTTTAACAGACTCGTTAATTTTAAAAGCGATCGATCATTCGAAGGTCGGACTGGTTATCACAGACCCGAATAAAGAGGATAACCCCATCGTTTATGTGAACCGGGGCTTTACCGATGTTACCGGTTATACGTACGAAGAAAGCGTAGGATATAACTGCCGTTTTCTTCAGGGGGAGAACCGAAACGAGCAGGCAATAGAAAATATGAAACGTGCGGTGGCAGCCCGGGAGGAATACGTCCTCGAGCTCGAAAATTTTAAGAAGGACGGCACGCCGTTTTGGAATGAGATTTATATTGAGCCCATTTATATGGAGAACCGTCTGTATTTTCTCGGTGTCCAGCGCGACATTACCCGGCAGAAAAAATACGAAGACGATCTGGACAAAAGCGAGCGTCAGGTGGACCGGCTCTCAACGCCAATCGTGCCGATCACAGAAAAAATATCTGTGCTCCCGGTGGTCGGGGATTTGTCCTATGAACGGTTTGAAATGATCTTTCATAAAATTTCCGAAGCGTATGGAAATATCCATTATGAAAAACTGATTTTTGATCTTTCCGGCATGGATGAGTACGACGAGCAGGTGGCCGACGGCATTATGAATCTGCATCACCTGCTCCGACTTCTCGGATCAGAGCTGATTGTAACCGGGATCAGGCCGGAGCTTTCAATGGATTTCACATCGCAGAACATTTCGCTTTCCTATCTGCGGACCGCAGCTACGGTGAAAGAAATGCTGCAGGAGCTCGGCATAACGTAAAAAGCCGGAATCTTTAGCATTCCGGCTTTACCAATGCTGCTTATTTTTCCTCGTCCTCTCTTTTGGCGTCCCCGGCTTTGTTCTGTACTTCGCCTTTTACTTTATCTTTCTTGGCGTCACGCTGCATTTTCGGGTCGTCCTTGGCATTGCCTGCCTGATCCTTAGCTTCACCCTTTACTTTATTAACAACGCCCTTTACTTTATCGCTGAAGCCTTTTTTATCTGCCATAAATAAATACCTCCTGTATTAGGTTCGTACTGGGAATATTCCCGGTGACGCCTGGGATAAAACAAATGATTCCACAAAAATACGTATGCAAAGGAGCACACCTGTATGTCTGTCATTATTGCCTATACGAATCCGCCGGAGCATGTCCGGGAGTACCTCGAAGCAAGGGCGGAGCTTCATGTGATCCGTCCGAACAAAGAACGGGAAAAATTTATGGAGGTGCTGCCGAACGCGGAGGCGCTTATCGGAGCAGGACTGCCTGTCGATCAGGAGCTGTTGGATAAAGCGCCGGAGCTTCGGGTAGTAAGCAACGCTTCAGCCGGGGTGGATAACCTTGACGTCGGTCTGCTGACAGACCGGGGCATTGTAGTTACAAACACTCCCTCGGCAGTTATCGATACGATGGCGGACACGATGTTTGGGCTGATGATCGGCGCTTCGAGGCGTTTGATGGAAATGCATGAGCTTGTTAAAAACGGAGAATGGGACCGGAACGCGCCGAAGGAATGGTTCGGCTTGAACGTTCATCATAAAAAGCTCGGTATCATTGGCATGGGAGGCATAGGAAAAGAAGTCGCCCGCCGGGCAAAGGAAGGCTTCCGGATGGAGGTCAGCTACTATAACCGTTCACGGCATGAACAGGCGGAAAAAGAAACTGGAGCCGTCTATGAGCAGCTCGATGATCTGCTCGCTTCGTCGGATGTGGTGATGGTACTGCTGCCGCTAACCAGTGAAACCAGGCAAATGCTGGGTACAGATGCTTTCCGGAAAATGAAATCAACAGCGGTATTTCTGAACGGCGGGCGCGGATCTGTAGTGGATGAACAGGCGTTGATCACGGCACTCCGGGAAAAAGAGATTTTCGCGGCAGGGCTCGATGTATTTGAAGAGGAACCGCTGCCATCGGATCACCCGTTTTTCACGATGCCCGAAGTGACGCTGCTTCCTCATATCGGCACCGGTACGACAGAAACCCGGGAAGCGATGTACATGGAGGCAGCTGAGCAGTGCGTAAAAGCCTTAAAGGGTGAAAAGCCGGAAGCCCTCGTCAATGAACAGGCATGGGGTAAAGGCAGAAAGTAGGCGCCCCGGTGGCAGACAGGAGGCGGTTTTGGACATAAGAAGAACCGCCCTCTATGTGCGAGAACGGCTGTCTTTTTCAGCGTTTATATGAGCGCTTCATGATTTCAGCGCTTTTGTTTGCGGTTTTTCCACCATTTTCGTACATACGGATAAACAAAAGGTCCAACTTTGACAGCCATTTTAATTAGTTTTCTCATAGTAGATAACGTCCTCCATCTTCAAATTCTTACTTAACGAATACCCTGTTGAAGGACGTTGTAATCATGAAGTTTGGTTTCAGCTGCTTTTCCGTTTACGGAATTTGCGCTTCGCAGCCTGTTTTGGTTGTTTGACCTGCTGTTCCCCGTTTTTGATAAGGTCTTCCTGCATGCGTTTGCGGGCTTCAATAAATAACATGAAAATGCCCCTTTCTTTTGAAGATTGTACAGGGACTATTCCCAGGACAAAACGATGATAAAACATCGTTTTTAAAGAAAATGAGCTTATAAAGGAGCTATCAGTGAACAAACAGTGAAAATCACTGAAAATGGGATGAAAGGAGATTATGTATGGAAAAACCATTAGTCGCTGCATACAACCGGGTCAGCAGAGAGGCCCGTGAAAAACTGGCAGAAGTGTGTGAAGTCCGGTATTTTGAACAAAGCGAAACGCTCGAAGATCCGGAGTTCCGCGAAACGATGGCTGAGGCTGCAGCCATTATCGGTATCGAATATGAAATCGATGAAGATTTTCTGGAACAGGCTCCAAATCTCCGTATTGCCGCCAACGTTTCTGTTGGCTACGATAATCTGGATCTGGAAGCTTTAAAAGCCAGGGGCATATATGCTTCCAATACGCCGGAAGTGTTAAACGATACGACGGCAGACGCTATTTTCGGTCTGCTGCTGGCGGCGGCCAGACGCATTCCGGAAACCGACCGCTACGTTAAAGACGGGAGGTGGCAGAATACACTCCCGGATGATTATTTCGGTGTGGACGTGCACCACCGGACGCTCGGTATAATTGGCATGGGGCGCATTGGGGAAGCAATTGCTAAACGGGCCCGTTTTGGCTTTGATATGAACGTTTTATATTACAACCGTTCGCGAAAGCGCGAAGCGGAGGGAAAATACGGCGCCTCGTGGACAGAACTTGAGCCGCTGCTTGAACAATCGGATTTTGTCTGTACGATGACGCCGCTTACCAAAGAAACGTATCATTTAATGAACGAAGCAGCTTTTCAACGGATGAAATCGTCAGCTGTATTTATTAATGGGTCGCGGGGAGGCGTCGTAGATGAACCGGCGCTTGTCAAAGCGCTTCAAAATCGGTGGATACGGAGTGCCGGTCTGGATGTATTTTCGGAGGAACCGGTTCCGTCCGACCATCCACTGCTCTCGTTTCCACATGTAGTGACGCTTCCGCATATTGGCTCCTTCACCGAAGAAAATGAAAACAATATGTCGCTGCGGGCGGCGGAAAATGTGCTGCAGGTATTGAACGGCCAGGAGCCTCAGGATCAGCTGTGAAGCAGGAGAGAGGCTCCTGTTTTTTTGGCATAATTGGTATAGACAACTATATTTTATACTGGTACGATATAGAAAAGGAGGGGACTCGCAGTGGAAGATACTATTATATGTTCAGCGACTATTGTAAACGCAGACCGTACCTCAAACGATCAGTTCATCTGGATCCGCGGGCAGGCAATCCACCGGACAGGAAGCATGGAAAGCCTGCGGGAAGTGCCAGAGGAAATACGTCGGAGGGCAGCGATGGTGGACGGCTCCCGGGGCTTCTTTATACCGGGAATGATTGATATGCATATTCACGGCGTCCAGGGAGCAGACGCGATGGATGGTACTGCGGAGGCACTGGAAACAATGGCCAGGGTGCTGCCGGCTGAAGGTACAACAGCTTTTCTTCCAACTACGATTACCCAGAAGAGCGAGGAGATTACAAAAGCCCTGGAAGCAGTGGCTGAACACCGGAAAGCCATGACGGGAGAAGGCCAGGCGGAGATTGCAGGTGCACACGTTGAAGGCCCGTTTTTTGAACCTTCCAAAGCCGGTGCCCAGCCGGCTGAATTCATGGTCCCGGCTTCGGTGGATTTGTTTGAAACGTGGCGCCGTGCTTCCGGAAACGCAATTCGGATTGTTTCACTGGCTCCGGAGCATGATCCGGACTTTACGCTGACCGCTCACCTGCAAAGCATCGGGGTCGTCGCTTCCGCAGCGCATTCGAACGCCTCTAAAGCGCTTGTGGACGAGGCAGTAGAGAATGGTCTTTCGCACATTACCCATTTGTACAACGGCATGAGCGGGCTGCATCACCGGGAGCCCGGCGTTGCTGCCGCAGCGCTTTTAAATCCGGAGCTTACCGTTGAAATTATCGCAGACGGCGTCCACAGCCATCCGGACATGGTCAAGCTTGCCTATCAGGCAGCCGGTCCCGGGCGAATCTGTGTTATTACTGATTCCCTGAGGGCTAAAAATCTGCCGGACGGTTCGTACGATCTCGGCGGCCAGCAGGTAACGGTGGCCGGAGACAAGCCGTATCTGGCAGACGGCACGATCGCCGGCAGCATGCTTGCGATGGATCAAGGCTTCCGCAATATTCAGGCGTTTACAGGCTGCAGCCGTGAGGAAGCGGTGCGCATGACCTCCTGGAACGCCGCGCATGAAATAGGACTCGCGGAGCGGAAAGGCAGCATTCAGGCTGGAAAGGATGCCGATATTGTCTGGATGGACGACAGTATGCATATACAGAAGGTCTGGTGCCGCGGACGCGTCGCTGCGCCTGAACAGAAAGGAGAAGTGAAGCCGTGAAGCTTATCCGTGTGACTGACAGAGAAGCATTGAGCGTGCATGCGGCAGAAATGATCGCCGGAAAAGTGCAGGAGAAACCGGACTGTGTGCTGGGGCTGGCTACCGGCGGTACGCCTGAGGGTACGTATCAGCAGCTGAAGAAAATCTATGACCGCGGGGGCCTGGATCTCTCCCGTGTTACGACATTTAACCTTGATGAGTATGCCGGTATGCCGGAAGACCATCCGCAAAGCTATCATGCATACATGCAGCACAAAGTCTTTCAGCCGCTGCAGCTGCAGCCGGAACAGACGCACCTTCCGAACGGAACAGCCGATGACCTGGAGCAGGAATGCAGGCGCTATGAAAAACAAATTGCTGCAGCCGGGGGCATTGATATGCAGCTTCTCGGCATTGGTGAAAACGGCCACATTGGATTTAATGAGCCCGGCACCTCCTTTTCAAGCCGGACGCATGTGATACAATTGAAGCCGTCAACGAGAGAGGCCAACGCCAGATTTTTTTTGAGTATTAAGGACGTTCCAACACAGGCGGTAACTATGGGAATTGAAACCATTATGGACAGCCGTGAGATTCTTTTGCTCGTGTTTGGCAGACGTAAAAAAGAAGCCCTTCTTCGTCTGTTAGAAGGAGAGGTGCAGGAAGACTTCCCGGCTTCCGTACTGAAAAAGCACTCCAGTGTAACGGTGATTGCTGACGAAGAAGCGCTGGCGGATGTCCCCGCAGAAGTGTTGCGGCGCTTTACCGGGTGAAAACGTGAAAACGGGAGGATGCCGTATATGAAAATTAACAAAAAATCCCCGCTGCCGATTTATTATCAAATACAGGAAATGATCCGTGGAAAGCTTGAGAGTGGCGAATGGCCTCCAGGCTATATGCTTCCGTCCGAGCGTATTTTTGCTGAAGAATTTGATGTGAGCCGTATGACGGTCCGCCAGGCGGTGACGGAGCTTGTAAGCGAGCAGCTGCTGACAAGGGAAAAGGGCAAAGGAACGTTTGTGGCTGAACCTAAGATTGAACAGATGCTTCAAGGTCTCACGAGCTTTACCGAGGATATGAAGGCGCGCGGCATGAAGGCAAGCAGCGAGCTGCAGCTGTTTCAAATGGAAGAAGCGGACGCGGCAACAGCGAGACTGCTTCAGCTGAAAGGCGGTTCGGTCTACAGGATGGAGCGGCTTAGACTCGCGGATAATAAGCCGATGGCGCTAGAGAATTCCTATCTGAATGCAGAGATGTTTCCCGGCCTTGGCGAAGAATCGGCATCAGGCTCTATTTATAACCGGCTTGAGCAGGATTACGGCATCATAATTGGGTCCGCCGATCAGTCCCTTGAGGCATCCCTTGCGTCGGAGCGCGAAGCAGAGCTTCTCGGCATTGTACCGGGAGCCCCGGTTCTTTTAATCTCCCGGACTACGTATACTGCGGATGGGGAACCGTTTGAACACGTTATTTCTTCCTACCGGGGGGATCGGTACAAGTTCCGTATTCATATGCCGCGGTAAGGGCGGCCGAAGCGGCTTTCCTGGTTTTCTGGGCTGATTTACGTTAAAATGCTCGCAGGATAACGATTAGCTGATAATGAGGGAGGCCGCACAAATGGATGATCGATTGTTTAAAGCAGCCATGGGCAAATTTACGACCGGTGTTACGGTGCTTACGACGGAGCTTGAAGGAACAGTTCATGGCATGACGGCAAACGCGTTCATGTCTGTTTCACTTGAACCAAAGCTGATTCTCATTTCCGTGGCGAAAACGGCATCGATGCACGAATATATGCAGGAAGCAGATCAGTTTGCCATCAGTGTTCTTGGCAACGGCCAGGAGGCAGTATCGCGCTACTTTGCCCGCCAGACAGAAGAAGACGCAGAGGTGAGCTTTGAGCGGTTTGAAGACCGTCCGGTCATTGAAGGAGCCATCACGCAGCTTGCCTGCACGAAATATAACGAAGTCGATGCAGGGGATCACACACTGTTTATCGGTTCCGTGGAAAATGTGACGGTCCAGGATGAAGCACCGCTCGTTTATTTTGAAGGCAAATACCGCTATATGGAATAAATCATCCGGCTTTCGGCCGGGTGTTTTTTTATATTCCGACTCTTTTTTCTCCAGGAAGGGCGTGCTACATTATATGTAAGAAAACGCTTTCAAAAGAGAGGTGCGAATCGTGAATAAAGCGGAATGGAACCGGTGGTCGGAGACGGGAATACTGGACCGTACACGGATGGAAAAGCGGATCGCAGAGTCATGGCATATATGCGCACGGGAAGGAGTCGATCCAGCTGGAGGCATCGGCCAGCTGCCGGAACGAAAGGAGTGGCTGGCCTACAAAAAAGAACGGGAAATGTACTTGGAAGCGGCAGATCCAATGCTTCGGCAGCTGCAGGAATTTTGTGAGAGCATGAAGCTTTTGCTTCTGCTTACGGATGAACAAGGCAAAGTGCTGTACATCAACGGGCATCGGCAGGCTCTTGCTCATGCCTCAAGCATTCATTTTGGAGAGGGCGTTACCTGGACCGACCGGGCGGTAGGGACGAATGCCATCGGGACCAGTCTTTCTACAGGGGAACCGATTGCGGTCGTCAAAGAAGAGCACTACTCTAAAGCCTCCAAAAGCTGGGAATGCGCAGCAGTACCGGTATACGACGGCAAAGGGGGCATCCTTGGCGTGCTTGATATGTCGAGTCCCTTTGGTTTTACGCAGAAAGAACAAATTATGGGCACGGTCGTTTCAGCAGCATTTGCGATTGAGCGCTCCTGGCAGGAAAAGCTCCGTCAGCAGGAAATCGAGCTGCTTCAATACGCCCTCGCAGGCGACCATACGTTCACACCGTATTTGCTGACGAATGCTTATGGAACCGAAGTGTACCGCCATCCGGAATGGAAGGAAGAGGAGCAGGGAAATGATCCGGCTATCAGCCGACTGGCAGTCCCAATCTATTCTGCAGCCACCCGCCGGCTGCTCGGTTATCGGTATCAGCCTGTGCGTACGGAGGTGGAAAAAAGAAGGTTCCACCGGCCCGGCCTTTCTTCCGGGGGGAAGCCGTAGGGGTAAGCCCGGCCTTTGAACAAACGATCGCGGAGGTGAAAAAGGCTGCCAAACAATCGGTCTCCGTTCATCTTTTCGGTGAGACCGGGACGGGCAAGGAAGTTATGGCAAGACTCTTGCATGACAATAGTGAATACCGAAATGGTCCGTTTATCGCAGTAAACTGCGGGGCTATTCCGGAAAACCTGCTCGAAAGCGAACTGTTCGGCTACGATAGCGGCGCATTTACCGGGGCGAGGAGGGGAGGCTCCGAGGGGAAAATCCGGGAAGCGAAAAACGGCACCCTCTTTTTAGACGAAATCTCTGAAATTTCCCCGGCAGCCCAGGTGGCACTTTTACGTGTGCTACAGGAGAAAAGGGTCACGCCGGTTGGGAGCAGAGACTCCATCCCGGTTAACTTCCGGCTTGTTACTGCAAGCAACAAGCATATTACCGAGCTGGTTCAGAAAGGAAATTTCCGGGAAGATTTGTATTACCGCATTTATGTGTATCCGCTCACGCTGCCGCCGCTCAGAGAGCGGATGGAGGATCTGCCGGAGCTGATCCGCTACATTTCAGAGAAGCAGGGATGGAGCACCACCTGGCCGAAACAGCTGCTGGCCCAGATGGCCGGCTACGAATGGCCGGGAAACATCCGGGAGCTCTTTAATGTACTGGAGCGTATGTATACGTATTATGAAGGAATTGTGCCGATGGACGTGCTCCTTGATCCTTTTCTTTCTGCCCCGGAAGCCCGGCAGCTCACGACGAGCCGGTTTACTTACCGGGAGCAGATGGAGTGCGAGCGGATCGAACAGGCGCTTGAGGCCTGCAGCGGCCGTGTAGCGGCTTCGGCAAAGCTGCTTGGGATGGCGAGAAGCACGCTTTACCGGAAGCTGAAAAAATATGGGCTGGAATAATTGCGACAAAATGAGACAATCCGGAGCATGATGCTCCGGATTGTCTCATTTTTTTGTGGAGCAAAAGCCTGAAACTGAAGCGACTGCCTGAAAATAACGTAGATATTGTTGGCACAAAACTTGCAAGTGTTTAGGGCGAGAACGCCCGCAGGCTTCTTTTGCCTGCAATAAATGAATATTAAAGGAGGATCAGTATGGAAGCGTCCAACACAAGAACACAGACGATGGATTCCCATCAGGCCATGTGGATGTATCAAAAAATGTCTGAAATTCGGTATTTTGAAGATACTGTCCATGAAACGTTCAGCAAAGGAGTGCTGCCGGGATTTGTTCATTTGTATGCAGGAGAGGAAGCGGTGGCGGTCGGCGTATGCGCGCACTTGAATGACAAAGACAGCATCACAAGCACTCACCGCGGGCACGGTCACTGCATCGCGAAGGGGTGTGATCTGAACGGTATGATGGCTGAGATTTATGGAAAAGAAACCGGGCTTTGCAACGGTAAAGGCGGCTCAATGCATATTGCTGATGTTAGTAAAGGCATGCTCGGGGCCAATGGCATCGTTGGCGGCGGTTTTCCGCTCGCTACTGGCGCCGGCCTGACAGCGAAGCTGCAGAACACGGGAGGCGTGGCGGTCTGCTTTTTTGGAGACGGGGCCAATAACCACGGCACATTCCATGAGGGGATTAATATGGCGGCTATCTGGAATCTGCCGGTCATCTTTGTTGCCGAAAACAACGGCTACGCTGAAGCGACTCCATTTTCCTACGCCTCGAGCTGTGAAAATATCGCCGACCGGGCAGCTTCTTACGGCATCCCGGGAGAAATTGTTGATGGCAAAGACGCAATGGCTGTATACGAAGCGGCAGCAAGGGCGGTCGAAAGAGCAAGAAACGGTGAAGGCCCTTCCTTGATTGAATGTAAAACGTACCGGAACTACGGTCACTTTGAAGGCGATGCCCAGAAATATAAAGGCTCGGAGGAGCGCGAAGAGCATCTGAAGGATAAAGACGCGATTTTACAGTTCCGCCAGTATATGCTCCAACACAACCTTTCTAACGAGGAGGGCCTGAACAAGCTGGATGAACAGGTGAAAGCCTCCATCCAGGCCGCGGTCGAATTTGCAGAAAGCAGTGATTACCCGGATGCCGGCAGCTTAATAACTGACGTGTATGTGGATTACACGAATACAGGGAGGGAGTCGTAATGGGACGGACCATCAGCTTTTCTGATGCAATTAATGAAGCACTTGCCGAAACGATGCGAAGAGATAAAAACGTTATTTTAATGGGTGAAGATGTAGCCGGCGGCGCGGCCGTCGATCATTTGCAGGACGAGGAAGCCTGGGGTGGGGTCATGGGTGTCACGCAGGGGCTGGTGCAGGAATTCGGGAGGGACCGCATTCTCGATACCCCGATTGCAGAAGCAGGCTATGTCGGCGCGGCCGTCAGTGCAGCAGCAACCGGCATGCGCCCGGTGGCGGAGCTGATGTTTAACGACTTTATTGGCAGCTGCCTCGATGAGGTCATGAACCAGGGGGCGAAGCTGCGTTATATGTTCGGTGGTAAAGCGAAGGTGCCGCTGACCATCCGGACGATGCATGGAGCGGGCTTTCGGGCTGCGGCCCAGCATTCGCAGAGTCTGTATGGGATGTTTACCGCAATACCGGGGCTTAAAACAGTCGTTCCTTCCACGCCGGCAGAAGCGAAGGGGCTCTTGATCGCAGCAATTGAAGATGATGACCTGGTTGTCTTTTTTGAAGATAAAACGCTCTACAATATGAAAGGCGAAGTGCCGGAAGGCTATTACAAGACCGATCTCGGCAAAGCGGACATTAAGCGCGAGGGCAGTGACGTCACGATCGTTGCTATCGGCAAGCAGGTGCATACCGCGCTTGAAGCGGCAGAGCAGCTGTCGGCCAAAGGCATTCAGGCGGAAATTGTAGATCCGCGAAGCCTTTCGCCTTTGGATGAAGAGACGATTTTAGCTTCAGTGGATAAAACCAATCATTTAATTGTCGTGGACGAAGCGACCCCGCGCTGTAACGTAGCGACCGATATTGCAGCGATGGTCGCAGATAAGGGATTCGATTCCCTCGATGCACCGATTAAACGGATTACCGCTCCGCATTCTCCGGTGCCGTTTTCGCCGGTCCTCGAGGATCTGTATCTGCCGTCGGCGGACACCATCGTCCGAACCGTCATGGAGCTTACTGGTGAAGATACTGCGATGACTATGTAAACGGAAGGAGGGACAGTATGGCCACAGAGATCGTAATGCCGAAGTTTGGAATGAGTATGAACGAAGGCACCATTACCGAATGGCTGAAAAAAGAAGGAGACGATATTAAAAAAGGGGAGTCGATTGTAACGGTCAGCTCGGATAAAATCACAAATGAAGTGGAGGCTCCTGCAGACGGTCAGATGCTCAAAATCACCGCCGCAGAAGACGAGACGCTGACGGTTGGTCAGGTGATTGCCTACATGGGAGAGCCCGGTGAACAAATAGCAGAAAGCACGTCAGCCAAAGAAGAGCCGGCGTCGGCGGCCCCGGAACCGGCAGAAACGGTCGCAGAAGAACCGGCTATTTCCCGGGAAATAAATCATGCGCCTCAGGCTGAATCGCGCGTGCGCGTATCTCCAGCCGCTAAAAAGCTGGCATCGGCGCACGGTATTCCGGTAGAAAACATTGAAGGCACCGGACCGAAAGGACGAATTACCAAGAAGGATGTGGAAGCACTAGTAGAATCCGGTGGCGAGGAAGAAAGCACTGCTCTGCCGCAAAGCGAACCGGCATCAGCCAATCCATCGCTCGACACGACTCAGGTGACGGCTGTTAAAGGAATGCGTAAAGTCATTGCCGACCGTATGCAGCAGAGCCTGCAGGAAAGTGCCCAGCTTACGCTGATGAGAAAGGCAGATGTTACCGAGCTGCTGCAGATGCAGAAGCAGGCCAATGCCGAGCTTGAACAGAACGGGGAAGCGAAAACGATGACACTGACTGCGTTCATTGCCAAAGCAGCAGTACTGGCTCTCCGAAAGCATCCGGCAGCGAACGCTTCGTTTCAGGAAGGCACGCTTTACCGCTATGATCATGTGCACCTGGGAATAGCGGCCGCATTGACAGAAGGCCTCATGGTGCCGGTCATTTTTCATGCCGAAGCCAAATCAGTGCGGGAGATTGGTGAGAGCATCCGCTTGCTCGGGCACGGGGCAAGGGAAAACCAGCTAGCTTCTGAAGATATGCAGGGCTCCACGTTTACGATTACGAATGTTGGTTCGACCGGTGTCGAATACTTTACGCCGATTTTAAATACACCGGAAGCGGCTATACTGGGTGTCGGAGCCGTCCAGGACGGGGTACAGTTTCACGAAGGCATTCCAATGGAGCGAAAGCTGCTGCCGCTCAGCCTGACATTTGATCACCGCGCCCTCGACGGCGAACCGGCCGGGCGGTTTCTCGCAGAGCTTACCGGTATTTTAGAGAATCCGCACCGGTTGTTTTTCTAATACGTTTTCCCCCATATAGGGTTAAGCCGTTTCCATAATGGGAACGGCTTTTGTATGACAAAGGAGGGAGTTTATGACTGGAATTACCCACATCGGTTTAACCGTGCCGGATATTGACGCAGCGGTCGAATGGTACACGCGGGTGCTGGATTTTGAGCTTCTGGCCGGCCCATTCACGGCGAAAGCTGAGGAGACGGACGATGCTTCCACGAATATGACAATGGATCTTCTCGGCGAAGAGGTGAAAGAAATGCGCAATGCTCATCTGACTACGGACAACCAGGTGGGACTCGAGCTGTTTGAATTTGTTGACCCGAAGCCTGATCTGAAACAGAGCCCGCCGTGGCAGCAGCGATTTTTTCACCTGTGCCTTCTTGTTTCTGATGTAGAAGAAACGGCTGTACAAATTGAATCGGAGGGAGGAAAACGCCGGAGCAGGACATGGCACCCGAGAAAGGGAAAGCCGTACCGGCTTGTTTATATGGAGGACCCGTTCGGCAATATCATCGAGCTTTATTCCCACAGCACCGAAGTCACTTATGGAAACATGGACAGCCCATAAGCTGTCTGCATGAGGTGCCCTTTCCGGCTGATCAATGTTATTCTGTACAGATGAGCAGAACAGACGGGATATGTCAGCAGGAGGCAAAGTTATGTATCACGCAGAAACGATAAAAGAGAAGCTGCGGCTGTTTATGGTTATTTTAGTACCCATTTTGATTACACAGCTGAGCTATTTTGGCATGAATTTAATAGACACAATCATGTCCGGACGGGCTGGAACGGACGATCTGGCGGGTGTGGCGATTGGGGCTAATCTGTGGATGCCGGTATTTACAGCGGTGAATGGCATCCTGCTCGCCATCACACCGATCGTCTCCCAGCAGCTGGGGGCCGGGGAAGGGAGAAAGATTGCCGGAACGATTACGCAGGGACTTTACCTTGGCGTACTTTTCGGGATTCTTGTTATTACGCTCGGAGCGGCGGCGTTAAGCCCGGCTCTTTCTTTTATGTCGCTCGAACCGGGTGTTGAACGGATTGCGGCCCATTATTTGATTGGTCTCGCCTTTGGAATTATTCCGTTCTTTTTATCGATCGTGCTCCGGAACTTTTTTGATGCCCAGGGCCATACGCGGATTACGATGGTGATCATGCTCGGTACGCTTCCGTTTAATGCGTTCTTTAATTACGTATTAATTTTTGGCAAATTTGGCTTTCCGGAGCTCGGCGGTATCGGAGCAGGCTACGCGACGGCGATTTCCTATTGGATCATTTTTGCGTTCAGCATCATAATGACGTTCCGGATCCCGGCGATGAGGAAGTTCCGCATTTTTCTGGATTGGTACAGGCCGTCCTGGCAGTCGTGGAGGGAACAGCTGCGGATCGGTGTGCCGATGGGGATGTCGCTGTTTTTTGAATCGAGTATTTTTTCGGCAGTGAGTCTTTTAATGGCGTCGCTGTTCAGCACAGTTACAGTCGCTGCCCACCAGGTGGCGCTCAGCTTCACGTCTCTGATCTTTATGGTGCCTTTAAGTATTTCCATCGCTTTGACGATTGTGGTGGCGTATGAGGTGGGCGGTGGCTATCTTGAGGGTGCGAAGGCTTATACACGCCTCGGGGTGGCGGCAGCCATGGGTATCCTTGGTGTAGCCTCTATTGGTATATTTCTGCTGCGCGAGCCGATCGCCTATATTTATACGACCAATGAAGAAGTTGTGCAGCTTGCTGCCCAGTTTTTCCTGTTCGCGATTGTCTATCAGATTTCAGATGCCGCCCAGGCCTCGCTTCAGGGGGTGCTCCGGGGCTATAAAGATGTGACCGTGCCATTTTTCACGGCGCTCGTCTCCTACTGGGCACTCGGGCTGCCGGCCGGGTACCTGCTTGCTGTCACGACGCCGCTCGGGCCGTTTGGCCTCTGGCTCGGCATCACTGTCGGGCTGACGAGTGCCGCAATCGGATTTTTCATCCGGCTGAAAGTAGTGGTGAAAAGACACGAAGGAGGCTTTGGTGTCTCTTAGTACCCGCTTTCTTTAAAACCCAAGCCGGTGACGGTATTTCTGCAGCCATTGTTCGTTTTGGTCATCCCCGCCGTCAGCATTGCCGCTCGTAAAAATAGGCGGCGTTTTCCCCCGGTCCGCCGTTATTTCAATCGCACGGGCAATAGCTGCCTGCAGCATAGCGGTTCCTATCGCTGTAGAGCTTGAAGCAAAAGGAGTTGTGAGATCCGGGTGCGTCAGCAGTGCATCTCCGGGCGGCGCATGGTTATCGAGGACGATATCGACGACATTCATCAGCCTGAATCCGTCTTTATGACGGGAGGGTTGACCCGAAGAATAAGCAACCGAGGTCAGGCCGGCGACTGCAGCGCCGGCTTTTTTGGCGTGTAGGGCGACATCGATCGGTACAGGGTTTCTTCCGGAGGTGGAAATAACGATCACGGTGTCCTCCGGCTGAATATTTTCGTTGGCTAAAAACGTAGAGGCGTAATCGTTTGTACGCTCAAGCTCGGAGGAGCGCAGAGCCCCTTCGTGAAGCATCACCGGTTCATGAAGAATGGGGTGGATCGGAACGAGGCCGCCGGCCCGGTAGTAGACTTCGAGCGAAAGAAGGTGTGAATGCCCACATCCGAATAGATGTATGACCCCGTCCTGCTCAAGCGTATTGGCGATCGCTTCAGCACACGCCTCCATCTGGCTGTGTTCCTGTTTTTCCACAGCGCTCAGCTGCTGGCGGATACTGGAAAAATATTTCTCTATCATAATACGTATCATCCTTTCTTCACGATAAAAGTATACCTGTTTTCAGGCAGAGAAAAAGCCCCCGTCTTTGAAACGGGGGCAATGATTATTCTGCCTTGGAATCAGGATGCTGGGTGCGCATAGCGTCTGCGACAAATTCCACCTCAGTGCCAATAATAACCTGCAGGTTGGTTTTATCTACTTTTACTACACCACGTGCCCCGTTTTGCTTTAGCTTGTCTTCATCAACTTCGTCCATGTCATTCATTTGAAGCCGCAGCCTCGTCACGCAGTTATCGATCGATTGAATATTGGAATACCCTCCGAGGGCAGCTACGTAATTTTTGGCGAGCGATTCATATTTGTCATCGCCACTGTTTGCATTCGCTGTCGTGACCGTTTCTTCGTCCTCGCGGCCCGGGGTTTTAATATTCAGCAGACGGATAAGCGCCGAGAAGACGATGAAGTAAAGAATACCGAATATCAGCCCTATCCCGAGCAGCAGCACAGGCTTGGTCGCGATGCCGAAGTTAATCAAATAGTCAATGAACCCGGCAGAGAACCCGAAGCCGTTTAATATGCCAAGCTCGAACGTAATCATCATCGCAAGTCCGGTCATCAGTGCGTGTACTACATAAAGCAGCGGGGAAAGGAACATAAATGTAAATTCAATTGGTTCCGTAATACCGGTCAAAAATGAAGTGAGTGCCAGGCTGCCGAGCATACCGGCTACTTCTTTGCGGCGCTCCGGCTTTGCTGCCAGAATCATTGCCAGGCAGGCACCTGGAAGACCGAACATCATAATTGGGAAGAATCCGGCTGTGTATGCACCAGCGTCCGGATCCCCGTTGAAGAAGCGGGTTAATTCACCGTTATAGCCCTGGAAGGAACCAAAATCGAACCAGATAAATGTATTGATAATATGGTGGAGCCCAGTTGGAATCAGGAGACGGTTCAAGAATCCATAAATCCCGGCTCCGGCGGCTCCCGTATCCGTCATTACGCCGGTAACCTGGTCAATGCCGCTTTGCACCGGCGGCCATACATAGCCAAAGATAAACGCAAATAAAAGCATCGTAACGGCGGTGATAATAGGTACGAACCGCCTGCCTCCAAAGAAGCCGAGGAACTGCGGCAGCTGTATGTTATAAAAGCGGTTATATAAAAGTCCGGCCGTAATCCCTGCGATAATGCCGCCAAGCACCCCCATATCGATATTTTCGTCAATGCCTGTAAGTCCACCGTCCAGAATCAGATAGCCAACCACGCCTGCAAGTGCGGCAGCGCCGCTTCCGTCCCTGGAAAAACCAATTGCCAGGCCAACTGCAAACAGTAGGGCCAGGTTGTCGAAAATGAACTGGCCGGCGCTTGCGACAAAGGCTATGCCGAGCAGGTCATCCTGGCCAAAACGAAGAATAAGAGCTGCAGCCGGAAGGGCTGCGATCGGAAGCATCAGCGAGCGCCCGAGCTTCTGGAACTTGCCCATGATTTGAATGTTTCCAAGCATAAGTAGATCCCCCTTTAATATAATGTATGATGAAAATGTACCTTATTTTAGTTATAGATGTCTATACCAATTTTCTTAAAAATTTAAAAACTCTGTTAAAGAATCTGACGACATCTATAAGGTAACGCTTACAAACATAGTAACACATTATATATAGATGTCTATACCATTTTCTCAATAGATTTTTAACTCAGGCATGATACGATAAAAAGAAAAAGAAAAGGTGATAAAAGTGAAATTTGACCTTCATAACCATCACGACCGCTGCGGGCATGCAGAAGGCACAATCGAGGATTACATTCAGGAAGCGATCCGAAAAAAGCTCGACGTAATCGGTATTTCCGACCATTCCCCATTTTTTGCTAGTACAGAAGAGCAGCCGTATCCACGCATTACGATGGCCAGGGGAGAATTCCCTGCGTATATTGAGGAAATCCGTCTGCTGAAGGAAAAATACATAAACGATATTGAAGTACTGATCGGCGTGGAATCCGACTATTTCCCGGATAAGGAAACTCCCTACCGGAAGCAGTACGAAAGGTATCCAATGGATTATGTGATCGGATCGGTTCATTTTGTAAACGGCGTCAATATTTTCGATACCTCAAGGTGGGAAGGTATGGATGATGCGGATATCCGGCAGGTAAAGGAAGAATATTACCGCCAGATTGCGCTTTCCGCCAAAAGCGGCATGTTTGATATTCTGGGCCATATCGATGCCTTAAAGGGTTATTTTCCCTATGCGGCAGAGATCGATACTCCGGAAGTGGAGAAGACGCTCCAGATAATCGGGGAGAAAGGCACAGCCATTGAAATTAACACCTCCGGCAAAACCAAATACTGCGGAGGCTGGTATCCCTCGGATGAAATGCTCGAACGCGCCCTGTATTACAACGTTCCGGTTACGTTCGGCTCCGATGCGCACGTGCCGGAGAGAATCGGGGACGACCTGGAAGAAGTACAGCAGCGCCTGAAACAGATCGGCTATCGTTCCTGGAGGTTTTTTCGGAAGCGCCGCCCGATGGACGTGAATCTGTAAACTATATAAATTTATATATGTAAGCTGGAGAAGAGTGAATGTACGCTTTTTTCCGGCTTTTTTACGTTAATGTAGCGATATTAATAAAGACCGCTGTAAATATCGAGAATGAAGACCGATGAAAGTAGTAGAAGAATAACGTACGATAGAAGAGGTTTCGTGTGTAATTTATAATTATACAGTAGGAAAGTATAGACGCCGGGACGCCAATATGAAAAAATGTATTAAGTATAATTCAAATGTTTAGTTATTTTTGCACCTGTACAGCTAAATGAATCAATTTCTATACAGAGGCAAAAACGATTAATATTACGGAGCCCGTCACTGAAGAAAGGAGATTTACCCTTAATGCCAGCAAAGTATGAAGAACAGTTACAGGAAATTCTGTACGAGGCGATTCAGGAGCATAACTACGATCGCGCCGAGCAGGCCGTAAACCATATGCGCAACCTCGAGCGGATGGAGGCCTTTATCGCAGGAGAGGACGTCACTTATCCGGAACGAAGCAGCGCAGAGGCTGCAGCTTCCGGGGAAAACGGATTGGTCGACTTGTCCGCTCCCACAGTCTCCTTTAGAGAGCAGCCCCGGATGAACGGAAACAATATTTCTGCAGGACGGGGCCGGGAGACGCTCCTTTTATACTATATTGAAGAAGAAGGGCTGCTGAAATTCAAAAAAGCACCGCAGACGTATGCCGTAAGCGTTGATTTTTTCCGGACATTTTTGCAGAACCTGGTCTCCTGGGAAAATAAATCTCCTTTTTCCTCCAAGGATTACTTTGAAGCCTTCGGGGATTCACTGAAAGAAAAGTCCACCTATCAGGCCTCCACGCTGCGCCAGTTCATAACACTTCTTTTCCGCTATTGCGTAAAGCTTGATATTCTTGAAAAACCGGAAGTGCATCAGCGCAGCAGATACATTCTGGCAGACGATATCAGCGTTGAAGAGATCATCGACTATATTAAAGAACATAGAATACTACAAATGTAATATAAAGTTAAAGAAGAGCTTCTTCCGCTGGATTTCAGGCGGAAGAAGCTTTTTTATTTTACTAAGTCTATTATAACGGGCATAAAGTTTTAAGTAGGTCTAAAATCATCAATAAAGTTACGGATTTGTGTGCAAAATTACAGTTGTGTAACAAAAGTGATCGTTCTATTGAATTAGTTTAATCTCCAACATATAATACGAATAGCTTATAAAACGGAAAAAACATATTAAATAATTTAAAAATAAAATAACAGGAGGTGTGATCGTCTTAAACTCTTAATAATAAAAAATATCCCTTTTATTACATATATTTCTATCAAGTGTTTCATTCTGAAACTTTAGAACCACAACATACACACTCCGGATATTAAGAGACTTTACAGGCGAAAACATAATGAAAAAATTCTTATTCAGCGCTGCTCTGGCAGCAGGACTTCTTGCAACACCGACTGTCGCGGATGCGGCGCTTGGAGACCAGACGTTAAAAGTAGGTCACCGGAATTCAGATGTAAAAGAACTGCAGGAGTACCTTAAAAGCGAAGGCTTTCACACCGGAGCAATTGACGGGGTGTTCGGACCAGTAACAGCAGGCTCGCTAAAATCATTCCAGCGTTCCAAGAGCATTGGCGTGGACGGCGTGGCCGGGCCAATTACGTTCAGTAAAATGAACCTTGGCGGCAGCAGCTCTTCCTCCAAAGTATCTTCGAATTCTTCGGGTTCCTCCAGCTCAAGCGTTTCTTCAAGACTCCGTCAGGGCGACCGCGGCAGTGAAGTAAGAAGCCTGCAAAGTACGCTCAAAAGCAAAGGATTTTATAACAGCTCTGTGGACGGGGTATTCGGTCCGGTGACGGCAGCTGCCGTCAAAGACTTCCAGCGCACAGCGGGTATTGGCGTGGATGGAGTTGTGGGACCAGTTACACAGAAGGCATTAAAAAGTAATGTAACAGCCTCTTCCGGCAGTTCGAGCTCTTCCTCCAGTTCAAGCAGTACGGTAGCCGGAGTATCAACAGGATCTTCCTCTGCAGTAGTGGAAACTGGCAAACAGTATATTGGCACCCCGTACGTGTGGGGCGGCACCTCTACGAGCGGCTTTGACTGCAGCGGTTTCGTGCAGTACGTCATGAAGCAGCACGGCGTCACAACGAAACGGACAGTCGCACAGATGTGGACGCAGGTATCGAGGGTGTCGAATCCAAGCGTAGGTGATGCAGTATTTTACGAAACAAGAACCGGTCCGTCGCACATGGGCTTCTACGTTGGAAACGGCAAGTTTCTCCATGCCGGTGCTTCGACCGGCGTCACTATTTCCGATATGAACAGCTCCTACTGGAAATCCCGTTATATTGGAGCGGGCCGCTTTTAAACAACATAAATAACCGTGAGGCTGAAAAGCAGAGTAATTGCTTTCAGCCTCTTTTTTGTGATAAAAGTAGCAGTTGGCGCAGGGTGTAAGACTAAGATATTTTTACTTTGTTTGAGAGGTTGTGTGCTATACTTAGATAACTTAGTCGTTTTCCATGCCGAAGAAATAATACGGGTAACAAACCAAAGGAGTGGAAGAATTGATTGACATTAACAGCTACATCTTAAATGATGAAGACGAAACGGCGGAGAAAGAACATAATGTCAGGCAATTACTCGAAGAGTACAACCAGGCAGGAATGAAAGATATTATTGTTGCTCCGAAACAATGGCATGGTAACGAAAAACGCCCGGGAGACACGATTCCATTTTTAATTGAACAGTTTCAAAAGCAGTGGCGCGGTGAGTTGGGAGCTCTCCGTATTCATCCAGGTCAGTGCGTACGACTGACTAATACACTGGTAAATGAATTAAAAACGGAAGAAGCATTAACGCTAAACGGCAGCCGGTACGTGCTTGTAGACTGGAGCGAAGAACTTTCCTACCACGAAATGCACGCGCATTTACATGAATTGCGTATGGAAGGTTACATGCCGATCCTGGCAGAACCGGAAAAAGAACCGGGATTCCAGGAGCACCCCGAAGAGCTGTACCGATTGATTAAAAATGGATCACTTGCGCAGGTGAACGCGGAGAGCTTCAGCAAATCGGCGCCGAAGCCGGAGAGACAACTGGCAGAGAAAATGATCCAGTACCGGTGGATAAATATTGTGGCGAATGTAACCATCGATTCCTTTGATGGAGGCCTCTCCATGGAAGCCGCTTTCGACAGTATTGAAAAGCTCGCTGGAAGGGATTACGCTGAAATGATCAAAGACAACGGGACCTGCGTGCTGGATAACCGTTATGTCAGTACGGAAGAGCCGTTTTCCTTAAAAGAAAAGCGGAGATGGTTCATGCCAAACCGCTCCAAAGCCAAATAAAAAACGGTGTCCTCTGTGGAGGGCACCGTTTTCGTTATTCTGCGGGAGCTTCTTCGCCGTCTTCAAGCTCGAGATGATCCCGCAGCATGTTCGAGATTTCCTGTACTTCGGCCGGGTCCTGTTCCATGTAGTAAATACCGTCAATGGTCCGGTCCTGTCCATTTTCAAAATTGATATTTTCAATATCGTTCCGTGCGCTGAAGTAATTCGAGCGCAGATCCTTCATATCATCGAAGGTCATGTTCGTGCGCACATTTTCTTCCACGACATCAAGATAGTCGCCGATACGTGTAATGGAAGTAACACTCTGCCCCTTGTTCGCAATAGCTTCAATCACCTGGCGCTGGCGTTCGTTGCGCCCGAGGTCACCGCGTGGATCTTCTTTTCTCATGCGCACGTAAGTGAGTGCCTTTTCCCCGTCCATTTCGATTTCACCTTCGGGGAAGTCGTATCCATCGTCGCTGAATTCAAAATCGTTTTCTACCGTAACGCCGCCGACCGCATCCACCATATCCTCAAATCCTTCGAAATTGATGGTCGCATAGTAGTCAATCGGCACATTCAAAAAGTTTTCTACTGTATTCATGGCCATATCGGCACCGCCAAACGCGTACGCATGCGTAATTTTATCTTTTGTGCCGCGCCCAACCATTTCCGTGTACGTGTCACGAGGTATGCTGACCATTTTAGTCGATTCAGTTTCAGGATTCACGGTCGCCACAATCATTGTATCCGTACGTCCGGAAGTACTTCCGTTTCGGGCGTCGACGCCCATGAGCAGAATGGAAATCGGCTCGCTCGTATCCATATCCACATCCGCGTCGCGAAGGTCACTTTGGCGGTCATCGCCTTCGTTAATATTTTCTGCGGTATCTGCCACGGAATCGTAGAGATACCAGGCGTAAATGCCAACTGCGATAAGGAGCGCGAGAAACAGCCCGCCAATAATAAGTAATGCTTTTTTCATATGTGTTCATTTCTCCTGTCTGCCTGGTTATGTAGTATTGCTTTATTTTATAGTTAATTCAGCAATAGTTCAATAGGCTGTAATTATATGATATTTGCCACAAATAATAGTCGCCTTAAATGCCAGGAAGTTACAAAAAAATCCAGACAATATAATTGTCTGGATTCGTTTCGTTATTTGTTCAATCCCTTAATGGATTCCGGCGTAGCCCCGGCGGTCAGCGCACAGAAGGCTTCCTGCTCTTCAAAGGAAAGCGTCTGAATAAACTGCTGCAGCTGTTCATCGTTCGCCTGTCTGCGAAGTTTCTGCACTTCTTCTATATAAAGACTGCGCACAGAATTCGGCAGCGCCTGGACGTCTGGCGGCAGTTCTTCTGCCGGCTGAAGCAGCGCACAGAGACTTTGATAGCGGAGCTGAAGCTTCCGGGTCAGCTGAACCGCATGGGTCCACAGCGTATACAGCTCTTCGTTGCTTTGCTTCAATGCGCAGCGTTCTTCATCGACGCTCCGGAGCGTCTGGATACTAGTTAACGTGATCATACTGCATGCCCTCCTCGTGTTCATCCCATGGTTTTTCCAGGGTAATGAACTTCGCGAGTTCCTTGCTTTTCTGCCGGTGTTGCTTCCGGTCAATCTCGCGGTCCTGGCCGGTTTCAAACAGCGTTTTTTCTTCCTCAGTTTCCGGAATAATATCCGGGACCGGCACTGGTTTACCGTGGTCGCCAAGAGCGACAAAGGTTAAAAAGGCAGTAGCTGCAATCCGGCGTTCCCCGCTCATCATATCTTCAGCGATGACCTTGCAGAAGATTTCCATTGAGCTTGTGCCGGTATAGGAAACGAATGATTCAATGCAAACCGAATCCGTCTGGAAAATCGAGCAAAGAAAATCGATGGAATCGGTCGAAGCGGTAACGCATTCCTTCGCGCGGGAATGCCGGCGGGCCGACAGCGTGGCGCAGCTGTCGAGTTTTTTCATCAGAACACCGCCAAAAAGGGAATTGTAGTTATTTAAATCGTTCAGCAGTACCTGGTCCGTGTTGACGATACGGCTTTCACGCATTTTCCGTGACTGCATAGTGAAGTCTCCTTTCATTTATAAGGATACTCCACACATGCCCATAATAAAAATGAATGATTAATATGATTATCATAACTTTCATCTATGGTATATGCATTAATCCTCCTGCTTCATTTTGGAAAGCACCGGAATGGAAAAATCGAGCCACTCCTTAGCGATAAACGAAAGGTAATGCTCGCGGTGCCAGATGAGGCCGAGCTTCCAGCGGAGCGCCTCCCCGGCAAGCGGCCGGATAACAACCTCGCCGCCAAGCTCCCGGCAGATACTTTCAGGCAGGAGAGTGATGCCGAGGCCGCTCACGACCATTTTCTCGATAAAATCCCACTGCGAACTTTCCGAAAGAATATCAGGCATAAATCCAATGTCCCGGCAGGCAGTAATAATCTGCTGGCGCAAAGAGAAATCCTGGTTAAACAGCAAAAAACGCTCTCTGCTAAGCTCGGCAAGTCCGACAGATGCCTGAGCCGCAAGCGCGTGACGGGCAGGAAGCACGACCTGGAGCGGTTCGTCGACGAACGGGTGCGTATGAAAAAGCGATTCCTCGGTAGGCAGGACTACGGCGCCAACATCGAGATCGCCGTGCAACAGAGCCTCTTCAATTTTTTTTGAGCCGTTTTCTTCAAGATGCAGGGTGATCTCCGGATACTTTTCGTGAAATGGAGCGATCACCCGGGTGAAAAAGGAGGAGCTTAAGATCGGCGGCAGGCCGATGCGGAGCTGCCCGCGCTTCAAGCCGCGGAGGGCATCGAGCTCGTGCTCAAGACCGTGATAGGCGTGACGTATTTTTTTGGCCTGCTCGAGCATGACAGCGCCGGCATCGGTAAGAGTCAGTTTTTTACGCGAACGGTCGAACAGCGTTACTCCCCATTCCTCCTCGAGCTGCCGCAGCATCTTGCTGATTGTCGGTTGGGTGACGTACAGGTGTTCAGCGGCGCGCGTGATGCTTTCGAGCCGGGCAGCTTCCATAAAATAAACGAGCTGGCGGTAGTCCATGCGATCACTCCAATGATTCAGATGATTTTATTGTAATAGAGTCATGTCAAAAAAGAAAATGTTGACTTTCTAAAATGAAAGCGTTAACATTTAATTACTTATTAAAACAATTTTAAAAAGTATAGGTGGCTATCATGACAGTAACAAACGCAAATATGTTAAAAACAGCAAATCGCAGGCGTATATTTGAATTGCTTCATCGCAGTGAAATGCCGATGACACAGCAGGAAATGGCCAAAACGACAGGCTTAACCGTAGCTTCCGTCGGTAATATTTTAGTTGATTTGGAAAAAGCACGACTGCTGCAGGAAGCGGGGCAGGCGCTGTCCAACGGCGGAAGAAAACCGACATTATATACCCTGGATGCTGAATGGCACTATCTGGTTGGTGTAAGCATTTCCGTTGAAGAGGTCACGCTTGTGATAACTACTTTAAAGGGGGAGATAGTTTACCGGAAAACAAATTCTTTTTCGTTAGAGGAAGACCCTGAAGCCGTACTCGGGAGAGTGATAAATGAGCTGAAAAAAATTACAGCTGCCCCGGAATTTCAATTGAAGGAAATGGCGGGCATAGGAATCAGTTCGCCAGGGCCGATCAACGCGTCAGAAGGAATTATCTTATCGCCGCCTCATTTGCCTTTATGGAGAAACGTCCAGATTGTTTCTTTATTTGAAACAGCGTTTGAAACAGATGTCATCCTGGAAAAAGATGCAAACTGTATGCTGCTCGGCGAATGGCATTACGGCCGGGCGCGGGAAGCAGAAAATGTTCTTTATTTTATGATCGATTTTGGGATAGGAAGCAGCTATATTATAAACGGCCAGCTCTTTCGAGGAGCTAGCCACCTGGCAGGAGAGGTAGGCTTTGACAGCAGCCGGCTTCGTCCGAAAAATAACGCGACTGGCAAATCTTTATACTCTATTCTTCCTATTATGAAAGAAGCCAGAGAGCGAATACATCAAGGCGAATCAACATCGCTGCCCAATAATTTAAATTCCATAGACCAATTCATTGACTGCTACGCAAAAGAAGACCCGCTGGCCCGGGAAATTATCCAGGAAAGCATGGAGGACGTCGGCTGTGCCATTGCAGACAAAGTCAATTTTCTGAACCCGGAACTGGTTGTGATTGGCGGCAGGTTGATCACGGCTGTACCGGACTTTGCCAAAGAAGCGGAAAAGGTAGTGAAGGAATGCGTTTACCCTGAAACGGCAAATGCGATGAAATTCATATCTTCAACATTTGGCTGGGAAGCGGAAGCTATGGGCGCCGCTTCGCTGATCTTAAAGCAAATGCTGCATTAGTGTTGCAGCCTTTAGCTTTTACTTACTTATTAAAACCGTTTTAAAAAGTGCAGGGTTATAAAATATTGCAGATCGGAGGCGGTGCCTCATGAAAAAATCAATATCTATTGGAATATCTATGCTGGTAATAGCAGGGCTGGCAGGGTGCAGTGGTGAAAACCCGAGCGCCGAAGAAAAAAAGACGCTCACCTGGTACACGACAGCAGGTTATTCACCTGAAGCCCCATCAGCCGCAACTTCAGATTATATTTCAGGAAATGTACAGTCGTTTGAAAAAGAGCATCCGGATATGGATATACAAATAAGTCTTCAATCGAGCAATATCGATGAAGCGATGGCCAGGCTGCTTGAACAGGCAAACACCGGACGGGCCCCGGACATGGCTGCGATTGACGGCTATATGCTGGACCGTTATAAGGAGTATCTGCAGCCTTTGGATGAACTAATGGAGGAGCGCGGCATCGATCCGGATGATTACCTTCCATTTGCGGAAAAGGTGTTACGGGGCGATGACGGGAAGATTTATGGCCTGTATATGAGCACGGATACGAGAATGCTTTACTATAACAAAGAAGTAATTGAGGAGCCGCCGTCGACATGGGATGAAGTGATTGAAGTCTCCAATGAAGTACAAAAAGAAGGCTATGAAGGGCTTGTTCTTCCGCTGGGAATCGGGGAAGGCACGTCGGTGACGTCATTATGGCCGTTATTCTGGTCGCAGGGCGGCGAGCTGGTGGACGAGGAAGGGAACCCGACGTTTGGCGAAGGTAAGAACCGAGAAGCAATGATCCGTACGTTTGAGACGCTCGACCGTGCCCAGGAAGAAGGAGCGGTTTCCAAACGCATGGCAAGCTCGGGACAGGAAAATGATGCAAACGGCGAGGTTGCTGCCGGCGATACGGCCATGTTCCTTGGCGGAAGCTGGCAGGCGGCTACGATAGAAGAGATACTTGGTGACGACTTTGAGAACTGGGAAGTAGCTTCACTCCCGACAATTGAAGAAGATGATCCGACCGTGTCAAGCGCCGGCGGCTGGGCGTGGGGGATCTTTACAGAAGACCCCGAAAAGAAGGAAGCCGCCTTTGATTTCCTTATGGATTCCTTTATCAGCGAAGAAGGAATGGGCGAATTCACCTCGATTCAAGGGTCGCTTCCGGCCCGGCAGTCGGTCTATGAAGCCGATTCCTACAATCCTGGCGCTTTCAATGACGAGTTTCTGACATCTCTGGAAACAGAAGCTGAAGCCCGTCCAGGATCTTCAAAATACAATGAAATTTCGGTACAGCTGCAAACGGCTATTTCCCAGGTAATATCCGGAAGTAAGGAGCCGGAGCAGGCGGTCGATGATGCATGGGAGATTGTCACCTTTGGAGAAGGCGGTGAGAGTGAATGAGCACATACGACAAAGCGATTCCCCCTCAGCAAACGGAAAAAAAGCGGAGACCGAGAAGGACCATGTGGGATACACCGTACCCTTGGCTAGTCCCTCTCTTGTTAGTGCTGGCTGCAGTGTTTCTTTATCCGATTCTCCAAATAGTGCGGCTGAGCTTCACTGATGCAAATATGATTCAGGTGGGGTACGACTATACGTTGGAATCATATCTTCGAATGTTCACGCTTCCAGGTTTTCTGCCAATGATCGGCACGACGGCGTTCTTTGTATTTTTCAGTGTGGTTTTTCAACTATTTGCCGGATTTATCGTCGCGCTTCTCATTGTCCAGGGGGAGAAAATGAATTTGAGAGGGACGGTGGTCGTGCGTACGTCCGTGCTGGTAGCCTGGGCAATTCCAGGTGTCGTCATCGGGGTTATCTGGGGTATGCTGTATAACGAAACAGACGCAGGCATTATCAATTATGCTCTGAGTACCGTTGGCCTCGGACCCGTTTCCTTTCTTTCCGACCCCACCATGGCACTTTTGTCCGTGACGCTTGCGAATATATGGCGGGGGACAGCGTTCAGCATGATCTTAATGTATGCAGGTTTGAAAACGGTTTCGAAGGATGTACTCGAAGCGGCGGTCATCGACGGGGCAAATGCCCTGCAGCGGATGAAAAGTGTTATTCTCCCTGCGATCGCTCCTATTATTCTGGTCAACCTCATCATTATTTCGATCGATACCTTCAATACGTTTGATATGGTGATGGCGCTTACAGGCGGCGGGCCGGGTAATAGTACAGAGGTTATCGCTTTAAGTATTTACACCGCTATTTTCAGGGAGTTTAACCTTGGAGAAGGTGCTGCGACCGCAGTAGTGCTGTTGGTTGTGAACGTAGTGATGACGCTTGTGTACTTAAAGGTACTCGGCCGAAGGGGGGAAGAATAAATGATGGTAGGTGCGAAAAAACAGCGTTGGATAAGGATTGGGCTGTATACAAGCTATGTGCTTGTCGTACTCAGCTTTTTATTTCCGCTTCTCTGGGTGTTCTCCCTGTCCCTGCAGACGAGGTTTGAGGTGCTTCAGGTGCCTCCAAGCATTATCCCGACAAGCTTTGCGATCGGGAATTACCGGGAGGTGCTTGATACAGCTCCGGTGCTTCAGTATTTGTGGAATTCATTCCGGATTGTCGCTTCCACAGTCATATTAACACTACTCATCGCAGTGCCGGCGGCGTTTGCCTTATCAAGATACCGGATGAAATTTAAAAACCATCTTATGATAGCCATTTTAATGACACAAATGATCTCTGCGGTCGTGATCACAATACCTATTTACCGGCTGTTTGCAAGCTGGGGGCTGCTGAACCAGCTGTGGCTGGTCGTTCTCGTGTACGTTGCTGTGGTGCTTCCATTTACCACCTGGTTTTTGAAAAATTATATCGATACCGTGCCGGTTGATATGGATGAAGCAGCCATTATCGATGGATGCAATAAATGGCAGATGCTTAGCCGGGTTCTGTTTCCGGTCAGCCTGCCAGGGATTGTGTCGGTGGTTATTATTGTCGCTGTGCAGAGCTGGTCGCAGTTTGTCATTCCATTCATTTTGATCGATGATGCGTCGCTGTACCCGGTCTCGGTCGGCGTCGTAAATCTTCAGTCCACCCAGACACAGATTACGACCCACCTGCTTGCTGCAGGCAGCATCATGTCCATTATTCCAGTAGTCATTTTATTCGTCCTGCTGCAGCGCTACATTGTCGGAGCACTGACAAGCGGAGCTGTTAAAGGATAGCAGGGATTTATTTCAGAGAGGATGAGAATCATGTTTTGGACAGAAGAAAAATTGGCACAGCGGATAAGTGAATTAAAGCAGTACCGGTATACAGGAAAGCAGCCCATCGAACGCTTCGAAACGGTGGAGGAGGAAACGGGAGAAGAAATTATTCACTCCATGCCTAATCAGGAGCCAAAAGAAATGACTATTGGCGACCGCTGGGAAGGAAGAGACCGCTACCTGTGGCTGAAAACAGAAGTGGAGATTCCGGAAGAGTGGAGCCAGGAAAAAATTGTCGGTGTGTTCGACTTTGGCAAAACAGGCGGTGGTCATAATTCCGGGTTTGAATCCCTGCTGTATGTTAACGGGGAACCGATGCAGGCAGTGGACGGAAATCACAAGGAGGTATTTTTCCCTAACCGGCTTGCCGGACAAAAAATCACGCTGGAATTCCGGCTCTGGTCAGGCCTTGAAGGAATTAAAGGAAACCAGGAAATCCAGGAGCACCGTCTGCAGACTGCCTTTATTTCCTGCCTGAATGAACCGGCGGATGATCTGTATTACACAGCGGAAGCGGCTCTGGAAACGACGGCTGTGCTCGACGGACGGGATGCTAAACGGGCGCTGCTGCTGCAGGCGCTTGACCGGTCGTTTAAGCAGATCGACTGGCGTACCCCGGGAAGCAGTGAGTTTTATTCCTCCGTGAGACGAGCAAACGAACAGATGCACGAGGAGATGGGTTCCCTGCAGGAGGAACACCCGCTGACGGTAAGGGCCGTCGGCCATACCCATATTGATGTTGCCTGGCTCTGGCGTCTGAAGCACACAAGGGAAAAAGCGGGACGCTCCTTTTCCACCGTGCTGAAATTAATGGACCAGTATCCGGAATACCGGTTTCTGCAGACCCAGCCCCAGCTGTATGAGTATATAAAAAACGATTATCCGGAAATTTACGAACAGATTAAGCAGCGGATAGCCGAGGGCCGCTGGGAAGCCGGAGGGGCGATGTGGCTCGAAGCCGACTGTAATATTCCCTCCGGTGAATCCCTGAGCCGGCAGCTGCTGTACGGCCAGCGTTTTCTCGAACAGGAGCTGGGAGTGAAGCGGTGCCGGTATTTGTGGCTTCCGGACGTGTTCGGCTATTCATGGGCGCTGCCGCAGATATTGAAGCAGGCAGGCATTGATACATTTATTACAACCAAAATCAGCTGGAACCAGTACAACCGGATGCCGCATGACACCTTCACCTGGCGCGGGATCGACGGGACAGAGATTGCTGCGCATTTCATTACGACGCCGGATGGGTCGAATAAATATACCTACAATGGTGAAATTGAAGCCGAAAGCATTCAGGGCATCTGGGATCAGTACCGGGACCGCCCCTTTAATAATGAACTGCTTCTCTCCTACGGATATGGGGATGGAGGCGGAGGAGTGAACCGGGACATGCTGGAAAAAATCCGCCGGTTTGATGAAATGCCAGGGCTTCCGAATGTAAAAACAGGCAGGGTGGATGAGTATCTTGAGGGGCTTCATGAACGGATGGAACAAACCGATCAGTACGTCCACACATGGGACGGGGAGCTGTATCTGGAGTACCACCGGGGTACGTACACAAGCCAGGCGTACAATAAAAAAATGAACCGTACCGCCGAACAGCGTTACCGCCGGGCAGAATGGCTCGATACGCTTGCCTATCTTCAGAGCGGCTCATGGCGCAAAGAGCGACAGGAAAGGCTCCGGGAGGGATGGAAAATCATTCTGCGCAACCAGTTCCATGATATTATCCCCGGCTCCTCTATTAGAGAAGTGTACGAGGACAGTACGAAAGAATACGCGGAAGCGCTGGAGCTCGCGGCCAAAAATGAACAGGAAACAAAGGCGAAGCTTCTGAAAATTGACCCCGCCGGCGAGAAATTAACGGTATTTAATCCAGCCTCCCACTCACGCGGGGCAGTAATTCAGGTGCCGGACGCAGAGCACAGCTGGACCGACCATACAGGAAACCAGCTGCAGGTGCAGACAGAAGAATCCGGAGAGATGCTCGTCCATGTACCGGACCTGCCAGCACTGGGATATAAGGTCATCTATGCCAATGGAACTGCCCAGCAGAAGCAGGATACGCCGTTCCAATACGACAACCACCGGCTGGAGACCCCTTTTTATACGATTGATTTTAATGAACACGGGCAGTTGGTGAGTGTGTATGACAGGGAAGCCGGAAGGGAAACGCTTGCCGGGCCGGCGAATGTACTTGAAGTGTTTGAGGACAAACCGCTTGCATTTGATGCCTGGGATATTGATATCTTTTATAAGGAAAAACAGTACACCGTTTCTGAGCTGAAAAAAGCCGAGCTGGTAGAAAACGGTCCGCTTCGTGCAATAATAGCCCTGGAATGGAGCTATCAGTCTTCTATGGTCTATCAGAAGGTCATCGTGTACAGCCATTCGCGGAGAATTGACTTTGAAACGACGGTCGACTGGCACGAGCATCAGCAGCTGCTTAAAGCAGCGTTTCCGGTCCAGATCCGTGCCACCGAAGCGACCTACGACATTCAGTACGGCAATGTGAAGCGTCCGAACCATTGGAATACAAGCTGGGACATGGCGATGTTTGAGACGGTGGGACATCAATGGGCGGACCTTTCGGAGCGGGATTACGGTGTAAGCCTCCTCAATGACTGCAAGTACGGCTACGATATTAAATATAACGTTATGAAGCTGACGCTGTTAAAATCAGCGATAGAACCGGATCCGACCCAGGACCAGGGCGAGCACATTTTTACGTACAGCCTGTTTCCGCACCGAGGAGACTGGTTTGAAGGAGGCACTGTTCAGGAAGCCACGGAGCTGAATGTACCGGCAGACACTGCTCCCGGGAGCATGGAACTGGAGGAATACAGTTTTCTGCAGCCGGATTCGGCCAATATTACTGTGGATGCCGTCAAGCAGGCGGAGGATGATGACGGAATTATCGTTCGTCTGCATGAGCATGGAGGTATGCGAGGGGAAGTGACGTTTACAAGCGCCCATGATTTTTCCTCCTGCACGGAATGCAGTCTGCTCGAAGAACCGGAAAAAAAGCTCGCCGCCGGTTCCAGCCTGACGCTCGATTTTAAACCATATGAAATCAAAACGATTAAGCTTACTGTTTGATCAGCAAAAAATCACAGCCCGGAAGACTTCGGTTAACGAGGTCTTCCGGGCTTTTTTGTGTCTAATCGCCCGCAGGTCTTCTGCATAAAATTACAAAAATATGATAAGCTGTTGATATGGAATAAACGTAAAGGAGCAAATGATTATGATTGATTTGCATTCACATATACTCCCTGGTATTGACGACGGGGCCGGAACGATTCAGGACAGCATCGAAATGGCAAGAGCCGCGCAGTTAAACGGCATACATACTGTTGTTGCTACACCGCACCATAAAAACGGGGCCTGGGACAACAGCGGCCAGGACATTCCGCACCTGGTGGATTACGTAAACGAATCACTAAAAAGCGCCCGTATTGAAGTGAAGGTTCTGCCGGGTCAGGAGAACCGGATTAACGGTGAACTGGTCGATGATTTGAAAAAAGGGATCTCAATCGGTTTAAATCACAGCCGCTATGTGTTTGTCGAGTTCTCGAGCGCCCAGGTGCCAAGGTACGCCAAGCAGCTGATGTTTGAGCTGCAGGTAGAGGGCTATGTGCCGGTCATCGTACACCCTGAGCGGACGAAGGCGTTCCGCGAGCAGCCGGACCTTTTGCATGAGTTTGTGAAAAACGGGGCACTAACGCAGGTTACCGCCCACTGCTTTACCGGTAAAGTAAACAAGAGCATCAAACAGTTTGCCGAAGACATAGTAACCCATAATCTGACGCATATTGTGTCGACGGACGCTCATAACATTGATTTGCGCCCGTTTGACCTGCGGGAGGCCTATGATTACATTGATCATCACCTGGGCTCGGAATACGTGGATACCTTTTTGGAAAACGCCGAACGTATTGTTGAAAATAAAGACCCGCTGCTCGACGAGCCGTTAAAGATCAGGAATAAGAAAAAGTTTCTCGGTTTGTTTTAGTGAACTGTGAAAAATAAGAGAAGATTTAGAAGAAGCAGGCTTTCTTAGGGAACTGCTGGCAAAAGGAGAAGACAGATGCCGACTATAATTACAAGCGCAATTATTTCAATTGCAGTAGAAGCAGGACAGGAAATTATGGATGTTTATAAGCGGGATTTTACCGTCGAACATAAAGAAGACGATTCCCCGCTGACAGAAGCAGACAAGCGTGCACATAACGTAATCGCCAAAGGACTTCACGAAGCAGACCCGGAAACTCCGGTCATCAGTGAAGAAGGGAATACTGTGGATTATGAAAAGCGTAAAGATTGGGAATCGTTTTGGCTCGTGGACCCGCTGGACGGTACCAAGGAATTTGTGAAAAAAAATGATGAATTCACGGTTAATATCGCAAAAATTGAAAACAAATACCCAGTCATGGGCGTCATTTACGTTCCTGCGCAGGACGTACTTTACATCGGTGGGAAATCATTTGGAGCCTACAAGATTAACGATGTTACCTCCAAGCTGCCCCTCAGCGAAGAGCTGCTCCAGCAGCATGGAGAGAAGCTTTCATCTTCCAAACCTGAAGGAGAGGTGAACGTTGTAGCGAGCCGCTCGCACATGTCAGCAGAGACAGAAGCGTTCATTAATGAATTGAAAGAGACATACAGCAATGTGGATGTAGTGTCCGCTGGCAGTTCATTGAAGTTCTGTCTGATCGCAGAAGGAAAGGCTGATTTTTATCCGCGCTACGCTCCAACGATGGAGTGGGACACCGGCGCCGGCCAGGCAATCGTTGAAGCGGCCGGGGGAACGGTAGTAAGATACGAAGACAATGAAAGATTCTATTATAATAGAAAAGATCAGACCAACGGCTGGTTTATTGTAAAATCGTTTTAATCGTAATTCTGTTTTTAAACTATAAACTAATGAAAAGAGACTCCCGCAGCGGGTCTCTTTTGCTGTATAATCATTCCTATATGAATGGTAGGAAATAGAGGGGTACATATGACCATCGAAATGGGTGTTGTATTAATATTAATCGTGGGGATGCTATTAGCGTTGTTTTTTGAAATCGCACGGCCGGATATGATCGTTTTTACCGTTTTGGTCATTCTTTTGATCAGCGGTATCCTCACGACGGAACAGGCCCTGGTCGGTTTTTCCAACGAAGGAATGCTAACGGTTGCGCTTTTATTCATCGTCGCCGGAGCAGTGCAGAAGAGCGGGCTTGTGGAGCGGTTTATGACCAGCTGGCTGAAAAAAAGCCGTGGCCCGGTGTCATCGATGGTACGCACCTTTGTGCCAATATCCGGCATGTCAGCGTTTTTAAATAACACTCCGATTGTGGTGGCCTTCACCCCAATTATAAAAAAATGGTGTGAAGACCGCGGCTATGCGCCTTCCAAATTTTTAATCCCGCTATCGTATGCCACGATTATGGGTGGAACAATTACGCTGATCGGAACGTCAACCAATCTGGTGGTGCACGGGATGCTTCTGGATTACGATATGGTGGGGTTTAGCATGTTCCAGCTGGCGGTCGTCGGTCTGCCGCTGACGATTGTTGGTCTGATTTATCTGTTTACGGTCGGCTATCGGCTACTGCCGGCCTATGAAGGAACGCAGAAACGGATGGAGGATGAGGCGAAGGAATATTTGTGTGAAATGAAGGTTGAGCCGACGTTTCCATACGTACGGAAAACCGTTCAGGAAGCAGGGCTCCGGGACCTGCAGGGAATGTTTTTGATCGAAATTATCCGCCGGGATGAGCGCATATCGCCGGTAAGCTCCAATACAATTGTGCAGGCGGGGGATCGTCTGATTTTCACCGGGGTACTTGAGAAAATGGCCGACCTGCAGCGGACAGCGGGGCTTACGCTGAAAACGGGGACTGAGTTGACGCTGGATGACCTGCAGAATGGTTCGAACCAGCTGGTGGAGGCCGTCGTCTCCCATCAATCCTCGCTTCAGGCCAAAACAATTAAACAGGCGCAGTTTCGTTCGTCCTACGATGCAGGTGTAGTCGCAGTGCATCGTAACAACGAACGAATACAGAGTAAAATCGGAGATATTCGCCTTCGACCCGGGGATTCGCTTTTGTTGCTAGCCGGATCGGATTTTCTGCAGAAATACAAGCGCTCGAACGATTTTTATGTCGTTTCTGCCCTGGAGACCCCGGGCTCGATCAGGGAGAAGCCCGAGAAGGGCTGGTTCTCGCTCGGGGTACTGCTATCGATGATTGCGATTGTGACGATCGGATGGCTCAGCATGTTTCAGGCAATGGCGCTTGCGGTACTCATTTTCTTGGTGGCGCGTATTATTACACCCGAGGAAGCAAAGCGCTATGTGCAGTTTCAGGTGCTTCTGTTGATTGCAAGTGCCTTTGGGGTGGGGCAGGCAATGACTGAAACAGGACTCGCGGCCTGGATAGCAAAGGGGCTGCTTGCCTTCGGGGAGCCGCTTGGCATCATTGTCATTCTGTTTTTCATTTATGCCCTGACCAACCTGTTCACTGAGCTGATCACAAACAGTGCGGCGGCTGTGCTGATGATTCCGATCGGGATCAGTATTGCCGAAAGCCTGAATGCCAATCCGATGGGATTTGCCGTAACAATTGCGATCGCCGCTTCGGCGAGCTTTGTAACTCCGATCGGGTACCAGACGAACCTTATTGTGTACGGGCCTGGTGGCTACAAATTCTCCGACTATATTAAAGTTGGTCTTCCGCTCACGATTATTGCGATGGTGATGACTGTCGGCATTGTGAACACATTTTATTTTTAAAATAAATTAAATTATACGTTCTTTTATGGAAATTTTCGGATTTCGTCTTTACAATTTAGAGTATTTTCGTAATACTTAAGAATGGAATAATGAGCGGGGGGAGATCTGATGAAACGATCAATTGGATTATTTATCCTCGTCCTGATCACTGCTGTAGTGCTGATTGCAGGCTGGCTGTACTACCAGGACCGTATCGATAACGCTGGGGGAGCAGAGAGTGGCAGCGGTCAGCAGAACGGTGGCAGCGAAGCCTCCTCCGAGGGCGGTATCGATGCCGAAGGGCTCGATGCCGGTCTGCAGAACCAGCTTGAAGAAGCTGAACAGTCCGGAGAGGCACTGCGTATTGTAGTGGCAGGCTCCGACGCGGTGACGTCAGAAGGCGATAATAGCTTTCCGCAACAGCTGGGCGATCGGATCGAGGAGAACTGGAACGGGATTGACACGGAAGTAGAAACGATTACATATGATGACAGCACGTCGCTTGAAGTGCTGAATGAAGGCGGGACAGAGGAAATGGCCGGTGCCAATGCTGATTTGTTTATCTTTGTGCCATTTGCGGTGAGTGATAACGGCACGGTCAGCAGTGACGATACCATTTACGCCACCCGTGAAGTGACGGAAGCGGTGCAGGAAAACGACAGCGCGTACTATATCAGCGCTCCGCAGCCTTGGTACGAAGCGCAGTATTACTTAGAACAGCTCGACGCCGTGGAAGGCTATGCCGACGAGGCCGGGGTCACCTACCTGAACCACTGGAGTGCCTGGCCGGCGGTGGATGATGAAGAACTAATCGATTATGTTGGCGAGGATACACCAGTGCCAACCGAACAGGGACACGCGGCCTGGACGGACGGTATCTGGCAGCAGTGGACGGAGAACGGGTCATAAAAAGGTCCTGCTTTTTGGAAAAATGGACCCGGGTCTGCCTGAATATGCTATACTACGCCTATAATGAATAAAGCATCCGGCCGATATAATGAGTAATGGAAAGAAATCAAAAGGAGTGTGCGCGTTTGGCACGAAAAAGAAAGCAAGAGACGAACACGAATCAGCGAAAGCTCATCACCTGGCTGAACAGTAAATCCCCGGTATCCGAGCAGTACCGTACGATTCGTACGAATATTCAATATTCCTCTGTAGATAAAGAAATGCAGGCAATAGTGGTTACGTCGGCAGGCCCGGGGGAAGGAAAGTCCACCACGGTGGCAAACCTGGCGGTAACGATGGCTCAGCAGGAAAAGAAAGTGCTCCTTATCGATGCTGACCTGCGTAAGCCGACTGTGCACTATACGTTCCGCCGCATGAACACCCACGGGATGATTAACGCCCTGACAAATCACGGCGAGTACGCAGCATATGTGCAGGAAACCGAGGTGCCGAACCTCGATATTCTGCCGAGCGGGCCGATCCCGCCGAACCCGTCTGAGATTCTGGGCAGCCGTTCGATGGCACACCTCGTGGAGCTTGCCCGCGAACAGTACGACGTAATTTTGTTTGATGCCCCGCCGGTGTTGGCGGTGACGGACGTTCAGGTCATCTCCCGCCACTGCGACGGAAGCATTCTCGTAGTGAAAGCCGGAGAAACCGAAAACGATGCTGCCCGGAAAGCGAAGGACCTGCTTGAAGTGAGCGGTGTGCCGATTCTCGGCTGTATTCTGAACCAGAAAAAAGGCATGGATCAGAGCTATTACTATTATTACGGCGGATAAATATAATGAACCGGATTCTGAATTTCAGAATCCGGTTTGTTTTGTTTAACTCCCGTGATCCTCTTTAAAGTACCGACTTTCTGTTTCCTTTCTAAGACATCATCCATAGGTAAGCGACGATAATGTTGTTGCTAACAGAGTTTTTACTCAACACAACAATTATTATCGGAATTTGCTAATAATTAGATAAAATATAAGCTTGGAGATAAACCATGTTCACAATCAATAAACAAAGTCTTGACTGAATATCAGTCGAGGCTTTGTGTCACTTTAGCACCCGCATGAACGGCGGTAAATTATTTCTGCAGGTAGAGCCTGGTGTTCATCGAAAGCCGGATTTTCGATTTTGTGCAGAAGAGCATCAAATGAAGCACTGCCAATTTCTCTTGGTGGTTGGACAACGGTGGTGATGGGAGGATCAATGATAGGGGCCGAGGCAAAGTCGCCAAAACCAATCAAAGCGATATCATCTGGGATAGCTAAGGACAGTTCTTTTAAGCGGGAAATAACGCCGATTGTCATGAGGTCATTTTGAACAAATACGGCCGTAATCGCTGGATTTCGTCGCAGTAGATTGTCTACAGCTTTTGCTCCTCCGGCGACGGTGGCATGCCCAAGTTCCAAATAATCTTGTTCAAAAGGCAGATGTTGTACTTCCAAGGCTTTTCGGTACCCTTCGAGGCGATCATTTGTTGAAGACACTTCAGCCACCCCGTAAATAACACCAATAGAACGATGGCCGTGATCGAGAAAGTGGGAGGTCGCTTCGTACCCAGTTTGCACGTTATCCCCTGTTACACGTGGAAGGTGATCGACAGTTTTCGCGTACCGGTTAACAAGAACAATGGGAAATGTACTGTTATCAAATTCATTTAAGTAATCCAAATTTTTAGCTGCCGGGGAAAGAACAATCCCGTCCACCATTTTGGAATGAAGCAGATTGATCGTTTTCTGCTCGTAGTCTTCATCCTCATTCGTGTTTACGAGTAACAGGTTGTACCCGGCTTCGCGGGCGCGTTCTTCCACCCCATAAACCAATTCGGTAATAAACGTGTCCGGAAGACTGGATACTACTAAGGCAGCTGTTTTGGTGCTTTGCACGCGCAAATTTTTCGCAGTGGAATTCGGCACATAATTGTATTTTTGAATCAGGTCTAAGATTTTTTGCTGCGTCGGTTCCGAAATTTTTTTGGTTCCATTAATCACATGAGACACCGTTGCTGAAGAAACCTCTGCCTCCCTCGCAATGTCCTTCATCGTTACTTTCATGCCATTTCCTCCAAACTCTTTCTGTAAGCGTCCTCTTGTATACAAACTGTATCTTATCCATTTCCCTAAATCAAATTCAAAAAAGTTGTTGACTTATAAAGCGTTTGCATAGTAAGGTTTCTTTAAGTTAATCGATTAACCAAATTGACACTAAGAGGAGGATGACTATGTCGAATACGGCATCAGTATCTCAACAAACCATGGATTTAATTAAAGAAAAAGCCAAACTATCCCGTCTGGGCACAATTAGATTAATTTCCCTTGCGAAAAGCGGCCATTATGGTTCTTCATTTTCCAGTTCCGAAATTTTTTCGACCCTTTACTACCACGTGATGAACTACGATGTGAATAATCCGAAGTGGGAAGACCGGGACCGTTTCGTGATGGGGAAAGGACACTCGGCGGTAGGCATGTATCCAATTCTAGCCGACGTGGGATTTTTCCCGGAAGAAGAACTTGAAACATATACTCAACTGGGAAGTGCGTTTGGTGATCACCCGGATATGAACAAAATTAACGGCATTGATTTTAGTTCCGGATCGATCGGCCACGGGTTATCGGTTGGCGTCGGCATGTCTCTGGGCGCCCGCGTGGATAACAAAGATTACCGAACGTATATCTTGATGGGAGACGGCGAACTGCACGAAGGCCAGGTTTGGGAAGCAGCGATGAGTGCCGGAAATAAAAAGCTTGGAAACCTTGTTGCGATCGTTGACAACAACAAAGTGACGGTAGATGGCAATACGTCTGAGTTGATGAACGTGGAACCAATTAAAGATAAATGGGAAAGCTTTGGTTGGAATGTGGTCGAAGTAGACGGGCACGACGTGGAAGCCCTGGTAAACGTTTTTGACAATCTACCGGCGGCAGACTCGGATACACCAACCGCGATTATTTGCGACACCATAGCTGGCAAAGGCGTTTCATTCATGGAGCACGGCTACGAATGGCACGTAGCGAACCTCGGCGAAGGCGATATCACTCGCGCTATCCAAGAAATCGAAGGGAGCAATTAAGATGAGCAACGAAACGCTTCATAAAGATACCTGGGAATTGTATAAAAGCTTGGAACTGTCGACGCAGTTGACAGCGGGAGAAACATTGGCAGCTTTAGGCGAAAAATATCCTACTATTGTTGGCCTGTCCTCAGACCTCAGTAAACCAACAAAGCTGTGGGATTTTGGCAAAAAATTTCCGGAGCGCTTCTTTAACTTTGGTCTTGCAGAGAAAAATATGGTGACGGCAGCAGCAGGTCTGGCTTCAACTGGAAAAATTCCATTCGTATCAACATATGCTTCCTTCTTAGGCGTGCTGGCGGCAGAAAATATTAAAACCGCTGTAGCCTACCCGAATTTAAATGTTCGGCTGATTGGTACACACACGGGGATTGCCATGGGATTCTATGGTTCTTCCCACCATGCGCAGGAGGATATTGCGATTACCCGTTCGATGGCGAACATGACCGTCATTTCTCCAGCTGACGGCCAGGCATTGGCTGAAATGATTGAAGAATCCGTCGTAAGCTACGAAGGACCGATCTATTTCCGCGTCAGTCGTGGCCGGGAAGAAGAAGTATACCAAAAGCAAGATGCTCCACAAAATAAAATTGGGCGTGCAAATGTCTTAACAGAAGGTAACGACCTTACCATCATCGCGTGCGGCATTGAAGTCAATGAAGCCTTAAAAGCATCGGAGCAGCTGAAAGATGAAGGCATTTATACCCAGATCATCGACATGCATACGATCAAACCAATGGATAAAGAAGCTGTTTACGAAGCGGCCAAAGCGACCGGGGCTGTACTTACCGTAGAGGAGCATAACGTTCAGGGAGGCCTTGGGAGTGCAGTAGCCGAAGTGCTTCTCGAATCCGGTATTCCTTGTAAATTCAAACGACACGGTTTTTATGACGAGTATGCGGCTATTGGAAAACCTTATCACCTTTATAAGCACTATCAGTTGGATGGAGAAGGAATTGCTACTGTTGCAAAAAAATTACTAGATAAATAAACAGTGAACAGGGACTGTCCTAAAAATCGGACAGTCCCTTATTTGATCGAATTGAAATTAAAAGTTAACTTAAGTAGCTGGCAATAAAATTTAATTATTCGCCTGTAAAAAATCAGAAACCTCTTCCACTGCTTCTTGAGCGTCATTTCCTTCCGCCCTTACTAAAACTGTAACTCCATTTCTTAATTGAAGAGTAGCCAAACCTAATAAGCTTTTCGGATTAACCTCTTGGATGTCTCCCCCGGATTCATTTAGTATAAAAACTTCTGCTTGATATTTTTTTAAAAGATCACTGAGTTCAATAATCGTTTGCTTTTCTCCAATATTCACCGTGATATGCTTTTGGTATTTATTCATAATCCTACACTCCTTGAATTTTATAATAATGCTATTGAGGGGATAACAGTGGTTACGTTTTTCTCTTTTAGATAATGTAATAAAGTTTCATCTACCTCTTTATCTGTAATAAGTGTAGAAATGTCTGATAGTGACGCAAATGAGGCAATGGAACTTTCACCAATCTTTGTATGGTCAACAAGGGCTACTATTTCTGAAGATTTTCTTACCATTTCCGATTTCAGTTCCACTTCATGAATATTAAAATCTGTTAAGCCAGTATCTATAGTGAGCCCATTAACAGAAGTAAACATAGTGTTCACATAGACTCGGTCTAGTATGTTTGCTCCAAGAACTCCTTCTGACGAACTTGAGTTTTGTCTAAGCACCCCTCCTAAAAGTATTACCGTGAAATTAGGATTATCCCTTAATTCTAAGGCTGTATAAATCCCATTAGTTACTATTGTTAATTTAATATTTTTAACTTTGAGAAGACGTGCTAGTTCAAGAGCAGTAGAACTAGCATCTAACAAAATACAATGACCCTCTTGAATGAAATTAAGGGCTTCTTGAGCGATTAAATTTTTTTCTTTTTTATTTTTTCTTTCTCTGAAGTCAAAGGGAATATCGTTGTTATCCTTATTTTCAGGCGGTAGCATAGCTCCTCCATGAGTCCGTTGAAGAAGTCCCTCTTTTTCCATTTCTTTTAAATCTCCTCGTAAAGTTACTTCAGAAACTTCGAGCTTAGTTGCTAAACTTTTAACAGTAACCCGTTCCTTTTGTTTTAAAGTCTCAAGTATTTTATCACGTCGCTCAGTCACAAATAGTTTATTCATGGTTTCACCTTCTAATAATTGATTTATATACTCATCATATGAAAAAAATTGATAATAATCAAAAAGAATAATAAAAAGGTGAAAATAGATAAGGTTATATTTGGTTAGTTTAACGTTTAACCAAATTGATTAACAGCCACAAGATTTACGAGTAACCAAGAATGTTGGTACCTGTACTTCTTTAGAATAACTGGAATTGGAAATTTTATTTAACAATAAATCAAAAGCTGTTTGACCTAATATATCAGGTGACAAGCTAATATTGGTAATAGGAGGATCCATTAAAGAAGCAGTAGGAAAGTCTCCAAATCCTATTAAAGCAATGTCTTTAGGAATGCTCTTATTCATTTCTTTTAGAGCTTTAACTACTCCAATAGTCATTGAATCATTCAGGGTAAAAATAGCTGTAACATCCGGGTGCTCTCTTAACAGTTTAAGAGTAGCCTTTTTTCCGCCTTCTATAGTTGCAAAACCTTGCAAAATCTTATTTTTAGGAAGTGTCAATTCATTTTCATGCAATACCTCCGTGAATCCTTTAATACGGTCATTGGTAGGCGAAATATCTTCAACAGCAAATATAATTCCCAAATTTGTATGGCCATGATGCAGTAAGTGATTGGCAGCATCTTGACCAGCCTGGTAGTCATCTTGAATGACTATAGGAGCGTTTTCAAAACCATCATGCCGGCGGCTAATCAAAACAATAGGTAAGGAATCTTTTAACTGTTCGATTCCGTAAGATAATTTATGAGAAGCTTTAGCTGCTGGGGAAAGTATTATTCCGTCGACCATTTGAGAATTGAATAATCTCAAAGTTTCTTCCTCATAGTCAGTATCTTCATCAGTATTTACTAGTAATAAATTATAATTATTTTCTTTAGCTTTTTTACTGATGCTATTAATGTACTGGGTAACATAGGAATCTGGAAAACTTGGCACAACTAATCCGGCTGTTTTCGTGTCGTTATTGCGAAGGTTTTTCGCTGAATAATTAGGTACGTAATTATGTTTTCTTACACTTTCCATAATTTTATTATGCGTTTCTTTAGATATTTTTTTAGTGCCATTTATTACATGAGAAACCGTAGTAACCGACACTCCAGTCTCTGCAGCAATATCTTTCATAGTTATTCGCATTACTTATATATCTCCTTTTATTTAAATTTAAAGTAAATTGTCTTTTGACCATTATATTTAAATAAAATGGGTTTGACAAAAGCGCTTACAAACTTTATTATTCTAGTTAACCGCATGGTCAAACGTTTAACCATAACAAGTTAAATATATTATACCATGTTAAAAAACAACCATGCTAAAAATTAAATTCGCTATCAAAAATTATTTTCGAAAAATTCAAATTATGGAGGGGTATTATGAATCTAGAAAATCATATCGCATTGGTAACGGGGGCAGCGTCAGAAAAAGGAATTGGGAGAGAAATTTCCAAACAATTAGCTAAACGAGGAGCTACAGTTATTATCTCGGATATTGATGAAGACATGTTAGAAAATGCGGTAGCAGATGTTAACCAAGAGAATGGAAAAGCCGAAGGCCTATTATTAAACGTAACGAATCAAGAAGAAGCTGAGAGTAAAATTAACGAGTTAATCAATAAACATAAGAAAATCGATATCTTAGTAAACAATGCCGGCATTACTAGACCAACAGGAGTACTGGACATTTCAAAAAAAGAATGGGATCTAGTCTTTGACGTGAACATGAATGGAACATTTTATTTAACTCAAGCAGTACTACCACATATGAAAAAACAGCAATATGGAAGAATAGTCAACTTGAGTTCCGTTTCTGGCAAACGCGGGGGAGGAGTATTCGGTGGTTCTCATTACTCTGCAGCGAAGGCTGCGATCACAGGATTTTCTAAAGCTGTAGCAAGAGAAATGGCTGAATTTGGAATAACTTGTAATACTGTGGCACCAGGATTGATAGCAACGGATATTACTGGGGGACTTTTAACACCTGAAAAAAGAGCAGAGCTTGAGCAGGGTATCCCAGCGAAGCGCTCAGGTACAGCTGAAGATGTAGCTTACACTGTTACTTTCTTAGCTTCTCCAGGCTCTAGTTATATTACTGGTGAAGAGATTGATATCAATGGCGGTTCTCATATTGATTAATAGGAGGGGCAAATAATCATGAAAGTAGGAATTAGCACTTACGCTTTTAGGTGGGAAGTAGAAAAACTACCTAAAGAGCCCCAGACATTAAAATACTTTATAGATAAAACAAAAGATTTAGGTGGAGAAGTTTTTCAAATTTGTGATTATGATGAGATCGAAGAATTCTCTGAAGCAGAAGTGAAAGATATTTATTCCTATGCCAAAGAAAGAGATATTGAATTGGAACTAGGTACACAAGGAATCTTTCCAGAGCATTTAAAAAAATACGCAGAAATAGCTTCTTGGTTACAATCGTCAACGCTAAGAAGTATGGTTCACAGTAAAGACAGCGCCCCTTCCAACGAGGAAGCAGTTCAATGGTTAAATGATATAAAAGAAACGTTAGAAAACAAAAAAGTTAAATTGGCTTTAGAAACATATGAGCCTGTACAAACAAGCGATTTAGTGAAAATAGTAAATCAAGTTAATAGCCCGAATGTAGGAATTTGTTTAGACCCTGCGAATTCTATTGCAGAATTGGAAATGCCAGATCAAGTAATAGATCGCGTACGTCCCTATGTTACCAATGTTCATTTAAAAGACTTTATTTTCAAAAGAAAAGATAGAACTATCGGCTTTGATTTGATCGGTACGCCTGTAGGTGAAGGCCAGTTAAACTTAAAACATTTATTGAAAAGCCTCGAAGGTTTTGACTCAATCCCAAATGGAATTATAGAACTTTGGCTTCCTGAGCAGGGCACACTGGAAAAAACAATTAGTGCACAAGATGATTGGATTACAAAAAGCATTGATAATATGAAGAATGCTTTAAATGAGTACAAATAGAAAGAGGGTGAAATCTTGAAAAAAGTCATTAATGAAGAAGAAGTGATCGTTGATGAAATGATAGAAGGTTTTGTCAAAGCTTATCGAGACGATTATGAAAAGGTCCCCGAAGTAAAAGGAGTAATATATAAGCATTCCTCTCCTAATAAAGTAGGGATAGTCACTGGAGGAGGTACAGGCCACGAACCACTTTTTATTGGAGCAGCCGGGAAGGGTTTAGCTGATGGAATAGCTTTAGGAAATATCTTTGCCGCTCCTACTCCCGATACTGTCTTGGAGGTAACAAAAAAAGTGGATCAAGGCAAAGGCGTACTATACATTTATGGAAATTACGCTGGTGATGTGTTGAATTTTGAAGTTGCTTCAGAAATGGCAGAGATGGAAGATGTAGAAACGAAAACTGTGCAAGTAACAGACGATGTGGTATCAGCTGGTAACAAAAATGAGCGTAGAGGTATAGCCGGAGATATGTTTGTTTTGAAAGTAGCGGGAGGAGCGGCAGAAGAAGGCTTATCGCTCCCTGAAGTTACTAGAATTGCGGATAAGACCAATCAGAATCTATTTTCGATCGGTGTAGGTATTTCTCCAGGTACAAGTCCAGGTAAAGAGCAACCAATGTTTTCGCTACCAGAGGATGAAATTGAATATGGTTTAGGTATTCATGGAGAAAAAGGAATACGTCGCTCAAAAATGAAAAAAGCTGATGAACTCACAGAAGATATGCTGATCGAGTTAAATAAGATAGCAAATATAAAAGAAGGCGACGAAATAGCAATTTTAGTAAATGGTTTAGGAAAGACCACACTTATGGAACTTTTTATAGTGAACAAAAAAGTGCAGGAATGGTGTGAAAATCAAGGAATAATAATTAACTCTACAGATGTCAATAGCTATTGCACGACACAAGACATGGGTGGGTTTTCTATTACATTTTTAAAATTAGATGAAGAAATAAAAAAATATTTTGATGTTCCAGCAAAATCCCCTTATTATCAACGCTGAATGGAGGCTAATAAAATGAGTACCTCGACAAGAAAAGAATTGTCTGCTACAGAAGTACAAAAAATGTTTCTTCATTTAGGTGAAAGAATAAAACAGGAAAAAGATATGTTAGGACAAATCGACAGTGAAATAGGCGACGGGGATCATGGCTCTGGGATGTCTGCGGGAGCCCAAGCTTTTACTGCTAAGCTTAAAGAGAACGATTATGATAGTGTGCCTGAAATATTTAAAGTAACCGGTATGGAAATGATGAAGTCTATGGGTGGGGCTTCTGGTGTTATCTTCGGGACAATGTTTAGTGGGGGCGTCAAAGAGATGGAGCCTAAGCCGAACATGACCATAGAGACGCTTGCTACTATTTTTATGGCTTCTACTCAAGCTGTGAAAAAAAGAGGAAAAGCCGAAGTTGGAGATAAGACCATGATTGATGCCTTAGAGCCAGGGGCCAAAGCTTTACAACAAGCTTCTGAAGAACAACTTTCCCTATACGAGGGGCTGGTAAAAGCAGAAGAAGCAGCAAAGAATGGGGTGGAATTTACTAAAGATATTCCAGCTAAATTCGGACGAGCAAAAACTTTAGGAGATAGAGCTATGGGTTACCAGGACGCTGGGGCAACTAGCGTATGGTTAATCATTAAAAGTATGAGAGAATGGATCGAACAAAATGAGTGATAAAGTTTATATAGGCACTAACTGGAAAATGACGAAAACATTAGAAGAGGGGCAAAATTATTTAGCTGAACTAATTGAAATCCAAAAAAATCTTTCTTCTAAAATTGAGCTTTTTGTTATTCCTTCTTTCTTGCACATATATCCTTTGAAAGAAATAACAGTTAATTCTAGGATCAGCATTGGCGCTCAAAATATGCATTGGGAAGACCGCGGAGCTCAAACTGGAGAAGTTTCTCCACTGATGCTAAAAGAAGCGGGTATCGATTTAATCGAACTAGGACATTCGGAGCGTCGAGAGACTTACAATGAAAATGATATAGACCTTAATAAAAAGGTAATAGCAGCTTTAGAAAAAAATATAACGCCGCTTATTTGTATAGGAGAAAATCTCAATGATAAAGAAAGAGAATTGGGAAATGAAAAGATTAGAACTCAGCTAAAAACTATTTTGTTTGGTCTTAATAAAAACGAGATTGAAAATATTCAAATTGCTTATGAGCCTGTTTGGGCGATTGGGAATCAAGGAATCCCGGCTTCTCCAGAATATGTAAGTTACCAGCACGATAATATTCGGAAACTATTGTCAGAATTATTTGGAGAATCCGGAGAGAAAGTGGCTCTCTTATATGGAGGCAGTGTAAACGAAGAAAATCATCAGTCTTATCTTGAATGTAGAAATGTAAACGGTTTATTTATTGGTCGTGCAGCTTGGGATGCCACTTCTTTTGAAAAGATTTTGTATACAATTGATAAAAATATCTAATCTTAGGGGGAGTTATATTATGAAGAAAGTGATCAAACCACTTAGCGGGGTATTAGTTTTAACTGTTTTGGCAGCTTGCGGAAGCAATGAATCTAGTGGGGATTCGAATGGCGAGAGCAATGGGGACGGAAATCAAGAAGTATCAATAGATTTAGGACATGGTGCGGCAGAATCGAACGTTCGTCATGAAGCGACTGTGAAGTTTAAAGAAATCGTAGAAGAGCAGTCTGATGGCAATATGACAGTGAATATTTTTCCAAATGAGCAACTCGGTAGTGAACCAGAGATGATTGAAAATGTTGCCTTAAATGAGTTGGAAATAGGTCTTGCGGGGGCGGGGATTTTTACTCAATATGACAATCGAATCGGAGCGACTGAACTTCCTTATCTATTTGAAGATTATGAGCATGCTTGGGAAGTGTTAGATGGAGAAGCCGGGGACTTAGTTTCGGAACCATTGTTAGATGATAACATTCGAATTGTTGGTTTTTTTGAAAATGGTATGCGACAAACCACAACTAGTAATAACCCCGTTGAATCTCCAGAAGATCTCAATGGAGTAAGTATTCGCACACCAGAGGCAGATGTTTCGGTAAATACGTTGGAAGCAATGGGTGCAAGCGCTACGCCTATGGCCTTCGGAGAACTTTATCTAGCATTGCAGCAAGGCACAGTAGATGGCCAAGAGAATCCGTTAGCCAATATCTATGCAAGTAGTTTTTATGAAGTTCAAGACTATGTATCATTAACTAACCATCAATACGGCCCTCTGCCTATGGCAATCAGTGATGAATTTTGGAATTCTTTATCAGAAGACCAGCAGAATATTATTGATGAAGCAGCAGCAGAAGCTAAGCAATTTCACAGAGAGACTATACGCGATGAAGAAGAAGAACTTCTAGATGAATTATCTGAAAATGGCATGGAAATAGTAGAGCCCGAAACAGCTCCATTTGAAGAAGCAACGCAGCCGGTGAAAGATAATTATGCAGATGAAACAAGTCAAGAATTTATGGACGAATTTTTAAATCATGTTGAAGAAGGAAAATAAATGTAATTTAATTATCAATTTTTTATCTTTATGAATCGTAAATAACAAGAAAAGTATTTAAGTAGATACCTAATATTGTAAGTAACTTTTAAAAAGTTCATATAGTGGTAGGGGTATCTACTTTTGCTTTTTTATCAGAAATCCTCTTTAGAGGGAGAATTCGATATGAAAATAATCCGGTTTCTAAATAAATATACTGAAGAATACTTGCTTATATTAACCACAGCTATTTTAGTAATCACTTTATTTGCTCAAGTAGTTATGAGAAATGTTTTCACTTTTACTTTCCCGTGGACTGAAGAATTGGCTCGCTACATGTTTATCTGGATGCTTTTTATCGGCGTGAGTTATGCCGTAAAAAGAAACAAACACTTGAAAATAGATTCATTAGCACTTTTGTTTAAAAAAAATGGAAAGTTTTTTATCCGCACCTTTTCTAATCTTATCTTTTTGATTTTTAGTATCATTGTTATTTACTACGGATTAAATACTGTCTTTAGTATTACGAGAACAACCCCAGGATTGGGAATTTCATATGGGTGGGTATACGCTTCCACTTTAGTAGGTTTCACCTTAACTTTTATACGTTTAATTCAAGATCAGTGGTATATAACGGCTAAATGGCGGTCAAACGAGGATGTTGATTTATGACTTCACTAATTCTATTTGGATTACTGGCTTTATTGTTGATAACTACAGTTCCTATAGGAATAGCACTAGGTTTAGCTTCATTTATTACTATAGTGATTCTCCCAACTATTAATGAAGAAAGCTTTGTGAGGGACCTGGTAACTTCTGTAGATACTTTTCCTTTATTGGCTGTTCCGCTTTTTATTCTTGCAGGAGGATTAATGAGTGGTGGAGGGATTTCTGCTCGTCTTATGAATTTAGGAAAAGTGATGGTAGGGAACGTCACGGGTGGCATGGCTATAGTAGCTGTTTTGACTTCTATGTTTTTTGCCGCTATCTCTGGTTCAGGCCCAGCAACCGTAGCAGCTGTAGGCGGGTTAATGATTCCGGCAATGGTAGAAGAAGGTTATGACAAGAAATTTGCTACAGCAGTAGTAGTTTCTGCGGGTTCTTTAGGCATTATTATTCCTCCAAGTATCCCTATGATTATGTACGGTGTTTCTTCACAAACCTCGGTTGGAGATATGTTTCTGGGGGGCATTTTACCCGGTATTTTAATAGCTTTAATGATGATGGTTTGGGCGTATATTTATTCTAAAAAACAAAATTATAGGGGCGCTGGAGAAAAATTTACATTTAAAGCTTTGTTTAAAGCTGCAAATAAAGCTAAATGGGCACTACTCACGCCCATTATAATTCTTGGCGGTATATACAGTGGGATCTTTACTCCCACCGAAGCGGCTGTAGTCGCAGTTGTTTATGCTTTGATTATCAGCTTATTTGTATATAGAGAAATGAAAATTTCTGACTTGCCTAATATTATTACGAATTCCTCCTTAACTAGCGCTACTATTTTAATAATAATCGCTTCTGCTACAGCCTTTGGTCAAATTCTTACTCTTGAGAGAATACCAAACCAAATTTCACTTTTCTTAACGGGAATTTCCGAGAATCCTATTATTATTATTCTACTGATATGTATCTTGTTATTAATAGTAGGTATGTTTATGGATACTACAGCGGCGATTGTAATATTAACCCCTATTTTATTTCCGGTTGTTATGGAGTTGGGAATCGATCCAATACAATTCGGGGTAATAATGATTGTCAATTTATCTATTGGATTTATTACGCCGCCTCTAGGAGTGAACTTGTTCGTAGGTTCAGGAATTTCTGGTCTTGGCATACCGACACTTTCAAAAGCAGTTATTCCGTTTTTCATAGCAATGCTTTTGAGCCTTACTATCATTGTGCTGGTACCTTGGCTTTCAATTGCTTTGTTAGGGTAACGAAATCTTTCGATTTATATATAATTAGTTGACAAACGAAATAAAATGATATATTATATAAAAAAACGAAAGGAAAGTGATTAAAAATGAAAATAGCTCTCGGCAGTGATCATAATGCCTTTTCCTTAAAAGAAGAAGTAAAGAATCATATAGAAGAATTGGGACACGAAATTACTGATTTTGGATGTTACAGTTGTGATTCTGTTGACTATCCAGATGTAGCTTTTGAATTAGCGCAAGCAGTTAAAGAAGAAAAAGTAGAACGTGGAATTTTAATTTGCGGTACAGGAATAGGAGTAGCAATATCGGCTAATAAAGTACCTGGCATTCGGGCTGCTCAATGTCATGACACTTATTCAGCTGAAAGAGCTCAATTGAGTAACAACGCCCAAATTATTACCATGGGATCTCAAGTTATAGGACCGGAAGCGGCCAAGAAAATAGTAGAAAGTTATTTAAATGTGTCATGGGAAGGCGGATCGACAAAAAAGGTTCAAAAAATTATAGATAAAGAACAAGAATATCTTTCACAAAGTAAATAAAAGAAACCAAATAGCCTAAAGGGATAGAGCAAGCTAGCCTTTTAGGCTTTTTGTATAAATTGTTTGCAAGAAAGTAGGAGATAATTTGAATCAATTAGCTATTCCATTAGTAAATGTCACTCAACAGGCAGCTTTAGCAGTATATCCTTACATTGGAAAAGAAGATAAGAATAAAGCAGATTTTTATGCTACTGAGGCAATGCGTCGTACATTAAACAAAATGAAAGGACAAGGAACTGTAGTAATTGGAGAAGGAGAAATGGATGAAGCTCCTATGCTTTTTATAGGAGAAAAAGTTGGAAAAGAAAAATCACCAGAACTGGATATTGCTGTAGATCCGATAGACGGCACGAAGCTAGTAGCCAGTGGAAAAGAAGATGCAATAGCAGTGCTTGCGCTTGCTGAAAAAGGCGCGCTTCTTCATGCTCCCGATATGTACATGGAAAAAATTGCTGTAGGGCCGGCAGCTAAGGGAGCGATTGATTTAAAACTTTCTCCTAAAGAGAATGTCGAAAATGTTGCTAAAGCTATGAAAAAACCATTATCGGAAATAGAAGTTGGCATTCAAGATCGACCCCGGCATCAAAAAATTATTGAACAAATAAAAGATACGGGGGCAAAAGTTTCCTTGTTCCAAGAGGTTGATATAAATATTGCAGTTGCTACGGCTCTATCTAACCATTCAGTAGACATGTTTATAGGTAAAGGGGGAGCTCCGGAAGGGGTAATAGCAGCAGTAGCTTTACGTAGTTTAGGTGGAGATTTTCAAGCAAAACTTTGTGTAAGTGACGATAATCAATATAGAAGATGCAAAACAATGGGCATCACTGATCCTGGAGCTTATTTGAAGTTAGAAGACATTGTTTCTTCAGATAATTGTTTATTTGTGGCTACAGGTATTACTAATGGAAAGTTATTAAGAGGAGTAAAAGAAGAAAATAATTTCTTGGTAACGCATTCATTTTTAGCTTTAGAAAAACAGTCATACATGATTAACTCTCAACATGAAATGGAAAACTCCCTTCAATCGTAATATTATGAAAGGATGGATAAAGTGTTAGTTTCAATGAAAGAAATGCTGGACAAAGCGAGAGAACAAAAGTACGCTGTAGGACAGTTCAATATTAATAATTTAGAATTTGCTCAGGGTATATTGCTAGCCGCTGAAGAAGAGCAATCTCCTGTAATATGTGGTCTTTCGAAAGGTGCAGCTAATTATATTGGAGGATTTTCCACAGCGGTAAATATGGTCGAAGGCTTGATAAGAGACTACGGTATCACAGTGCCGGTAGCATTGCATTTAGATCATGGGTCAAGCATAGAACTATGTAAGGAAGCTATTGAAGCTGGTGTTTCTTCTGTGATGATTGATGCCTCGGACCTCCCTATTGAGGATAATATTTCTACAACAAATAAAGTTATGAAAATTGCTAGAGTGCGAGGTGTTTCCGTGGAGGCAGAAGTTGGCCATGTCGGAGCCCAGGATAGTGGAGTTATTACTAATCCGGAAGAAGCTTATGCGAAAGTGGAGGATTGTTTAAAGCTCATTCATGATACAGATGTAGACTGTTTTGCTCCAGCTTTGGGTTCAGTTCATGGGTTTTATCAAGGCGAGCCCAACTTAGCGTTCGACCGTATGGAGGAAATTTATAATAAAACGAAAAAACCTCTAGTTTTGCATGGAGGCTCGGGACTGCCAAAAGAGGATGTTCAAAAAGCTATTCGTTTAGGAGCGGCTAAAATTAATGTGAATACCGAAAATCAAACAGCTGCAACGGATACCGTAAGGAATATATTAAATGAAAAACCAGAGTTGTATGATCCACGTAAATATTTAGGAGCGGCTCGGGAGTCTATTCAGCAAACAGTTCAAGCTAAAATAATAGAATTTGGTTCTTCAAATAAAGCCTAGAGTTAAAAATCATTTAAAATTTATTTGAATATTCATTCTTTCAAAATATTATGAAAAGAAAATTTATAAATAGTAAGAGGAGTGGAAGTGTGGCAATGAGCACAGAACAGTTAGCAATTAACACGATTCGGACGCTGTCCATCGAAAGTATTGAAAAAGCCCAGTCGGGTCACCC